>NZ_CP097800.1:4092500-4392500 GCF_000612545.2 Streptomyces sp. PCS3-D2 | reverse complement strand
GTACTGCCAGTCGGTGAGTAGTCCGAGGTCGTGCATGCGGTAGGTCAGGGCCATCGCGGACACGTTCCAGATGGCCTTGCCCTTGAGGATCTGATCGACGTGTGCCCCGGTCGGCATGTGGCCCAGCACGCTCGAAGCGGGCATGAGGAAGGCGCTGGCGAAGTCATTCGCCTGCCGCTCGGCCTCGGGGCCGGCGCACTCGCGGTCGGTGCCATGCAGAACGAGGTGCCCGAATTCGTGGGCGGCGTCGAAGCGGCTGCGCTCGGCGGACTTCATCGTGTTCAGGAAGACGAACGGGGTTCTCCCGCGCCAGACGGCGAAAACGTCGACCTCCGCGTAGTCGGGCGCGAGCGGGAAGACTCGGACGCCGTGCGCCTCCAGTAGGTGCACCATGTTCGGTGCCGGGGCGTTCCCCAGCCCCCACGTCGTGCGGACCATCTCGGCCGCGGTCTCAGGGTCGGGCTTGCCGAGAGAGGGGAGGTCGGCGACCGGCAGACGGAAGCGTTCCGATCCAGTCGTAGAGGAGGGCGGCCAGCGTTCCGGCCGCGCGCGGCGTCGAAAGTGCGGGCCGGGGTCTTGCTTCGAGCACGCCACCAGATGCCCTCGGCGGGCAGCTCGTCGATCTCCGGACCTGTGAAGACTGCCTCGGGATCCGGATGGTGCGGGTGGGGCGGCCAGTATCGCGGCCACCCCACATGATGGGCCTCAGCGAAACTGGGCCGGAGCCGCCTTCGCCACGCAGTTCGGCGGTTACTCCCCGCTCTTCGCAGCCCTCGTCGCCACTTCGTTGCTCACGACGGTGCTCGCCGTGGCATCAGCGGAGAGGAAGCCCCACCCGGTCAGTTCCGCCGATCCGAGGTGAGCGTGATCCAGCCGTCCGGGATCCAGCCTTCGAGGTAGCCCTCCAGGAACGGCTCGAGCTCCGGGATTCCGAGGTGCGCCACTTCCCCGAGCGCCTGGCGCCACGGAAGCCACAACTGTGATGGCCCGGGGCCGCCTTCGACGTGCATCGTGAACAGACGTGCCTTCCGATGTGCGCCGTCACCGGGCGACACGCCATCCAGCCGGGCCACCGTGCCGCCGAACCGGAAAGCCAAGCCGGCAGCGAGTCGGCATGCAGCCGCTCTGTACGACTCACCCGGGGCACACGCGCCCATGGGGAGGCTCATGAGCCCCGGCGAGTACTGGACAAGGCCCATCCGGTGAAGGTCGTCGAAGCACACGAGATACACCACACGCCGCCGCACCTCTGGTGCATACATACCCACAAGAAAAAGAATGGCCCGTCGGGAGCGCGACGCACTCCGGGCGGACCGAACGGGTGGGTAGTCGGCGACCTCAGGACTCGGGCGGCGCGGGCGGCAGCGCCGCCGGCCCGGGCCAGATCTGGAAACCGAAGGACGCTTCCAAGCGGGCGAGCGTGCCCGAGTCCGGCATGACCCTGCCGTTGAGCACCCTGCTGATCGTCGAATGGGTCAGGCCGGTCGCTGCCGCGAGGCTGCGCAGCGTATGTCCGGTGGAGGACATGGCCCGCGCGAGGTTCCGGGAGAGGGACTGGCCGTAGTAGGCACTGACCGGAGCATCAGGAGCGAGAGCGGCATTGGGCCAAGCGCCGTCCACGACGTAGTCGCGCGGCTGCTTGTCGTTGCTGCTCCGGGGCATGCCGAGATCATCCCACGTACCCATGGGGCCGACCCTTCCATTGTCTCGGATCCCGCAACGGAGACCTCTTGTGTGTTGCAAGTACGGAACAGCGTAAGGGTCCACGAGCCGTCGGTGCGGCACATTCCAGGGTTTCGGCAGCGCTCCGTGGTGGCGGGCGACGACACCACCCGGCCCCTCGCGCGCCACTCGACTACTACGCGCGCCCGATGCGCCACTCCGGCAAGCGTTCTCAGATGCACCGAGACCGGAGAAATCATGCAAGTCATAAGAGACATGGCCTCCAACACGAGTCACTTACAGCGGAGTTGCACCCAACCCCAGAGACTCTGCACGCTCGCATCTATGCATTTGCCTGCGGAGCGAGCGAAGGCTCGCTAGCTTGTGGGTGGATCATCCGAGGGGAGCGGAGCATGACCACAACAGGAGCGGGGTCCGCGCACCCTCTCGTTGAACACCTTCGCGAGATCCAGGCCGGGGAACACGCCAAATGGGTCATCGCGACTGGCGTGTTGGCCGAGGTGCGACAAGAGATGGCCGACCTCCAACGTCGCTTCGAAGAAGCGGAGCGATCCCTCCTGGCGGCCGACGTACGACTGTCGGCCGTGAGCGACACGGTTCGCCAGGCCGAGGAGTTCTTGGGGGCGAAGCAGCCCTCACATCCACCGACGGATCCAGGTGATCGCCCGAATCCCGCGGAGCCGCAGAGCTCCGGCTCCGACGCCCGTGACTCCGGTGTGCCACATCAGGCGGCGGGGCGGCCGGCCTCGGGCGTCGACACGGAGCAGAAGTCCCTCACAGAGCTGGTCCTCGAAGCGCTCGCGGACGGCCTGGATACACCGACCTCCAAGATCGTCGCCCATGCCCAGCTGGAGCGTCCGGACGCGACACCTCGGCAGATCACCAACTGCGCGAGCCACATGCGGGCCAAGGGGAAGGTCCTCATTGTCGGCCGCGGACTCTACCGACTGGTCAGCAAGGAGCCGCGCACGTAGAGATCGCCATCTTCCAAACAGAAAAAAGGCGCCGCCTGGGTGGTCAAGACCCTGGCGACGCCGTGACACGTCAGCTGAGGGCCCACGCGCCGCCTCCAGGCTAGGCCATGGAGTAGCGGCCCACCCGGCCCTCGGGAATTTTGTGCATTCAGCACTTGATCATAAATGAGGGCCCACACCATGCCATCTGACGCATTCATGCACCACTGGCCCCTACATGCCAGCAGCAGTCTGACGCCCCGGTACCCCCACGGGGGTGTTCGATGAGTGCCGCAGACAAAGTCCGCATCATCATGCCCACCGGCGGAATGGCCACCCTGCGGCAGCTGAAGGTGGTCGACGCCGTCGCCGAACTGGGCGGCGACGACCGCCTGGCCATCCCGGTCTCGGAGATCGCCACCAAGGTGGGGCTCAGCGCCTCCAACATCTCCTCCTCGCAGGGCTTTCTTCGTCAAGCCGGCCTGCTGGAGACGCACCACGGAGCCCTTTCGGTCACCGATGCCGGCTTTCAGTTGACGCGGCTCCGGGCGGAGGACTCCGCCCGCGCTCGCCTCTTCCTGCATGACCACTGGCAGTCCGCCTGGTTCACCAAGGCCGCCAAGCGCCTCCTGCGACAAGGGCCGCGGCAGAGGACCACGCTCGCCGAAGAGCTCGGCCAAGGGCTGCCCGCAGCGGCGCCCGAACGCGGGCTCTATCTGGTGGACTGGCTCGACTACGCCCTGATCGTCCACGTCGCCAAGGACGGACTGGTCCGCCTCCCGGGCTCCATCCCCACACCCCCGCCCCCCGCCGCTCCGGGATCAGGCCTGTTCCTCAGCTCCGTCGAAGAGACCATGGCGCTACCCGACGACACCTTCGTAGCGGCCATGCGGGCTTACGGGACCCTCGTGAGCTCGCTCCGAGGGCCGGCGGCCCGCGCCTAGCCAGGCCGGCTCGCCCCGCCGCACCGAGTGACGCCCCGGGCCGTCCTGCCCGGGGTCTCTTCGGCGCGTCCTCATCCATTCGCCCACCTCGGGTTGCAGCGGAGATCACACATGCCCACCGTAATGGTGCAAGTACGGAACACAATGAATCATTCGAATCTTCCCATTCAGAGGGTCGGGGGAGGGGTCGAACTGCTCTCCCCGACCCTCCGGAGGACCGTCATCATGGGAAGCGACCTGTCTCTCATCCATGCCATCGACCTCGTCATCGACGCATGGCGGGAGATGACCGCCCTCGACGAGATGTCCGAGCAGACCTTCGACAAGTTCGGTCTCCTCATCAAGAGGTTCGGACGGAACGCCACTGCGCGAGGCGTACTGCTCATCTCGGACGTCACCGATGGCATCGCCGAGGACTTCGTGAACGCCAAGGGCCGGAGCCGCCACGGCCACGTCTCGGACTCGGCGGTGGCTACCCGCCGAGTCCGCCGAAGCGTCTTGCGAACCGCCTTCCGCACCCTGCACGAGCTCGGCCTGAGCGACCAGGATCCGACACGCAACATCGTCCTGCCCGCCCGCACCTACGAAGGTTCCCGCCCTCTCACCGAAGACGAGGCCGTACTGCTGCGCCACCACGCCGCATACGCGGCCCGGCCCACCCGGCACGCAGCCGCGGCCGCCCTCGCCCTGGCCGGCGGGCACAGCGGCGAGATCGGGCACAGCGTCGTGGCCGACCTCGACCTGCCGCACAGCCGCGTCTGGATGCACGGAGCGCGCAAATACGACCCCCGCTGGTGCCGGCTGGACGCCTGGAGCCGCCACGTACTGGCCGATCGAGCCCGCCACGTCCTCGCTCAGCACCCGGACAAGACCACCGCGCGCCTCGCAGTGTCCTGTACCCCGGCACCCGATCCGGCCCTGCAATCGCGCACGTGTGTCGCGCTCCGCGATCTGCTGCGCAGGATCGGCCTTGACGGGGAACCCGACGTCACCCCGGCTTCCGTCACCACCCGTGCCGCCGTCGAGACCTTCGAGGTGACCGGCCGCATCGAGGAATCCGCCCGAAGGCTCGGGCTCCGATCCCTGGACAGGGCCGCCTCCATCGTCGGCTACGACTGGCAGACCGACCCCGCCTACACCGACGGGGGCCCGGCCCGTGCCTGACGACGTCTTCGGAACCCCCAAGTCTCACCCCGAACGCCCGAACCGCAAACGCCAGCTCACCGACCAGGACCAGCGCAGCATCGCGGAGCGCGTCCGCGACTGCCTCGACTACCCGCTCCTCTACGAGATGGCGGAACTCCTACCCCCGCCGAACGTCGTCGGCTGCCCCCGCGAGTACCCGGGCATCGTCTACCTGATCATGGCCGCCCTCACCCCGGTGAAGAAGTCCAAGCGTTCCACCACAGGACTCCTCGCCTCTCCCCAGGACTGGCGCAGCGTAAGGGCGAGCATCCGCCGCCACCTGGGCCGCAGGGCAGCGGCAGCCCTGCCCCTCACCGCACCTTCCCGCGGGCAGTACCAGGACGCCCTGAACAACCTCCTCGTACCGGCCACTGACGCACTCGAGGAAGCGTTCCGCAGGTATGCCGCCCAGCAAGCCCTGAGCCAAGGGCTGTTCCCCTCGGACACGCCCAAGGTATGGAGCCGCCCCGAACGCCGACAGCTCCTCGTCGGCGACGCCACCGTCCCCAAGGCACCCTCCAAAGCGCGCGCCGTGGAGATCGCGGACGAGGACACCGGCCTGATCCGAAACCACCGCGTCGACCCGGCCGCCCGCATCTACTACGAGAACGGAGAGAAGGAGAAGCGGCGGGTACGCGGCACCAAGTGGTTCTTCGCCTCCGGCCGCGACACCGGCTACTGGACCCGCGTCATCCTCAGCTTCGCCCACGTCGCCGGCGGCGAGTACGAAGACGAAGCAGCCATCGCCGTACGCCAGTTCCGCATGCTGAAGGACGCACTGCCCCACTGCATGGGCGTCGTCTACGACGGAGCCTTCCGCGGTGTCCACCGCGACGCCCTCGCCCGGGCCGGCCTATTGGCCATCAACAAGCAGCACGGATCCGTCGCCCCCGTCTTCTACGAACGCATCAGCCCCTGCCGAAGCGGTCACGAGCTCTGGTGCGACCAAGGCCGCATCGCCGAGAGCATCCGCATCGACGACGGCACCCGCATCCTCGAACCCCTCCCCATCACCAAGCTCGAGCACCGTGCCGGAGCCGCCAAGAGCCGCTGGTACCACGTCCTCAAGATCCCCTGCCGCCACGGCGACCACGACTACCGCGTCCCCGTCGGCATCACCACCACCCCCGCCGACCGGACCCTGCGCTCCGCAGACACCGGCAAGCGCATCAAGAGCGACAGCGAACGCGGCTTCCACCGAGCCGAATACCTTCAGCAGATCCCCGAGGCCAGCCTCACCCACCAGCTCCTCTACCCCTACCGCGCCGACTCCGAGTCCGTACACAGCCAATTCGACCAGAGCCTCTGGAATCGCCGCATGATCGCCTACGGCGTGGATCGCCAGAAGATCTTCGTTCTCGGCTTCGCCCTCTCCCAGAACGCCACCAGCCACCAGATCCACCTCCAGGCCCGCAGCAACGCCCAACAGGTCCTCCGCATCGCCTGACACCCCTCGACCCCACGACGGCCGCGCCCACCCCAGGGCGCGGCCGTCGCTCCGTTGAAAAGGCCCCATCCATGGCAAGCGGAACAGAACGGACGCTCCAGCAGCCTGCCCACACCCGTGCAGCACCCCCGGCCTCCCCACCCACCACCCCAGACGCTCAGAAACCCCAGGTCACGACGATGCCTTCACCTCAAGCCCACTCCCACGGCAATCCGTGCGACCACTCCCAGCACGATCCGCTAGGCTGTCAGCGGTCAGACGACTACCAGGTGTGTGCCGGGGAAAGTGTCCGCGAGGACAGCTCCGCCCGGGCGGGCGCACGTCATCCGACCAGCACGCTTGCCGAAGCGGCTCGGGCGATCCCTCTGGGGTTTCCGACAAGGTTCGCGACAAGCCCCCGCCTTCGTAGCTCAGGGGATAGAGCACGGCTCTCCTAAAGCCGGTGTCGCAGGTTCGAATCCTGCCGAGGGCACAGTCGAGGACCCCCGCCGGAAACGGCGGGGGTCCTCTTCGCGTGGCGGTCGTACGGCGACGGGCGGGGCGGTTCAGCGGCCGCGTCGGGCGCATGCGCCGGGAGCCGGGTCGCCGTCCCGGCCGGGAAGCGGCTCAGGTGCCGCAGGGGTCTCGGGTACCGCAGAGGTCTCGGGTACCGAGGGCTCCGGGAGGGTGACGCGCGCCTCGGCGCCGCCCTCCGCCCGGTTGCGGAAGGCGAGGGTGGCGCCGAGGACCCGTGCCTGGCCGAGGGCGATGGTCAGGCCCAGCCCGTGGCCCTTGCTCGTGCCCTCCGTACGGAACCGCTGCGGGCCGGTCATGATCAGGTACTCCGGATAGCCCGGCCCCGCGTCGGTGACGGTCACGGTCGGGCCGTCCACCGTGACCGTCACCGGGGCGGCGCCGTGGCTGTGCGCGTTGGCCACCAGGTTGCCCAGGATCCGCTCCAGGCGGCGCCGGTCCGTCTCCACCCGCGGGGAGGCCAGCACCGTCAGGGCCGTGTCCGTGCCGGACGCGAGGATCGTGCGGGCCGCCAGGTCGGCCAGGTCGTGCGAGTCGAGCTCCACGCGCTCGCTGCGCGTGTCCAGGCGGGAGATCTCCAGCAGGTCCTCGGTCAGCGAGCGCATCGCCTGCACCCGGTCTCGTACGAGCTCGGCCGGGCGGCCCGGCGGCAGGAGCTCGGCGGCCGCGTTCAGGCCGGTCAGCGGGGTGCGGAGTTCGTGGGCGACGTCCGCCGTGAACCGTTGCTCCGCCTCCAGCTTGCGCTGGAGCGACGAGGCCATCGTGTCCAGGGCCCGGGAGACGGCGGCGACCTCGTCCTTGGTGCGCGCCCTGTCGCCGACCCGGGCGTCCAGGTCGCCGGCGCTGATCCGGCGCGCCACCTGCGCGGTCACGTGCAGGCGCCGGGTGATCCGCGCGACCCCGGCCGCGCCGATGAGGAGGGTGATTCCGATGGCCAGGCCCGAGGAGCCGAGGATGGCCCGGTCGAGGTTGGCGATGGTCCGCTCGGCTCCGCGGAAGTCCACGGACACGGCGATCGCGGCGCCGTCCTCGGCGGGGGCGGCCGCCCACATCACCGGGCGCCCGCGGTGCGTGCCGACCGCCGTGCCGCGCTTCCCGTCGGCCGCCAGGGCGTGCAGTCGCGGGGGCAGGCCGGGCGGGTCGATGCCCTCGCCCCGGGGCAGGCGGGCACCGGTCTCGTAGAGCTGCACGGTCCGCTCCAGCTTGGAGATCGCTTTCTCGCGGGCCGTGCCGACCGTCTGGCGGGTCATGGCGCCGTGCACGAGGCAGCCGAGCAGCGCGGCGAGCCCGCAGCACATCAGGGTGATGAAGACCGTGGCCTTCCAGGTCAGGGTCGACGTCCAGGCGGGCAGCCGCAGGTGCGGCCGCAGCCGCGCTCCGCGCTGCATCTCGTTCATGGTCAGGTCACGGTAATCCGCCCGCCCGGGCGGGCGACCGGCGGGTTCCGGCCTGATCCCGCGCGATCCGGCCAGATCGCCTCCCGGGACGTTCGAAGCCCTCCCGGCAGGAGCCGGAAGGGCTGCCGGAAGGGCTGCGCCACCACGGATGCGCCGTCCCGCGAGGGGTCAGCTCAGGCCACTGGTGCGCTCGCCGATGCGGTCGCCCTGCGGAGTGCCGGCCCGCTTCAGCGCGGCCTTCGTGTGCAGTCCGCCCTTGACCTTGCTCCGTACAGGACCGTCGAAGCCGTGGCCCGGGGGGCGCGGCGGCTGCGCGGCCTCCTGCGCCTTGGCGATGGCCGCCCGGACGTCCCGCTTCTGTTCTTTGGTCATCCCGTCGTCAACTCCCTCAGGAAGCACCCAATCGGACTACTGGGATCGTATGCAGATATACAGAGCAACGCACCCGGACCGGAGCGTAAAGACATCAACGCGGAGATGTCAGGGAGCGGAGGGGGACGGGGCAGCCGGAGCCGGGCGCTCGGGCGTCCCCAGCGCCGCCGGGATGACCTCCTCCGGGCAGGGCGTGCCCCGCGGCAGCTGGTACTTCGCCGCCACCCGGTACTCCCCCGGCGTCGGGACCAGCAGCTCCGTCCACACGTCGCCCTCGCCGTCCGGGAGCGCCTTGAACAGGCAGCCGGCCGTGTTCGCGAACTCCTTCGGCACGGCGCCCCGCGCCTTGGAGTCCGCCGTCTCCTGCGGCGGCGGCACCGGCCGGCCCTCCCCGTCCACCAGCCCCAGCCACGGCGAGTGCGGGATCCGCACCCGCACCCGGCCGGCCTGCTTCACGTCGAGGACCAGCTGGTCGGCGCCCGCCCGCACCACGCTGGCGGGCCCCGTCACCAGGTCCGTCGGCCGGTCGACCTTGAAGAGCTGCCAGTTGGCGTCGCCCCACACCTGCTGGAGGTACGGGAGCCCGGCGCGCACCAGCTTCGCCTCGTCCTCGCCCCCCGAATCGGGCTTGTCGGCCGGCAGCACCACGTAGTGCACGGCCCAGCGCTCCAGCCAGGCCCGGTAGCTGTCGGCGGTGAGGGTGTCGTCGTAGAAGAGCGGGTTGCGCTCCAGGTCGGCCTGCCGGTTCCAGCCGCGCGCGAGGTTCACGTACGACGGGAAGGCGGAGGACTCGCGGTGGCTGCTGACGGGGACGACCTCGACCCGGCCGCGGTCGGCGCCCTCCTTCCGGAGCTGGTCCACGAGCGGGGCCAGCTCCCGGTTCCAGGCGGCGACCGGCGTGGTGCGGACGATGTCCGTGATGCTGTTGGTGGTGATCCAGGCGTTCAGTCCGACGAACGCGAGCAGCACGCCGTACCAGCGCCGCGACCGCGGGACCTCGTACGGGAGGGCCGCCAGCAGCACGGCGCCGCCGAACAGCATCACCAGCCTGGTGACGTTCGAGCCGATCTGGGAGTCGATCGCCCAGGTCAGGAAGACCCCGAGGGCGTAGACCGCGGAGGCGATCCGGGCCGTCTTCCAGCGGCGCGGCACGAGGAAGAAGATCAGCAGCCCGAACAGGAACGGCAGCCCGGCCGAACCGATCTTCATCGGCTGCGTCCCGGAGAACGGGAAGAGCCAGGCCGACAGCCCGACCACGGCCACCGGGGCCAGCCCGAGCGCGTACGCACCCGGGCGCCGCCCGCTCAGGAACAGCGCGGCCGCGATCACCCCGAGGAAGAGGCCCGCGACGGGACTGGCGGCGGTCGCGATCCCGGCCAGCGGGGCCGCGACCGCGGCCTTGGCCCAGCGCCGCCGCGCCCACTTGCGGGGCCAGCAGAAGACCGCCGCGACCGCGCCGAGGGCGAACATCGCGCCCAACCCGAAGGTGACGCGGCCCGAGAGGGCGTTGCAGAACAGCCCGTACGTCCCGGCCAGAGCGGGCCACAGCGGCTCGCGCACCGCCCCGCGGCAGCGGGTCAGGATCAGCGCGAGCAGCCCGGCCGAGACGGTGCCCGCGATCATCATGGTGGTGCGCACGCCGAGCAGGTGCATGAGGTACGGCGAGACCACGCTGTACGAGACGGGGTGCATGCCGCCGTACCAGGCGAGGTTGTACGCCGAGTCCGGATGGCGTCCCACGAACTCGGCCCAGGCGTCCTGCGCGGCGAGGTCGCCGCCGCTGCTGGCGAAGGTGAAGAACCAGACGACGTGCAGCACGGCGGCGAGCAGGGTGGCGACCGCCACCGGGTGGCGGCGCAGCGGATCGAGGGCGCGGGTGCGCCGCCGCGGCCGCCCGGGCGGCTCCTGCCGTGGCGGCACGGCGCCGCGCCCCGGGCCGCCACCGGGTGCCGACGCGATGACGGCCCCGCGCCGGCCCTGCTGCTCAGCGGTGGTCACTGCCGCACTCCCCAACACGTGGATCCCCACCGGCACGCGTCCGTGCGTCCCGGTCCCTCTGCCTCAGGTCGCGTCCGGTCGGCGGGACCGAGCGGACACTCGCTAGACGCGCACCGGCGCCCCGGGGTTGCCCGGGGCGCCGGATCAGCGCGCGTGCCCGCGACGGCCGCGCACGGCTGCGGAGGGCGACGCGTGGCCGCGCACGGCCACGCGCAGCCGCGGGCGGCCGCGGGCGGCCGTCAGCCGATGCGCGTCAGCTTGCTGCCGATGCCCGGCGAGGTCAGGTCGCTCTTCAGTGCCACCGGCACCTTGACCTGGCTGGCGCCCTCGCCGACGGTCAGCACGCCGACCTCGGTGCCCGCCTTCGCGGTCTGCGGCACCAGGCCGCCACCGTTCGCGAGCTTCACGGTGACGCTCAGCGAGGCCCACCCGATGGCCTCCACGTCGGCGGTGGCGACGACCGGAGTCCGGCCGCCGAGTCCGTCGTCGACATAGCCCACCACGTCGCCCTTCTTCACGACGGTCGCACCTTCGAGGGCCTTCTGCGTACCGTTCATCAGCTGCTTGCTCGCGGCGAGCACGGTGTCGATGATCGACGGCTTGTGCTGGCCGAGCACGGCGCCGACGATCAGCTGGTTGGTGTTGCCGATCTTCTTCTGCGCGGCGAAGAGGAGGTTTCCGCCCGCCTTCGTCGTCGTACCGGTCTTGATGCCGAGCGCGCCGCCGGAGCCGGTCAGCCCGTTCCAGTTGCGCCAGCTCTTGCCGGACGGATCGACCCAGTACGGCTTCTTGGTGATGTCGAGCAGCGTCTCGATCTCGACCAGCTTCAGACCCAGCTTGACCTGGTCCTCGGCGGTGCTGACCGTGGTCGCGTCCAGACCCGAGGGGTCCGTGTACGTGGTGTTGGTCATGCCGAGTTCCTTGGCGGTGTCGTTCATCTTCTTGACGAACGCCTCCTGGGAGCCGGCATCCCAGCGCGCGAGCAGCCGCGCGATGTTGTTGGCCGATGGGATCATGAGGGCGGCGATCGCGTCGTACTCGGAGATCTTGTCGCCCTCCTTGACCGTGTCGAGGGTCGACTCGTTGTTGACTGAATCGTTCCTCTTGCCCTCAGTCTCGGCCGTCTTGTCCACGTCGATCATCGCGCCCTGCCCACCCTTCTCGATGGGGTGGTCGCGCAGGATGATGTAGGCCGTCATCGACTTGGTGACGCTCGCGATCGGCACCGGCTTCTGCTCGCCGGACTGGCCGAGCGTGCCGAGGCCGGCGGCCGCCATGTACGCCTGTCCCTCGGTGGGCCAGGGCAGCTGCGGCATGGCGCCCTCGAAGGTGTACGAGGACTTCGCGGTCATCACGAGCCTGGGTTCGGGCAGCGGGCGCACCAGCTGCACGATGGCCAGGATGATCCCCAGGAGCACGACGAGCGGCGCGTAGATCTTGAACCGGCGGACGGCGGTGCGCAGCGGGCTCGGCGGTGGGGGCGGGTTGTTCGTGAGGTCCGCCAGCATGTCGAGCGGCGGCTTGGGCGGCAGCGGCTGCTGAGTGGTCCGTTCGCTCCGGTCACCGCGATCCAGGCGCTCGGTGGCGGTGGAGGCGGCGGCGGAGACCGACGGGACCTGTGGGGCCGACGGGGCCGACGGGGCCGGGTCCTTCGGCCCGGGCTTCGGCTTGGCCGCCGCCGTGCCGTCACCGTCGGTGCGCAGCGGCACGAAGGTGCTGGCCTTCGGGGCACGGAAGACGGCGGTGCTCTCGCTGTCCTCGGCGGGTGCCGGTGCCGGTGCCGGCTCCGGTGCCGGCTCCGGTGCCGGCGCCTGGGGCGAAACGGAAGGGGGAGCGGAAGCCTGTTGCGGCTTCACGGCGGCGGGCTTCGGCTTCTGCCCGGCGTCGGGCTTGCGCGCGTCCACCTTGGGCACCCGGAACACGGCCGTACGCTCGCTGTCCGCGGGCTCGTCAGACGCGGCGGCCGCCCCGGCAGAGCCCGGCTTCACACCGCGCTCACCAGCGGCCCCGACCTCCGCGCCACCCGCCGGACGCCCGCCCGAAACCGCACCAGCGGCCCCCGGCCGCACCGCACGGAACACGGCCGTACGCTCGCTGTCGCCCGGCGCGGGCTTCGCCTCCCGAGCCGGAGCCGGGGCAGGGACCGAAGCCGAATCGGAAGCCGAATCGGAAGTGGAATCGGACTCGGAAGCCCGCGCCCGCGCCGGCGGGTCGGCTTCGCGCGATGCGGCATCGGCTTCCGCATCCGTATCCGCATCGACCGGCTCCTCGGCCGACGTGGCGACCCAGGCCGCCACCGCCTCACGCAGCGCATCCCGCCCGCCGGACTCGGCCTTCGCCTCGGCGTCGGCCTCCGCCTTGCCCGCGGCACCGCCGTCGCCCGCACGGGCGACGTCGGCACCGTCCTCGGACTCCCTCGGCCGGAACACCGACAGCCTCGGGTCGCGGTCCGCGGACGGCTCCGCCGCCCCCGGCGTTTCTTCATCTACCGACTTGTCGGGGGACTCGCCCGCCACCGCTCCTCCTCATCGCCGCCACGTTCGGCTGTCCGAATGTCTAACAGTGTCCCGTCTCGGGGGCATCGCCCCCGTGCCAGACGAGAACGACATAGCTGCGGGTTCCCCCACAAAGCGGCCACGCGCTCTCGACAGATGAATGTGAGAGGCGTCACCCTGTCACTCATCCACGCGGGGAGGCATGGATGGGCAGGAGCCGCAGAACAATTCCGGAGGAGCTTCTGCTGCTCGCCTTGGACCCGGCCACGGGTACCACGGCGCAGCCGCAGTCGCTCGACCTCGGCCTGGCCGGGGCACAGCTAGTGGAGCTGGCTCTGGCAGGACGGATAGCCCCTGATGGGGATCGTATCGCCGTGGTGATGCCACGGCCGACAGGAGATCCGACTCTGGACTCCGCACTGGAACTGCTGCGCAGGCGCGGCAGCCCGGTACGGGCCGTCCACTGGATCGGCGGACCCCGGCTGGGGCTGCGCCAGATTTACCTCGCGCACCTGGAGCGCTGCGGCATGGTTCACGCCGTCGCGGGACAGATGTGCGGCGTGTTGCCGACGACTCGCTACCAGGCGACGGACACGGAGATCAGCCGGGAGATCCGAGCCCGGCTCGACAGTGCGATCCGCACCGGCGTACCGCCGGACCCGCGGACCGCGGCGCTCGCCGCGCTGGCCCACGCGGTCGGACTCGGCAAGCACCTGTACCCCGGTAACGAGGGGCGCTCGTCCAGGTCCCGGCTGCGGGACCTGATCCGCCACGACCCCATGGGCGGACTCGTGGCGCACGCCGTGATGGACGTCCAGAACGGTGTGGCCGCCCAGCCGCGCCGGGACCGCCCACCGGCACCGCAGGCCCGGCCCGCCGCGGGCGGCGTCCCGATGCAGCCGCGCCGCACGGGTGCGATGGCGCGCGTGGCCGCGCACTGATCCACCCCCGGTGTGGCCCGGGCAGGCCCCGGGCCCCCGCTCCACCCCTGCACAGCTCCACCACCGCACGACGCACCACCGCACCACGCACGCACAACGCACCACCGCACACAGCAGCGCCACCGCCGGGACCGGCGTCCGCGAGGATCCGGTCCGGAGGCCGCCAGCGCGCGGGGTGGCGGAGCCGGACCGCCGGCTCCGCCACCCCGCGCGTCTGTGTTTTTCCCTGCCGTTCCCCAGCGGCGCCGCCCGCTTCGGTGGCAGTCTGCTGAACACCAGACACGCAGAGAGACAGCTGCACGACAGAAGAAGGCGGAGGCGCCGTTCACGTGGCGTCCAATGTCAACCCCACCGTCCGACGCCGCCGACTGGGCATGGAGCTGCGCAAGCTCCGCGAGGACAAGGGCATGACGGCCGAACAGGTCGCCGAGCGCCTCCTCGTCTCCCAGTCGAAGATCAGCCGGCTGGAGAACGGCCGCCGTTCCATCAGCCAGCGCGACGTCCGCGACCTGTGCGATGTGTACGAGGTCGAGGACCGCCGACTGATCGACTCCCTCATGCAGATGGCGAAGGACTCCCGCCAGCAGGGCTGGTGGCACGCCTTCGGCGACATCCCGTACAGCGTGTACATCGGGCTGGAGACCGACGCCGCCAGCCTGCGCACGTACGAGCCCCTGGTGATCCCGGGCCTGCTCCAGACCACCGAGTACGCGCAGGCCCTGGTCCGCGGCGCATGGCCGGAGACCGCCCCGGCCGACGTGGAGAAACGCGTCCAGGTCCGCATGCACCGGCAGAAACGGCTCTCCGAGACGGAGAACAACAACCCGGAACTCGGGCCGCTGCGCCTGTGGGCGGTCATCGACGAAGCCGCGCTCCGCCGCCACGTGGGCGACGTGCCGCTGATGGTCCGACAGCTTGAATACTTGATAAAGCAGTCGGAGCAGCCGCACGTCACGGTGCAGGTGATGCCCTTCGAGCTGGGCGCGCACCCCGGCGTGAACGGCCAGTACGCGATCCTGGAGTTCCCGGACGCGTCCGACTCGACGGTCGTCTACATCGAGGGCGTGACCAGCGACCTGTACCTGGAGAAGGCCAACGACGTCCAGAAGTACAGCGTGATGTACGAGCACCTGCGCGCCCAGGCACTGGGGGTCGACAAGACGAGGGAGTTCATCTCGCAGATCATCAACGAATATGCCGACATGGGTGAATAGCCCCGCGGAACGGGGGCGGCGGGCGGCGGGCGGCGGGCGGCGGGCGGGCAAAGGTCGGCACCGTACACCGTCGATCCCCGGCCACAGAAGGCTTGAATGGAATATGCCACCCGGTCGGGTGAATGCCCCCTTCACCCGTCAGGGGCTGCCGGTAGCGTCGATCAGGTCAGCCGGAAATGGCCGACAAGACACTGGAACTACTCGCTCACCGGAGAGAAACATGGCTATTCGCCAGGGCGCCACCGACAACTGGGTCAAGTCCTCCTACTCCGCCAACGGCGCGTGCGTCGAGGTCAAGTCCCCCGTCATGGAGGCGATCGCCGTACGCGACTCGAAGGCGCAGGACGGCCCGTCCCTCACCTTCGCGCCCGCCTCGTGGACCTCCTTCGTCGCCGACGTCACCGAAGGCCGGCTGGGACGCCTCGTCTGAAGGACACGACGCGTCCCGACCGTCCCGCCGGAACTGACTTGAGCCCTCTCGACCGACCCGCCGTCTTGGCCGAGGGGGCTCGGCCATGCCCGCGTACGTCAGCGCAGCTGATCGACGTACCGATCCGTCCCCGGCACCGTCGGGATGAACGGAGCCACGAGCTCCACCCGCCCCAGACCGGCGTCCGCGACCTCCGTGTCCAGCCCCGTGAAGCGGTCCCAACAGCTCCGGGGATCCTCCTCCAGGAACCACAGCAGCGTGAGGCGCGTGTCGACCCCCTCCACCTGCTGGACGTACGTCATCCGGTCCCCTGGCAGCGGTGTCGGCCGGAAGACGGTCACCATCGCCGCCGGGGAGCCGTGCAGCCGCTCGGGCAGGGCGCGCGAGCGGAGCCACTCCAACAGCTCGGCCCGCCCCTGCGGGCCGTCGGCGTCGACGACCTGCACCACCAGCCCGGTGTACGGGTGGTCGAGCGCGTGGTGGTCCCGCGGACCGGCGGCGCCGTCGCGGTAGACGGTGGCCGCGTGGTCCTGGAAGGCCGTGAAGACATGGGTCCGGTTGTGGTGGACGCGGCCGTCCCGGTTCAGGCGCTTGTTGATGGCGACGGTCCACTTCATGTGCTCGTCGTAGCGGCCCGCGGTGATCCAGTACGTCGACAGGTAGCAGCCGGCGGTCACCGGCCGGGCGACCGCCGACTTCTCCGGGTAGCGCAGCTCCTGCAGCTCGCGGGTGGCCACCCAGCGGCGGCCCGCGTACATCCAGGGCATGGCCATGGCGCCCGCGTAGTAGTGGTCGTCCTCGTACCAGCGGTTGTACGCGTATTCGTGGCCCGGGTGCGGTTCCACCATGGTGATCAGCGCGTGGCCGGGGCGGACCCCGTAGGGGCCGACGGCCGCCAGCGCGGCGTAGTCGTCGGCACGGGTGTCCTGCTGCGGGTCCTGCTCTGCTGTGGTCATGGGAACGGTCTAGCTGACACAGCGTCAGATCGGGAGAGGGCGGCCGGATTCGGCGGAAAGGAAGCACGGATGTCCACCCCCCGATTTATTCATGCCACCTACACGCTTCTCTCGCTACGATGCGCGCACCCGCCTCCCCGAGGAGCTTCCGTGCCCGCTGCCATCCGTCCCCGGCGCTCCCTTCCACACGGGCGTCCCGGACCCTCGCACGCTGCGGCTGTCCTTCACGACGCACACCCCGCGGGAGATCGCCGAGGGGCTCGGCCGCCTCGGGTCGGCACTGGCGGAGTACGGCGGGACGCCGCGGCCGCGGACCTCTAGTGCTGGAGCCCGGCCTTGAGGAGCACGATGAGCAGGCCGAGGAAGAGGTTGACGGCGCCGGCGATCACCATCAGCCGACGGGAGGCGCCGGCGCGTCGGGCGGCCACCGTCGCCCAGCCGACTTGACCGGCGAGGGCGACCAGGAGTGCCAGCCATGCGATGCCCTGCGGCCCCAGGCCGAACAGCGGCGTGATGGCCGCGGCGGCGGCCGGCGGGACGGCCGCCTCGATGATCGGGCGCTCCTCCCGGGCCGTACTGCGAATGACGGTCCAGCTCAGTCGGCCCGCCAAGCGGGCGCCGAAGAGGCGGGCGAAGACGTGCGCGGCCCAGAAGACGATGCCGGTGCCCAGCAGCAGCACGACGAGCTGCAGCCGCGGGAACGGGCCGAGGGTCCCTGCGCCGACGACGACGGAGGCGGCGAGCAGCGAGCCGTAGACGGCGCCCGTGTAGTCGCCGCGGACCTTCTCCGGAGCGCCGTCCGGAGCGCCGTCCGGAGCACCCTTCGCGGTGCGCTCCGAAGGCTGTTCCGAAGTCCGTTCCGACGCCTCGCCCGAGGCCTGGTCCGGGGAGGGCTCCCGCCCGGGACCCCGGCGGGGTTCCGGGCTGCCGGCCGGGGACACTAGGACACGGCCCCGGCCGACGTGGTCGGCCGCTCGGGCTCGGCCGCCGTCCCGGGGCCGGGTTCCGGTTCGACGGCACTGCCGCCGTGGCGCGGCGGCCGGGCGGGCGCGGACTGCCGACCGGCGGCCTCGTGGCGTGAAAGGGGGCTGCTCCGCCGGGAGTCGAAGTCCTCCACGGCTGTCTCCTCTCCGCGCACGCCCGGCGGCAACGGCGTGCGCACCAGGCGCTCCCCGGGCTCAGGCCCATTGTGACGCCGCCCCGGAGGCCGGGCATCCCGGGGCGATCGCCCACGCGTACTCCCCGCGTCCGCCGCGACTCCGTCCCGTCCTCTTCACCACAGCCGGTCGGCGTCCCGCTGCCTCACCACAGCCGGTTGAGGGCCAGCGCGAGGACGTCGCGCCACTCCATGGGCGGACCGGCCGTCGGAGCTCCGGGGCGGTCCCTGGGCACCCGTACGCGCAGGGCACCCGGCCGGATGGAGCAGGTGACGGGCGTGGGCAGGGTCAGGGGCTCGCCGTCCACGGCCACGGGGATGCTCTCCGCCTCCGAGCCGATGACGACCTGCCGGGAGGTCAGGATGCGCAGGCCCGTCCCCCGTGCGCCCCGCAGCGCGATGTGGGCCGCCTGGGCGGCGTTGTCCACCCGGAGCCCCACGACCCCGAGCACGCCGAGGTCGAGGCGGGACCGGCGGGCGCCCACGGCCGTCGGGTCGGGCGACGAGTAGGGGTTGTTGCTGATCAGCAGGGCCTGCTGGGCCTCCAGGCGGGTCTTCCCGTCGGCCGTCGCGTCGAGGGTGCGGCCGGCGTCGCCGCGGAGCAGGTCGGGCAGGGCGTTCAGGGCCGAGTCCGCCTTGGCGTCCCGGTACTCGGGGCGCTGGACGACCTCCGCGTAGACGCCGAAGGAGGCCGTGTTCACGAAGGCGCGGCCGCCCACGGAACCCAGGTCGACGCTGAGCTCCTCGCCGTCCGCCAGCGCGTCCAGGCACCGCACCGGGTCCTCGCGGTCCAGCCCGAGGTCCATGGCGAAGTGGTTCCTGGTCCCTGCGGAGATCACCAGGAACGGCAGGCCGTACTCGACCGCCACCTCGGCCACCCGGGCCTGGGTGCCGTCGCCGCCGGCCACCCCGAGCAGGTCCGCCCCCTCGGCGACCGCCCGGCGGGCGACGGCGGCGACGTCCGTGGTGACGTCGCCGTCCAGTAGCACCACCCGGGCGCCGAGCGCCTCGCCCTTCTCGGCGAGGCCGAAGCGGCCGACCTTCCCGCCGCCGGACTTCGGGTTCATGATCAGGACCGGGTGCCGGGGGCGCTCGGCGGCGACGGCCCGCATGCCGGCGGGTGGCCGCGCCGCGCGCAGCGCCGTCCGTGCGCACGCGACGGCGGCCACCCACAGCACGATGGCGGCCAGCACCGTGGGCCACAGGTCGGCCCGGGCGTAGATGACGAGGACGGCCACCGGCGCGGCCACGGCCAGCACGCCCCCGGCCAGCCGGACCGGCCCGCGGTGGGCGACCACCCACCACGTGCCCACGGCGGTGAGCGCCGCTCCGGCCGCCCCGACCACGACGACGACCAGCCCGCCGCCGACCGCCACCAGCGCCACCCCGGCGCCCAGCGCGCACAGGAGTGCCAGCAGCGCGAACAGCCGGGCGCGTGCGGGCGCGCCCGGAGGGTGCGCGAGCGCCATGGTCCTCACGTCCTCCGACCGGGGCCCGGCGCGGCGCGTCGTCCCCGCCGGAATGCGTTCCCTTCCGATCATCCCCCCAACGCCGGGCCCCGTCGACGCGGCCGAAGCCCGGCGGCGGGCCGGTCGGAGTCGTACCGGCAGGGTGGAGGGGCGGGGCGGCCGGCTGTGGCACCCGTCGATGCGCGCCGCACCCCGCGGGCGGTGCGCGCCCCTTCCCACCGGGGCGCGGGCACCCTAGCCTGACGGATCGTCAGATACGTCTGCGCCCGCCCGGAGGTACACCGTGCTGCTGCGAGGGAAAACCGTCATCGTCTCCGGCGTCGGGGCCGGGCTCGGACATCAGGTGGCCGCCGCCGTGGTGCGGGACGGCGGAAACGCCGTCCTCGGGGCGCGGACCCCCGCGCGTCTGGCCAAGTCCGCCGCCGAAATCGACCCCGGCGGCGCCCACACCGCCCACCGCCCGACCGACATCGGAGACGAGGCGCAGTGCGAGGCCCTCGCCGCCCTGGCCGTGGAGCGGTTCGGGGGCGTCGACGCCGTCGTGCACGTCGCCGCCTGGGACTCGTACTTCGGTGGGCTGGAGGATGCCGACTTCGGGACCTGGCAGCAGATCATCGACGTCAACCTGCTGGGCACCCTGCGCATGACCCGGGCCTGCCTGCCCGCCCTCAAGGAGGGCGGCGGATCCGTGGTCATCATCGGGACGCAGTCCGCCGTCGCGGCGCCCAACGAGGTGCAGCAGGCCGCCTACGCCGCCTCCAAGGGGGCCCTGACCTCCGCCATGTACTCGATGGCCCGCGAGCTCGGCCCGCACCGCATCCGTGTCAACACCGTGCTGCCCGGCTGGATGTGGGGCCCTCCCGTCCAGGCCTTCGTCACCTTCACCGCCCACGCCGAGGGCGTGCCCGAGGCCGAGGTGCGCGCCCGTCTCACCGCGCGCATGGCATTGCCCGACCTCGCCACGGACGGGGACGTCGCCGACGCCGCCGTCTTCCTCGCCTCCGACCGCGCTCGGGCGATTACCGGCCAATCACTGCTGGTCAATGCCGGTGAGCTGATGAGATGACGCTCTCCACCACCGGGACGTCGGATCGTATGCTCGCCCCATGACCACTCCGAGTGACGCTCCGACCGAAAACGCGATGCGCCGCGCGCTGCGACGGGCCCGAGACGGTGTCGCGCTCGACGCGGCCGAAGCGGCCGTGCTGCTCCAGGCGCGGGGCGAGGCCCTCCGGGACCTCTCGGCCTCCGCCGCTCGCGTCAGGGACGCCGGGCTCACCGCCGCCGGGCGGCCCGGCGTCATCACGTACTCGCGCAAGGTGTTCATCCCCCTCACCCGGCTCTGCCGCGACACGTGCCACTACTGCACCTTCGTCACCGTCCCCGGCAAGCTCCGCCGCAGCGGCCACGGGATGTACCTCTCCCCCGACGAGGTCCTCGACATCGCCCGCCGGGGTGCGGCGATGGGCTGCAAGGAAGCCCTCTTCACCCTCGGCGACCGCCCCGAGGACCGATGGCCCGAGGCCCGCGAGTGGCTCGACGCGCACGGCTACGACGACACCCTCGCCTACGTCCGCGCCATGGCGATCCGGGTGCTGGAGGAGACCGGGCTGCTGCCGCACCTCAATCCCGGCGTCATGTCGTGGTCGGACCTTCAACGGCTCAAGCCGGTCGCCCCGTCCATGGGCATGATGCTGGAGACCACCGCCACCCGCCTGTGGTCCGAGCCCGGCGGTCCCCACCACGGCTCCCCCGACAAGGAACCGGCCGTGCGGCTGCGGGTGCTGGAGGACGCGGGCCGCTCCAACGTCCCCTTCACCACCGGCGTCCTGATCGGCATCGGCGAGTCCTACGCGGAACGGGCCGAGGCCTTCTTCGCACTGCGCCGCATCCAGCGCAGCTACCACGGCATCCAGGAGGTCATCGTCCAGAACTTCCGCGCCAAGCCGGACACCGCCATGCGCGGCATGCCGGACGCGGAGCTGGAGGAGCTGGCCGCCGCGATCGCCGTCGCCCGCCACGTCCTGGGCCCCAGCGCCCGCATCCAGGCCCCGCCGAACCTGGTGGACGCCGAATACGCCCTGCTCATCGGTGCGGGCATCGACGACTGGGGCGGCGTGTCCCCGCTGACCCCCGACCACGTCAACCCCGAGCGCCCCTGGCCGCACATCGAGGAGCTGACCGCCCGGACCGCAGCCGCCGGCTTCCAGCTGCGCGAACGCCTGACCGTCTACCCGGAGTTCCTCCAGCGCGGCGAGCCCTGGCTGGACCCGCGCCTGCTGCCGCACGTGCGGGCCCTGGCCGACGCGGAGACCGGGCTCGCCGACGAGCGGGCGGTCGTCGAGGGGCGGCCGTGGCAGGAACCCGACGAGGGCTTCGCCGCGTACGGCGCCGGCACCGGCCGTACGGACCTGCACGCCACCATCGACACCGAGGGCCGCACCGCCGACCGGCGCGAGGACTTCGACCACGTCTACGGCGACTGGGAGGCCCTACGCGAGGCCGCCGCCCCCGGCATGGTGGCGGAGCGCATCGACACCGACGTACGCGCCGCCCTGGCGCAGGCCGCCGACGACCCGACACGGCTGACCGACGCCCAGGCGCTGGCGCTGTTGCACGCGGACGGTCCCGCGCTCGACGCACTGTGCCGGATCGCCGACGACCTGCGCCGGGCGGTCGTGGGCGACGACGTCACCTACATCGTCACGCGGAACATCAACTTCACCAACGTCTGCTACACCGGCTGCCGTTTCTGCGCCTTCGCGCAGCGCCGCACCGACGCCGACGCCTACACCCTCTCCCTCGACCAGGTCGCCGACCGGGCCGCCCAGGCCTGGGACGTCGGCGCGGTCGAGGTGTGCATGCAGGGCGGCATCCACCCCGACCTGCCGGGGACGGCGTACTTCGACATCGCGCGGGCCGTCCGGCAGCGGGTGCCGGGCATGCACGTGCACGCCTTCTCCCCGATGGAGGTCGTCAACGGCGCGACCCGCACGGGCATGTCCGTACGGGACTGGCTGACGGCGGCCAAGGAGGCCGGGCTGGACTCGATCCCGGGGACGGCGGCGGAGATCCTGGACGACGAGGTGCGCTGGGTCCTGACCAAGGGCAAGCTGCCGGCGGCGGACTGGATCGACGTCGTCACCACCGCGCACGAGCTGGGGATCCGCTCCTCGTCGACGATGATGTACGGGCATGTGGACCAGCCCCGGCACTGGCTCGGCCACTTCCGCACGCTGGCCCGGATCCAGCAGGAGACCGGCGGTTTCACGGAGTTCGTGACGCTCCCGTTCATCCACACCAACGCCCCCGTGTACCTGGCGGGCATCTCCCGGCCCGGTCCCACCGTCCGCGACAACCGCGCGGTGACGGCGATGGCCAGGCTCCTGCTGCACCCGCACATCCCCAACATTCAGACGAGCTGGGTGAAGCTGGGGGCGGAGGGCGCGGCCGAGATGCTCCGCTCCGGGGCGAACGACCTGGGCGGGACGCTGATGGAGGAGACCATCTCCCGCATGGCCGGGTCGGGTTACGGCTCGTACAAGTCGGTCAAGGACCTGGTGGCGGTCGCGGCGGCGGCGGGCCGTCCCGCGAAGCCCCGTACGACGCTGTACGGGGAGGTGCCCGAGGAGCGGCAGCGGGCGGCCCTCGCGTCGGACGGGCACCTGCCGGAGCTGCTGCCCGTACTGGACTGAGCGGGGCAGGGCGGGGAGGGGGTTCGGCAGAAGCGGGCTCTCCTCCCCGCCGGACGGTCAGCCGACGAGCAGGTCCTTGCGGAGCTGCTTCAGCTCGCGGGCGTCGATGCCGAGTCCGTCCTTGAGGTAGCGGTCGAAGGAGCCGTAGGCGGCCTCGACCTCGTCGTAGCCGGCGTTCAGGTACTCGGGCCGCACGTCCAGCAGCGGCTTGTAGACGGCGGCCTGCTCGGCGGGCAGGTGCGAGAGGATCGCCTCGTTGGCGGCTTTGCGGTAGTCGTTGCTGGCCAGGTAGTCGGCCTCGACGGTCTGGCGGGGCACACCGAGGGCGGTCAGCAGGGCGGCGCCCGCCCAGCCGGTGCGGTCCTTACCGGCGGTGCAGTGGAAGAGGACGGAGCGGGCGCGGGCGCGATCGTGCTCGATGCCTTCGAAGACGCGCGTGTACGCCTTCGTGCCGCCCTCGCCGGACACCATCGCCCGTTCGGCGTCGACCATGGCCCGGACGGCCTCGTCGGGAGTGCGGGGCATGGTCCGGAAGGAGTCGGAGCCCGCGAAGACGTCGGCGACGACGTAGGAGGCGCTCGCGGGGACCTTGTCGGCGTCCTTGCTGCGCTCGTCCTGCGTGCGCAGGTCGAAGACGGTCCTGATGTGCAGGCGCCGGAGCTTGGCGAGGTCGTTCGCGGTGAGCCCGCCGAGGGCGTCGGAGCGGTAGACCTCGCCCATCTTCACCCACTGCCCGGTGCTGGTGCGGTAGCCGCCGGCGTCACGGAAGTTGGCGGTGCCGTCGAGCTGGATCAGGCGGTCGGCGAGGCGCAGGCCGTGGCCGTGCTGCGGTGTGAAGTCGAACCACTGGCGGTCGGCGGCGGGCAGGCCCGTGACCACGGCCCGGCCCTGGGCGCCGCCCCTGGCGACGACCTTGCCGTTCGCCTTGATCTCGACCCGCCTGGTGCCCGGGGCCTTCCAGTCCAGCGTGAAGGAGCCGTCGGCTCCGGCGGTGACGGTGGCCTCGGTGAAGGGGATGGCCGAGCGGTTGCCGGCGTGGGCGGCGGGGGCGGTGATCAGGGCCGCGGTGAGCGCGGACGCGACGACGGTCGCGGCGAGGAGAGCCTTCTTCATGGCGTCGAGGCTCGGCGGCCGTGGAGAACGTCGGATGAACGCGGCGTGGCCGGAACCGGCCGCACCGAAGGCAAGTGGCAAAACGTGCCACTGATCGTTCGGCGGCTGGAACTGTTCGCGTTCCGGCCGATCTCTGCTCACTTATGGACCTCTTGGCGTACCACTTCCGGTTTCGATCGAACCTGTCCACTACAGTGCGGATTTCGCAGGGGCGGCGATTACAGGTCAGCGGGGGGCGCGGTGCCGGGGGTGGACGACGTGGTCGGTACGGACGGCGAGCGGCGGCAGAACGCCCACCAGGCGCCACCGACCGGCACCCCCCTCCCCGGCCCGGACACCCCGTCGGGCGGTACGAACACCCCTGGCCCGGACGCGGAGAAGCCCGCCCCGGATCCCGCGGGCAGCCCCTCCCACGCCGTCCCGCACGGCACCGCCGACCCGGCCACCGCCCCGGCCAGCGGCCTGGCACGGGGCGGCGTGGGAGGGGCCGAGCGGACGCTCGGGCGGGGGATCGCCACCGGGCTCTGGGGGCGGATCGAGCAGCAGGACTTCCGCAGCCGCATCCGCGGCACCCTCCTCGGCGCGGCCCTCGGCGATGCCTTCGGCGCGCCCCTCGCAGGCCTGTCCCTCGACGCCGTCCGCACCGCCCACGGACCGGACGGCCTGACCGCTCCCGCCGTCGCCCACGGCCGGCGCGGCCGGGTGACCGCCGCCACCCAGCTCACCCTCTTCACCGTGGACGGCCTGATCCGGGCCCACGTCCGCCGGGACACCGGCACCTGGCACCCGCCCACCGACGTGCACCGCGCGTACCGCCGCTGGGCGGCGACCCAGCACGACTGGGGCCCCGACGAGCGCCGCGAGGACAACGGCTGGCTCGCGCAGGAGGAGTGGCTCTACGCCCGCCGCGACCCCGACCGCGACTGCCTGACCGGCTTCGGAGACGACGTCCTCGCCCCCTTCGACCAGCCCAAGAACCCGGCCGCCCGCGGCCCGGCCGCCGCCGTCCGCTCGGCCCCCTTCGGGCTGCTGGTCGGCTGGGAGCCCGGCCTCGTCCTCCAGCTCGCCGTCGAGTGCGCCGCCCAGAGCCACGGCCATCCCACCGCCCACCTCGCCGCGGGCGCCCTCGCCGTCCTCGTCCACGGCCTCATCCGCGGCGACTCCCTCGACGCCGCCATCCAGCGCACCCTGGGCCTGTTGGGAGCCCGCCCCGGACATCAGCCCGTCACCGACGCCCTCCAACGCGCCACGGCGGCCGTCACCCAGGGCGCGCCCGGCCCCGACGCCGTCGAAGCGCTGTCCCCCGGCACGGCCGCGCCCGACGCCGTACCCGACGCCGCGGACGCCCTCGCCGTCGCCGTCTACTGCGCCCTGGTCGCCGAGGACGTCGCCCACGGCCTGCGCCTCGCCGTCAACCACGGCGGCGACTCCGTCGCCTCCGGCACCCTGTGCGGGGCGCTGCTCGGCGCGCTCCACGGAGAGACCGCCCTGCCTCCCGCCTGGCTCGCGGAGCTGGAGGGCCGTGCCACCCTCCTGGAGCTGTGTGACGACTTCGCCCTGGAGATGACCCAGGGCCCGGCCCTCCACGGCCCCTCCGCCTCCTCCCCCGGCTGGCTGGCCCGCTACCCCCGCGGCTGACACGGGCCGTCCGCGGCTGACACGGGCCTTCGCGACCTGACGCACCCTCAACAAGCGGGTCGGCAGCCCGTACCGTGGCGTTCCCACGTCCCGGCTGCCGGAGGTGCCAGCACCCATGCGGATCGCCACGACCGTCTTCCTCACCGACCGCACCGTCTCCCCCGCCCGTCTCGCCCGCAGCCTGGAGGAACGCGGCTTCTCGGGCCTCTACCTCCCCGAGCACACCCACATCCCGGTCTCCCGCGAGACCCCCGCCCCGATGGGCGGCGAACTCCCCGAGATGTACGGGCGCACCCTCGACCCCTTCATCGCCCTCGGCCAGGCCGCCGCGGTCACCCAGCGGCTGCACCTGGGCACCGGCATCACCCTGGTGGCACAGCACGACGGCATCGGCCTGGCGAAACAGGTCGCGACCCTCGACCACCTCTCCGGCGGCCGTTTCACCCTGGGCATCGGCTACGGCTGGAACGTCGAGGAGGCCGCCGACCACGGCGTCGAGTGGCGCACCCGCCGCGACCTGGTCCGCGACCGGATGGCCCTGATGCGCGCCCTGTGGGCGCCCGAGCCGACCGCGTACGTGGGCCAGTACTGCTCCGTCCGGGCCAGCAGCGCCCACCCGAAGCCGGTCCAGGCCCCGCGCGAACTGGGCCCCGGCTCGGCCCTGCACGGGCCCCGCACCCTGATCGGCGGAGCGGCCGGCCCGAAGCTCTTCGCCGCGATCGCCGACCACGCCGACGGCTGGCTGCCGATCGGCGGCGGCGGCCTGACCGAGTCCCTGCCGGTGCTGCGCCAGGTGTGGGAGACCGCCGGCCGTGACCCGAAGTCCCTCCAGGTGGTCCCGTACGCCGTCCACCCCAGTGCGGGCAAGCTCGCCCACTACGCCGACCTCGGCATCGAGGAGGTCGTCCTCCAGCTCCCCTCGGCCCCCGAGCCGGAGACCCTGCGCGCCCTGGACGGGTTCGCCCAGTACCTCTAATGGGTCTGGCCTCCCCTCCCCGCCCCGCCCGGTTCCCGCGGACAGCAGCGGGGCCCGCCCGATCGTGCGATCGGACGGGCCCCGGTTCAGCGCTGCCGGATCCTCAGGACGTGAAGTAGCCGTTCAGGTCGGCGATCACGTCGGTGGAGCCGGAGTTGTTGAAGAACGTCACCCGCCCGTCCACGACGGGCACGACCACCAGGTTGGAAACGGTCTGCCCGGCCGTGAAGTTGAGATTCGACACGTTCGGCCGCCCGGCGCCGTGCGGGTGCACGATGAGGTGGCCGTCCTGG
Source organism: Streptomyces sp. PCS3-D2 (assembly GCF_000612545.2). Classification (GTDB taxonomy): domain Bacteria; phylum Actinomycetota; class Actinomycetes; order Streptomycetales; family Streptomycetaceae; genus Streptomyces. Next base: position 4,365,632 of record NZ_CP097800.1, on the reverse strand, counting down.
GACGGGTTGGTGACGGTGACGTTCAGGACCACCGCCGTCACTCCGGTGAGCGGCACGCCCTCGACCCCGGCGACCTGCAGGCTGACGATGCTGCCCCCGCGGACGGCTCCGGCGCGGGCGCCGGTCCCGTCACGGGTGTCCAGGAGCCGGATCGGCGCCCCGGCCGAGAAGGTCGACCCCTCGGCCGCGTAGTAGCCGGTGACGTCGGCGATCAGGTCCACCGACCCCGCGTTGTTGCGCAGGTCGACCTTGCCGTTCACGACCGGCACCGTCACCAGGTTGGGGACGATCTGTCCGGGCGTGAAGTTGAGGTTCGACACACCCGGTGCGGCCTGGCCGTTCGGGTAAACGGTGACGTGTCCGGCCTCGGTCGGGTGGACGGCGGTCACGTTCATGACGACGGCCGTGACCCCGTTCGCGGGAACACCCTTCACACCGGCCACCTGAAGGGTGACCACCCCTCCGGGACCGACCCGCTCCTTCTTCGCACCCGTGCCGTCACGGGTGTCCAGGAAGCGCGACGGCGTGACCGGGTTCAGTGCGGAGCCCGCCCCGGCCTTGTCGGTGTAGTAGCCGGTGACGTCGGCGATCAGGTCCACCGACCCCGCGTTGTTGCGCAGGTCGACCTTGCCGTTCAGCACGGGCACCGTCACCAGGTTCGGCACGATCTGCCCCGGCGAGAAGTTGAGGTTCGACACCGAGGGCCTGGGCTGCCCGTTCGGGTAGACCATCACGTGTCCCGCCTCGGTCGGCTGGACCGCGGTCACGTTCATCACGACCGCCGTCACGCCCGTCGCCGGGATGCCCTTCACACCGGCCACCTGAAGGGTGACCACCCCGCCCGGACCGACCCGCTCCTTCTTCGCACCCGTACCGTCACGGGTGTCCAGGAACCGCGCGGGGCCGTGCGGCACGAACCGGCTCTCGGTGGCGGTCGTCGGGGCCGTCACCGTGTACGCCTTGGTGATCCGGTGCCCGATGTAGAGGCCCACGTCGTACAGGCCGGGCTGCAGGCCGGTCGTGTCGACCAGCACCTTCATCGAGGTCCCGTCCGGGCTGACGGAGAGCGGCTTGAGGGAGGGACCGACCTCGTACTTCGAGCCGCCGGGCATCAGCATGAGGTCGGAGGTGAGGGTGAGGTCCACTCCGTGGAGGACCGCCTGGTTCCACGTCCCGGCGGGCCCGGTCGCCGGGCTGATGGAGGTCACCCACGGGGCCGGCTGCTGCGGCCCGCTGCACACCGTGATGCAGGATCCCCGCATGGTGAACTCGACCGGCAGGACGGTCCTGGCCGCGCTCAACATCAGTACGGCCTGGCCCGCCTTCGCACCGCTCTCGACCGAGCACCGGGTGCTGAACCCGCCCTCGCACCGGTACCCGGACGAGGTACCGGAGCCTTCCCATCCCTGGGCGCCGAGCAGGCTCAGTTCGGGGGTGGCGGGGCTGGCGAGGTCGTTGGACATGCTGTGTCCGGTCACGCCGAAACTCTGCGAGGGCTTCATGTCGACGACCGCGCAGTAGGCGGTCGAGGCCTGCGTCAGCACTCCGCTGCGCTCGGGGAAGCCGTCCGCCGAGATCCGGTTCGCGGTGCACTCGGGCACCCAGCCCGCGGACGTGCCGACCTTCCAGGTGTCCACGTCGGCGTGGACCGGCTTGCCCGCGTGGTTCTGGGTGTGGACGATCGCGACGTACGACGTGGATCCGGTGACCCGGCAGGCGACGGCGTACTGCCGGCACAGGAACCTGCCGCCGGAGTCGACCACCTGCAGCGTCGCCGAGGGGTCGTCCCTGACGCCGGCCGTCCGGGCGCTCAGCCAGAACTTGTCGGTGGTGGCGCCGGTGATCCGCACGCAGCGCGCGTCGAGCGGCGAGGTCAGGTCGAAGGACACGGCCTGGCCGCCGACCTTCGTCGAGACCGGGGCGGTGCAGTTCGCCGCCGCCGAGACGTCACGCCGTGCCAGCTTGTAGGTGCTGACCCCGCCGACCAGCATCACGGTGTACGGGGTGCCGGCGGTCAGGGGGCACGGCAGGACGGCGCCGCCGAGGCACGCGACGTTGCCCGCGGGGTCCGCGACGTAGAAGGTCGCTCCCTCCCCGCCGACGGGCTGGGAGTAGGCCAGCACCTCGGCGGGCGAGTGCTGGTCGGCGGGCAGGCTCAGGCAGGACTGCCGGCTGTCGGCGGTCAGCGAGACCTCCGCTCCGGCCGATCCGTCGAAGCCGGTGCGCGGCCAGGACGCGCATCCCGCGGGTTCACCGGTCCGGTGGACCGCCAGGCCGAAGGCCTGTGCCGGAGTGCCGGTCAGGACGGCCCGGAAGGGCGCGGTACCGGTCAGCTTGCAGACGGGGTAGTAGCCGGAGTACTCGCACTGCTTGAGGCCGGCCGCGTCGTACACCACCGCGCTGACGGTCTTCCCGCCGGCGGGCGTCCGGTCCAGCAGGTACACGCCCTTGCCCGAGGCCGTCGGCAGGCTCAGGCACAGCTTCTGCCCGGGGCCGCCGAAGGTGCCGGTCGCCGCCCCGGCGACGAGACCGTTGTCGTGGGTGGCGGTGCAGCCCCGGGTCTCCTTGGCGGAGTGGAAGGCCATGCCGAAGGCGGTGGGGGCCTCGGCCCGGGGGGTGGCCGCCCACGTGTGGTCCCCGGCGGGCAGGTCGCACGCGCCGTACTGGCAGACTCCGGGTATCGCGGCGCCGGCCGCGTCGTACAGCGTTCCGGCAGGGGCCGGACCGGAGGCGACGGGGCCGAAGGAGTGCCAGGCGGGCTGGGCGACCCGAAGGGTCCGGCAGCGTGCGGTGCCGGTCAGGTCCGGGGAGACCCCGAACGCCTGCGGCTCCACGAGCGCGCAGCCCTCGGGCCGGGAGAGGCGGGCCAGGGTCAGGTCGTAGGACGGCTGGCTCGCGCCGTCCGAGCGGACGGTCATCATCCGGAACGGCGCGGTTCCGGTGAGCTTGCAGTCGAGCGCGACGCTCTCGGTGTTCAGCCAGTCGTAGGCAGTGGCGCAGATCTGCTTGCCGGTCGCGTCGTAGACGCTGTGGTGGACCTCCTTCGAGGAGGAGTAGCTGCGCAGTACGTCGTTCGCGGCCAGGTCCAGCGCGTAGCAGTCACCCGCCGAACCGGCCGGCAGCGAGCCCTGGAACACCTTGGGCGCGCCGAGCCTGCGGTCGGCGGGAGCGACGGTGGTGCAGGTCGTGGACGAGGCCAGCGGCAGGTACGAGGTCCAGATCGAGGTCTGCGAACCCGTGCCGTTCACGACCTTCATCGTGTAGGTGCCCGCCTGGGCGGCGGGGCAGCGGACCGCCCCGAAGGCGTAGTCCCCGGGGCCGCGTACGTGCTCGCAGGTCACGGTGGCGCCCGTGGGCGACACCAGCTTGGGCCGGATGATGCCGGGCGAGGTGGCGAGCTGCAGGACGACCACGTCCGGTGCGGGCACCGCGAAGGAGAAGGACGCCGTCGTGTTGGCCTCGACCGCACAGTTGACGATCGTGCTCGGCTGCAGGGCCGTCGGGCAGGCGCCGGCGGCCTGGCCGCTCTGCTGGAGCGAGCTCAGGACGGTCTCGCGCTCGGCCGCCGGATCCTTCTTCGGCGCGGTGGCCGTGGGGCCCGCCTCGGGGGCGGTGGCGACGGACTCGACGGACGCGCCGGACTGCGGTGAGGCGGTGGCGGCCGTGGCGGCGGGCGGCTGCGTCGCCGCGGCGGCGCTTGTCTGGCCGGTGAACGATGCCAGTACGGAGAGCAGCAGGGCCCCGGACGCGACCGCGGCCCTGCCCCTCCCCGGTCTTTCGCGCACTCTTCTGCCCATAGGCAGCAATCTCATGGAGCCCCCAGCTCAGCAGACCCTCGTCCTGTGTCCCTCACACGACGGGCAGCCGGAGCTTACCGGCCCCCTACACGGACCCCGCAGGGGGGCGGCGGCGCGGCAGCTCGGCCCAGACCGTCTTGCCGATGACGCGGTCCGTGACGCCCCAGTCGGCGGCGACGGCGTCCACGAGGCGCAGGCCGTAGCCGGCCTCCGCCTCGTAGGCGTGCGGCCGCAGCACCGGGCGGCGGTCGCGGCGGGCGTCGGAGACCTCGATGCGCAGGAGTTCCTCCAGGAGCGTCAGCTTCAGCTCGAAGTCCCGCCCCGGGACCCGCCCGTGCCGGACGGCGTTGGCGGCGAGCTCGGCCACGAGGAGCCCGGCGTCGGCGGAGAACGCGGTGGATTCGGGGAAGCCCCAGGCATGAAGCTCGACGAGGGCCAGCTGTCGGGCCAGCCGGGCCCCGCGGCGGGTACTGGTGAAACGCTGAGTGAACACGCGTACGAGGGTCCGGGCGCGGCCGGAGGGTGCGGTCATGGCGCCAACATCCCGCCCGACCAGGCTCGTTCAACACCACTCGGGCTCGTACAAACCAACTGTACGAGTCCACTCCCTGGACAGGCGCGGTCACCGTGCGTGAATCTGCCTGTCGGGGATCGGGGAGGTGACCGCCATGGTGAGTGCCGACGGCAGCGGTGACGGCGAGGTCGAGCCGGACGACAACCTGCGCAGCTTCGGCGAGACGGTCAAGGCCTCCCGCAAACGCGCCGGCCTGACCCAGGAGCAACTGGCCCCGCTGATCGGGTACTCGGTGCAGTACGTCGGCTCGGTGGAGCAGGGCCGCCGCCACCCGTCGCAGAAGTTCGTGTCCAAGACCGAGGCGGTCCTGGACACCTTCGGCGTCATCGACATCGCCGCGAAGCAGCTGACGCGGCGGCGCGGCCTGGCGACGTGGTTCCGGCGGTGGGCGGAGCTGGAGGAGGGCGCCGTCATCCTCAACACCTACGAGTGCCGGTCCGTGCCGGGGCTCCTCCAGCCGGAGTCGTACGCCCGTGCCCTCATCGACAACGTCCCGCCGCTGGCCACCCCGGAGGAGGCGGAGGCCCGTGTCGCGGTGCGGCTGGAACGCCAGAAGCTGCTGCACCGCACCCCCTACGCCCTCTTCAGCTTCGTCATCGAGCAGGCGCTGATCGAGCGGCGGACGGGCGGGCCGCAGGTCACGCGGGAGCTGGTCGACCGGCTCCTGGAGTGCGGGGAGCTGCCCAACGTGGACGTCCAGGTCATGCCGCTGGTCCAGCCGGTGCACGCGGGCACCGACGGCCCCTTCCAACTCCTGGAAACCGATGAACACGAGTGGCTGGGCTACACCGAAGGACAGCAGACGGGCCAGGTCATCTCCGACCCGAAGGACGTCAGCCTCCTCCACCAGCGGTATGCCAAACTTCGCATCCAGGCCCTCAATCCGGCGGACAGCGCTGGCCTGTTGATGCGAATGCGAGGATCCCTGTGAACAGCTCCGACTTGCGATGGTTCAAGAGCAGCTACAGCGGAAGTCAGGGCGACAGCTGCGTCGAGGTCGCCCTCTCCTGGCACAAGTCCACGTACAGCAGCGGCGACGGCGACAACTGCGTCGAGGTCGCCGCCTGCCCCGACGCCGTGCACGTCCGGGACTCCAAGGTGACGGCCGGCCCCGAGCTGGCCGTCACCCCCGGCGTCTGGACCGCCTTCCTGGGCGGCGTCACCGCCACCGGCTGAGCGGCGGCGCGGCTACCGCTCCCCGGTCTCCTCCTCGCCGGGGAACCGGGCGAGCGGGGCCTCGCGCGCGAAGAAGGTCTTCGCGCGGGTGATCGCGCGCTCGTCGCCCCGCACCTGGCCGGGCCGGGAGCCGTTGCCGAGCAGGACCCCGCCGAAGCGCATGCCCAGGTAGGCGGCGGAGTGGTTGAGGGTGGTGATCAGCCCGTCGGCGCGGAGCTCGTCCTCCTCGGACATCGCCGTGACCCCCCACAGCGTGCGGCCGCCCATCCGCTTCTTGAAGTCCATGCCGGGTACTCCCAGCCAGCCCGACCAGTAGTCGAGGTAGCGCTTGGCGTTCGCGGAGACGGTGTACCAGTACAGGGGCGAGGCGATGACGATGTCGGTGGCCTCCAGGGTGAGCCGGCGCAGCTCCTCCTCGCGCTCGCCCGCCGGCCAGGTCCCGTCCTCGTGCCGGCCGTCCTGGAAGTCGGGCAGCGGGTCCTTCGCGAGGTCCACCCAGCGCTGCGGGATGCCGGTGGGCAGTTGTTCGGCCGCTGCCCGGGCGAGGATCTCGGTGTTGCCGTCCGGGCGGGAGCTGCCGAGGACGAAGAGGAACGATCGCTCGGCGTCGTCACGTATGTCGGTCGTCATGCGCCGTGCAACTCCCGCTGCTCGCGGAGCCATTCCGTCCGGCCCGTCGGGGGTGAAATCCAGTCGACGGCGGGCCCTTCCGCCGGGGATTCTGACGGCCGGACACCTGTCGAGGGGAGCGGACGGACATGCCGGGCACGCAGGCGCGGGACGCGCATCACTGGGAGTCGCTCCCGGCGGGAATCCGCGCCCAGGTCGACGGTTACGTCCTCCAGGACCGCCTGATGCAGGCCGTGAAGCTCGTGTGGGACGCCGGACGCGCCCGCGGCGTCGGTCTGCACGAGGCCCAGCTGCTGGTCCACGAGCGGTACGTCCTCCACGGCGACCGGATCGCCCGCACTCCCGAGAGTCCGCTGGACCTGGAGTCCCTGTCCGCCCTGACGAGCGGCCTGCCGGGGCGGGTTGCGGCGATCGAGGCGGTCTGGGACGGGGACACCGTCCACGACTGGTTCGTGAAACTCCTGGCGATCACCGACGACCCCGCCGGGGAGCACCACCTGGCCACCGTCCCCAGCCGCCGGGACCGCGACCGGGCCGAGGCCGCCGCCGAGGCGGGCCGCACGCTGGCCGACCACCTCGGCGTGCCGTTCCACTTCCCCGAGCCCTCGAACCCGGGCTACGACGCCCCGCGCTGGCGCCCCTGAGAGGTCGGAGAACGTCCCCGGCCCGTCCGCCTGATCGCAGGCGGACGGGCCGCTCTCGATCACGCAGAGCACGCAGAGCACGCAGAAAGCGTAGGTAGGACGGAAAGGGCTGAGCGGCCCTGCGGGACCGGCGACGAAGCCTGTCGCTCCCCCCGAGCAGCGGCATGCGCGGCTGGTCCGGGGCCGTCAGCGGAATCGATCTTAGGTCGTACCACCCGCCCCGGAAAACGCATTTACCCAGCTCAGCACCTATGTGGCCGATATTCGCCCCTGGCCTGAATCGGGCCGGCGCCGCCTGCGGGGCCGCGGGCCGGGCTCAGCCGGCCTTCGGGGCCTTCGGCAGCCCGGCGTCGAGGGCCGTGCCGGCGCCCGCGAGGGAGCTGTCGGTCGCCTTCGAGGCGGAGCCGACCGCGCCCTTGGTCACACCGACCGCCGTCTTGGCGTCCTGGACGGTCTGCGCGGGGTGGTCGGCGAGGTCGACGACACGGCCGACGAGCGGCGCCGCCCCGGAGGGCTCGTCGGCGGCGTGCGCGGCGCCGGGAACCAGCGCGAGGGCGGCTCCGCCGGACAGGACCAGGGCGGCAAGGGTGCGCTTCATGGCAGTCATGACCGGCCCAACGACCCCGCCACCCCGGAGTCACCACCTGGCCCGCCCCTTTGGAGTGGCTCCTGCCGGTCCACCGCCCCCTGCCGTTCGGCCGCACCGGCCGCACCGGCCGCCGGGAACGCCGGGAACGCCGCGAACGCCGGCGGCCCCGGATCGGGGGAATCGATCCGGGGCCGCGGGGATGACTCGGCGGGTGCGTTCGGCGCGGGGGTCAGTCCTCGACCACCAGGGCCGGGGTGGACTTCGTCAGGACCTCGCCGCGGAAGAAGGCCGGGCTGCGGCGCTGGGTGATCAGCATGACGACCACGCCCAGGAGGAGCAGGCCCACTCCGATGACGAAGACGCTGCCCACGCCGAAGAGCGAGGAGCCGGAGCCGTAGGCCGGGTCCCACATGTCGTACATCGTCTGGAAGAAGACCGCGGCGAGCATGAGGCCGCCGATGCCCGGCAGGATGCCCTTCACGAGGAGGTCGCGGGCCGAGGAGCGCAGGTCCGCGCGGAAGAACCAGACGCAGGCGAAGGCCGTGATCGAGTAGTAGAAGCAGATCATGAGGCCGAGGGCGTAGATCGTGTCGATCAGGACGTTCTCGCTGACCAGCGTCATCACCGTGTAGAAGACGCCGGTGGCGATGCCCGCCATGACGGTGGCGCGGCCCGGGGTCTTGAAGCGGGGGTGGACCTTGGCGAAGGAGGTCGGCAGGGCTTCGTAGGTGCTCATCGACAGGACCGTGCGCGCCACCGGGATGAAGGTGGTCTGCAGGCTCGCGGCGGCGGAGGCCAGGACCGCGACGAAGAGCAACACCCCGAGACCGGAACCCATGATCGGCTCGGCGAGGGTGGCGAAGACGTTGTCCGCGGTCTGCTCGTTGCCGAGGCCGTTGCCCTCGGTGCCGACACCGGCGTACATCTGGGCGGCGATGGCGACGACCAGGTACGAGGAGACGATGACGACCATGGCGAGCATCGCCGCGCGGCCGGGCGTCTTGGCGCTGCCGACGCTCTCCTCGTTGACGGACAGACAGGCGTCCCAGCCCCAGTAGATGAAGATCGAGAGGGAGAGGCCGGCCGTGAAGGCGGCGAGCGACTCGACGGCGAAGGGATTCATCCAGGACCACGAGAAGGCGAGCGAGCCCGCGACCTCGTCGGACTTGGTGATGGCCAGGTAGGCGAACAGCGCCAGCACCGTGAGCTGGAGGCCGACCAGGATGTACTGGACCCACTTGGTGGCGGTGATACCGCGGTAGCTGATCGCGGTGGCGATCGCGATGAAGACCAGGGTGGTGAGGATGTGGACGAACTTGTTGTCGTCCAGCGCGGCGAGGTCGGCGCTGCCGCTCAGTTCGCCCACGAGGAGGTAGAAGAAGTTGGTGGCCACGCCGGCGAGGTTGGAGAGCACGACGACCGTGGCGACCAGCAGGCCCCAGCCGCACATCCAGCCGACGCGGGGGCCGAAGGCCTTCACCGACCAGGTGAAGGAGGTGCCGCAGTCGGGGACCGCTTTGTTCAGGGCGCGGTAGGCGAAGGCCACCAGCAGCATGGGGATGAATCCGGCCAGGAAGACGGCCGGCATCTGGACGCCGACCTCGCTGACCGTGGGACCGAGGGTGGCCGTCAGGCAGTAGACGGGGGCGACCGTCGATACGCCGATGACGGCGTTGCCCACGAGCCCGACGGAATTGCCGCCGAGTCCCTTGCCGCGTACGCCCCCGGCCACGCCGCTTACCGTGTCTCCGGCCTGAGGCCGAACGTCCAGCTGAGTCATGAGTCAGGACGTTAGATGGTGCGTTTTCCACATGTGGATGATCGAAGTCCGGATGTAAAGAGTCTTCTACGCCTTGGAATCTTGAGTCCGGGACGATTTGCGATCGCTTAATGCAAGGCCCACTCCAACATCTCCCCGTAATTCAACAGGTCCGACCTGGGGTCTTTCATGATGCGGAAACCGCAGGCATGTCCGATTTGCACTTTTCCAAAGTTTCCCTCGTGACTTTGCGGTGACCAGCGGTAACGCGGGATGCGGACCGGTTTGCCGTGGGCCCGCTCACCGGCCCGGCCGGTCCGGGGCGGGCCGCCCCGGACGAGCCGTCGGGGAGTCCTCGGCCGGGCGCGCGATCCGCGAGACTGTCCCCATGCCCACGGCCGATGAGCTCCTCAGCGCGGACACCGTCACCACCCTGGCCGGCCTGCTGGCGCGGGCCGGCGCCGCCGGGTCCGCGCCCGCCCTGACCGCCTGCGCCACCGCGCTCGACGGGCTGTCGTACAGCGGCCGGGTCGCCGCGGTCCGCGACGCGGTCCTCGCCGACCTCCCCGAGGACTGGCCCGGCTTCGAGGCCGTCGTGCGCACGGCCCTCGCCGAGCCCGCCTTCGAGGGGTGGATGACCTTCCCCGTCAACGAGGCGGTGGCCGTCCGCGGGCTGGAGGTGTTCGAGCCCGGTCTGGAGCTGCTGCACGACCTCACCCCCCGACTGACCGCCGAATCCGCGGTGCGGCCCTTCCTGCGCGCCGACCCCGACCGCGCGCTGGCCGTCGTACGGACGTGGACCGGGGACCCGGATCCGCACGTACGGCGCCTCGCCAGCGAGGGCACCCGGCCCCGGCTCCCGTGGGCCCCGCAGCTGCCCGCGTTCGTCGCCGACCCCCGCCCGGCCCTGCCGGTACTGGACGCCCTCCACCGCGACGCGTCCGAGTACGTCCGCCGGTCCGTCTCCAACCACCTCAACGACATCGGCCGGGACCACCCCGCCCTCGCCGTCGAGACGGCTGCCCGCTGGCTGGCCGAGCCCGCCGCCACGACGGACCGCGTCGTACGGCACGGCCTGCGCACCCTGATCAAGGCCGGCCGGCCCGAGGCGCTGACCCTCCTCGGCCACGCCCCGGACGTACCGGTCACCGTGCACGGGCCGGTGGTGACCACCCCGCGGGTCGCCGTCGGGGAGTACCTCGTCTTCGACTACGCGGTCACGAACACCGGCGAGCTCCCGGCCGAGCTGGTGATCGACTACGTCGTGCACCACACCAAGGCGAACGGCACCCGCACCCCCAAGGTGTTCAAGCTCGTCACCCGCCCGCTGGCCCCCGGCGCAACCCTGGCCGGCACCAAGCGGCACTCCTTCAAGCCGATCACCACCCGCCGCTACCACTCCGGTGAGCACCTGGTGCAGCTCCAGGTCAACGGCCGTGTGCGCGGCGAGGCGGCCTTCTCGCTGGATGCCGGATGATCACTGCGGCATGCTGCGGGGCATGACCCACGGAATCGAGTCCCACCCCGCCCGGTGAGCACCCGCGCAGAGCGCCCGGCGCTCACCTCCCGGACGACCTCCCTCCACGACTACGCCCTGTTCCGCCACGGCATCGAGCCGGACGGGCAGGTCCCGGAGTATCTGGTCGACCACTTCGGCCTGCGTGCCGGACCGCAGCCGCGGGAGGTGCGGCTCGCCCAGGCGTACTGCACGGAGGGCTGCTGTGGCGCCCTGTACGTGACGATTCGCCGGGACGGCGACGAGGCGGTGTGGGGCGGCTGGCGCGGCGTCGACGTGAAGGGGCGGCCGCTGCGGCTGTACTTCGACTGGCGGCTGCCCGATGACGGCAGCCCGCTCCTCCGGCGGGCTGCCGCAGCACTGCAACGGATCGAGCGGTCCGACCCGAAGGACTTCGCCCGGCTCCAGAGGGGCAGCAGCGAACTCGCTGCGGCCCTCGGCTCCACGTGGGCCGACGGGGACGATCAGGACCTGTAGCAACACGGTGCCCGGCCGGGGCCACCTGCCCCCGGCCGGATCCGGCCCGCGGGCTACGTCGTCCAGACGATCGACTGGATCTCGCTGTAGGCGTGCAGGGCGTACGAGCCGACGTCCCGGCCGACCCCGCTGCGCTTGAAGCCGCCGAACGGGGCCTCCATGTTGCGGCCGATGGTGTTCACGCCGACCCCGCCCGCGCGCAGCCGCCGCGCAATGCGGAAGGCGCGCGCCGCGTCACCGGACCACACGTAGCTGAGCAGGCCGAAGTCGCTGTCGTTGGCCAGTCGGACCGCTTCGTCCTCATCGCCGTCGAAGGGGACGACCACGACGACCGGGCCGAAGATCTCCTCGCGGACCACCCGCATGTCGTTCGTGCAGTCCACGAGCAGGGTCGGGGCCACGTAGAAGCCCTTCCCGTCCCCGACCACCGGACGCTCGCCGCCGTACGCGATCCGCGCCCCCTCCTTCTTCCCCAGCTCGACGTACGACTCCACCCGGTCGCGGTGCGCCGCCGAGATCACCGGGCCGACCACCGTCCCGGCCGCCGCCGGGTCGCCGACCTTCATGAAGGACAGGTATCCGGTGAGCTTCTCGATGAGCTGCCCGTACACCGACCGGTGGACGATGACCCGGGTCGGGGCGGTGCAGATCTGGCCGGAGTAGAAGGAGAAGGTGGTGCCGATGCCCCTCACCGCCGCGTCCAGGTCGGCGTCGTCCATGACGACGGCCGCGCCCTTGCCGCCGAGTTCCATCAGCTGCCGCTTCATCGTGCGGCCGCAGACCTCCGCGATGCGCTGTCCGACGCCGGTGGAGCCGGTGAAGGACACCATGTCCACGTGCGGGGAGTCCACGGCGGCCTCGCCGACCTCCACCGACTGACCGGACACGACGTTGACGACGCCCGCCGGGACCCCGGCCTCGTGCAGCGCCTGCGCCATCCGGAAGACGGACAGCGGGTCCTGCGGGGCCGGTTTGACGACGACCGTGTTGCCCATGGCGAGGGCGGGCGCCACCTTGCCTGCCGGGTTCGCCCACGGGTTGTTGTAGGAGGTGATGCAGGTGACCACGCCGACCGGCTGGCGGACCTCCAGCGCGCCCAGGATGCCCGCCCGCCCCATCGGGCCGGCCTCGGTGACCTGGGGCGGCAGCCCCTTCTCGACGGGCTCCAGGGCGCCCTTGGCGTACCTGCGGAAGCGGGCGACGCCGACGCCGACCTGCATGCCGCGTGCGATCCCGGTCGGCGCGCCGGTCTCCGCCTGCGCGAGGGCCGTCCACGGCTCGAACTCCCGCTGCATGATGTCGGCCGCGCGGTCGAGGATCGCCGCCCGGGCCTGCGGTGTCGTGCGCGACCAGCTGTCGAAGGCCTCGGCTGCGGCGCGGGCCGCGTCGGCGACCTGTGCGCGCGAGGCCTCGGGGGCGAGCCCGACCACCGACGCGTCGGCCGGGTTGACCACCTCGTAGTGCCCGCCGGCCGGCTCCACCCACTCGCCGCCGATGTAGAGGGGTTGAGCGGTCATCGGGTGCTCACCGTCCTCGTGTCCCGGCCCGACCGGAGCACGATGCCGGGGACCGCCCCGGTCACCTCGTCGTCGCGGACGGTCTCCACGCCGTTGACCCGCACCGAGACGATGCCGACGGCCCGGGCGTCGAGGCGGGGGCTGTCGCCGGGCAGGTCATGGACGAGGGTGGCCGGGCCCGCGTCGATCCGTTCGGGGTCGAAGAGGACCAGGTCGGCGTGGTAGCCCTCGGTGAGCCGGCCGCGCTCGCGCAGCCCGAACAGCCGGGCCGGGTCGTCCGTGAGCATCCGTACCGCCTCCTCCAGCGGCACGAGCTTGCGGCCGCGCAGGCAGTCGCCGAGGAAGCGGGTCGTGTACGGGGCGCCGCACATCCGGTCCAGGTGGGCTCCGGCGTCGGAGCCGCCGAGCAGGACGTCCTCGTGCTGCCAGGTCTCGGCGCGCAGGGCCCAGCTCGCCGGGTCGTTGTCGGTGGGCATCGGCCAGAGCACGGTGCGCAGGTCGTCGTTGGCGCAGATCTCCACCAGACACTGGAAGGGGTCCTGGCCGCGTTCGGCAGCGATGTCGTTCACGACCCGCCCGGAGAGGCCCTCGTTCTCCTTGCTGTAGGTGTCGCCGATGACATAGCGGCCGAAGTCTGCGAGGCGGCGGAAGACGCCGGCCTCCTTGCTGTCGGCGCGGCGCAGCATCTCGGCGCGTACGGCGGGGTCGCGGAGTCGGGCGATCCGTTCGGGGACGGGCCGGGCGAGGACCTCGCCCCAGCCGGGGATGAGGTTCAGTGCGCAGAAGGTGCCGAGCGACATGTTCATGGGGGTGAGGATCGGCATGGTGAGTGCGACGATGCGGCCGCCGGCCTTGCGGGCCCGCTCACTGGGGATCAGCTGGCGCGGAACCCGTTCGGGGACGGCGGCGTCGATGGTGAGGACGTTCCAGTTCAGGGGCCGTCCGGCGGCGGCGCTCATGTCGACGAAGAGGTCGATCTCCTCGTCGGAGAACTGGTCGAGGCAGCCGGCGACGATCGCTTCGAGCTGGGTGCCCTCGTGTTCGGCGACGGCGCGGGAGAGGGCGAGGAGTTCGGCGGGCCGGGCGTGGCGGGAGGCGACGGGCGCGCCCGCGCCGTCGGAGTGGGTGGCGGACTGGGTGGTGGACAGGCCCCAGGCGCCGGCGTTCATGGCGTCGTGGAAGAGGTCGAGCATCTGCCGCATCTGCTCGGGGGTGGGCTGTCCGCCGACGGCGTCCTCGCCCATGACGTGGCGGCGCAGGGCGCAGTGCCCGACCATGAACCCGGCGTTCACGGCGATCCGGCCCTCCAGGGCGTCGAGGTATTCGCCGAAGGTGGACCAGGTCCAGTCGACGCCCTCCTCAAGGGCCTTGAGGGCCATGCCCTCGACCTTGCTCATCATGCGGCGGGTGTAGTCGGCGTCCTCGGGGCGGGCCGGGTTGAGCGGGGCCAGGGTGAAGCCGCAGTTCCCGCCGGCGACGGTGGTGACGCCGTGGTTCATGGAGGGCGTGGCGTAGGGGTCCCAGAAGAGCTGGGCGTCGTAGTGCGTGTGCGGGTCGACGAAGCCGGGGGTCAGGACGAGGCCGGTGGCGTCCTCGCTGGTGCGGGCCCCTTCGGTGACGGTGCCGGGCGCGGCGATGACGGCGATGCGGCCGTCGCGTATGCCGAGGTCGGCGACGCGGGCGGGGGCGCCGGTGCCGTCCACGACGGTCGCGCCCTTGATCAGGTGGTCGAGCATGACGTCCCTTCTGCCGGTGTTCGCGGTGCGGTCGGCCTGCCGGAGCCCCGGTGCCCGCGCGTCGAACGCCGGCAGGGCCGGGGACGGCCCCGGCGGGTGGCCGCCCGGCCGGGGCCCGGTGCGGGACGGCGGTCCGGGAAGACGCCGTCCCCGTTGGTGCGCCCCGCAGGGGTCAGGCGGACTGCCGGAAGCGGGTCGTACGGTGGACCGGGTCGGTGTCGATGTGCGGGATCACGTGCTCGCCGATCAGCTTGATCGTGGTCATCGTGTCCTCGTAGGAGACGCCGGTCGGCAGGCCGAAGGAGAGCTGGTCCGCGCCCGCCTGCTCCCAGCGCTCGCACTGGGCCCTGACCTCCGACGGGTCGCCGCAGATGAGGAGCTCCTCGGCAATCAGGAGCTCGATGATCTCCGCGTTGTACTCCGGCAGGGTCTCGGGCCACTGGGGGATCGCCTCGGGCCGCGGGAAGGTGTCGTGGTAGCGGAAGACCAGCGACTGGAAGCGGTTCATGGTGGCGTTGACGGCGATCTCCACGGCCTTGTCGTGGGTCTCGGCGCAGATCGCGGTGGAAGTGACCATCACGTTGTCGTTGACGAAGGCGCCGATCGCCTTCGCCTCCCTGATGGCCGTCTTGTACTGGTCGAGGACCCATTCCATGTCGGAGACCTTCTGCACGCTGAAGCCCAGCACGCCGAGGCCCTTCCTGGCCGCCATCGCGTAGGAGGAGGGCGACCCGGCGGCGTACCACATGGCCGGGTGGGCCTTGCCGTACGGCTTGGGGAAGACCTTGCGCGGCGGCAGCGACCAGTGCTTGCCCTGGAACCCCTCGTACTCCTCCTGGAGGAACATCTTGGGGAACTCCGCGATGGTCTCCTCCCAGATCTCCTTGGTGGCGTCCATGTCCTCGATACCGGGCAGGAAGCCGAGGATCTCGTGGCTGCCCGCGCCACGGCCGGTGCCGAACTCGAAGCGGCCCCGGGAGAGGTGGTCGAGCATGGTGACCTTCTCGGCCACCTTGACCGGGTGGTTCACCGGGGCGAGCGGGTTGAAGATGCCGGAGCCGAGGTGGATGCGTTCGGTGGCGTGCGCGAGGTAGCCGAGGAACACCTCGTTCGCCGACAGGTGCGAGTACTCCTCCAGGAAGTGGTGCTCGGAGGCCCAGGCGTACTTGAAGCCGGACTTGTCGGCCTGGATGACGTACTCGGTCTCCTCGACCAGCGCCTTGTGCTCCGCCTCGGGGTCGACCTTGGACCGCGCCTCAGGCACGTATCCCTGCACGAAGAGCCCGAATTCCAAGGGGTTCACCGTCCTCTGTTTTCTGACGTTGCGTCAGATTCGATGCCCCGACTGTTCCACCGCGGGACCCGGAGCGTCAATACCTGACGCCCCATCAGACGACCTCGGCTACAGGACGCTGACCCCCGCCATCCAGCCGCCGTCGATGACGAACGGCTGGCCGGTGATGTACGAGGAGTCCTCGCCGGTCAGGAAGAGCGCCAGCCGGGCGATCTCCTCCGGCTGCCCCACCCGCCCCATCGGGACCACCCGCCGGTAGAGCTCCGCCATGGCCTCGCGGGCCTCGTCGGTGGTGTTCGCCGGGTCCAGCAGGCCGGGATTGGCCATCGGGGTGTCCACCGCGCCCGGGCACATCGCGTTGACCCGGATCCCCCTGCCCGCCAGCTCCAACGCGGCCACCCGGGTCAGACCCAAGACGGCCGCCTTGGTCGCGGCATAGGCGCCGACGTACGCCATGCCCGTCAGGCCGGTGTAGGAGGAAGTGTTGACGATGGTGCCGCCGCCGGCCGCCTCGATCTCGGGCGCCACGGTCTTGATACCGAGGAAGGCGCCCACCTGGTTGACCTCGACCACCTGCCGGAACTCCTCCAGCGGGGTCGAGGCCAGCTCGTTGAAGCGCAGGATGCCCGCGTTGTTGACCAGGCCGTCGATCCGACCGAAGGACTCCTTCGCGGCGGCGACGGCCGCCGCCCAGTCCTCCTCCCGGCGCACGTCCATCCGCACGTACCGGGCCCGGTCCTCGCCGATCTCCTGGGCCACGGCCGCGCCCTGCTCGTCCAGCACGTCCCCGAGGAGCACCCTCGCACCCTCGGCGGCGAAGAGCCGGGCCTCCTGCTCGCCCTGGCCGCGCGCCGCACCGGTGATGACGACGACGCGCCCGTCCAGCTTGCCCATGCCCGTGCTCCTAGTCGTTGAGGTGCGGGGCCACTTCGGCCCCGAAGGCGGCGATCTGATCGACGAGCTCGGCGCGGTCGCGGCTGCGGAAACGGACCTGGATCTGGTCCACGCCGAGCGCCCCGTACTCGCGCAGGGACTCCGCGAGGGCCTCCGCCTTGCCGGTGAGGGTGCGGCGGCCGGTGTCCCAGCCGGGCTCGCCGACGTACAGCGCCTCGGTGATCGCGCCGACCTCGAAGGGGCCGGTGACACCGGCCTCCGCGCGCAGCCGTGCGATACGGGCGATCTGCTCCGGGAGCCGGTCGCGCGGGTCGCCCTGCGGGAGCCAGCCGTCCCCGCGGACGGCGGCCCGGCGGACGGCGGCGGGCGAGGAGCCGCCCACCCAGACGGGGATCCGCTTCTGCGCGGGCCGGGGCCGCTGCCCGAGATCCCGGAAGGAGAACCGCCCGCCCTCGAACTCCGGGTACTCCTCGGGCCCGAGCGCCACCCGCAGCGCGTCGAGGGTCTCGTCGAGCACGGCGCCGCGGCGCGCGAAGTCCGCGCCGAGGACCTCGAACTCCTCCGCCACATGGCCGGCGCCGACGCCGAGGATCAGCCGGCCGCCGGAGAGGTGGTCGAGGGTGGCGTACTGCTTGGCGCTGACCAGCGGGTGGCGCAGGCCGAGTATCGCCACGTGGCTCAGCAGCCGGACCCGCTCGGTGACCCCGGCGAGGAAGGAGAGGGTGGCCACCGGGTCGTACCAGACGGTACTCATGGCTCCCGCGAGGCGCCGCGGGATCGCCACGTGGTCGCAGGTGGCCAGGTAGCCGAAGCCGGACCGGTCGGCGGCCCGCGCGATCTCGGCGAGATCGGCGGCTCCGGCCGATGCCTCCCAGGGTTCGGCGTAGAGGGTGCTCTGCGACTGGACCGGGAGCTGCATCCCGTAGACCAGCCGACCTTCCGGAAACACGCGCGCCATGGCGGACCCGCCTCACCTTCGTCTGCCGATTCGTCCTGCCGGTGCCGGGCCATCGTGGTACCTGACGGATCGTCAGGCAAGAGGGAGGCGACTCGCAGCCCCCCACCCCACCGAATCCGACCCACGGCGTCCGCGGATTACGGGCACGAGGCCCGGCCCGGCCCGGCGGAGCACCTGGCCTCCCTGCCAGGCATCACCAACGTGGACCTGGACCCGCCCGCCCGCCGCACCGACCCTCGCGCGCCACGAGACCTGGGACGCGACACACGCCCGACACGCGACCCACCCCCGCCGGAACGCCCCGACGGGGCGATCGTCGCCACCACCTTCCCCAAGCGCGGGGAGGGCGAGCCGGTCGGCGTCCTGGATCTCGGCGACTGACGGCCGGCGCTGCGCCGTCGCCCCGTCAGAAGCCTTCCGGACCCATCACGATGACCGGCTTCGCCGCCGGGTCCAGGGTCTCCAGGACCCTACGCATGGCCTCCTTCGGGATGCCGACGCACCCCTGGGAGGGGCCGTCGTGGTCCACGTGCAGCCAGATGTTGCCGCCCTTGGCCTCGCCGTCCGGCTTGACCGGGTCCAGCGGGGAGCGGCCCGGGCGGCGGTTGAAGTCGATGGCGACGACGTAGTCGAAGGAGCCCACCAAGGACTCCCCGTTCACACCGCGGCCGGTGGCCACGAAGGCCCGGTCCTCGTCGTACGGCAGCCGCGTGCCCGGCGGCGGCGACAGCAGGCCGCCCGCGTCGGTGAGCGCGAAGACGCCCTGGGGCGAGGTCAGGTCGCCGTACGTGCGCTCCGCCGACCAGCCCCGGGCGCCGTTGCGCGCCGGCCAGCTCGCGGCCTTGACCCAGTCCGCCCCGGCCTCGGGGCGGGTGTACAGGGCGGCGGTGGACTCGGAGGAGTCCGCCGCCCTGCCGGTGACCAGGATGAGCTGACGGGACTCGGCGGGGATCCGCGCCCGGGTCTGCTCGCTGATACCGGTCAGGCCCTGCAGGGGCGAGCGCGGGGAGTCGCGCACCACCCGGTCCACGGGCCGCGGACGGGAGTCCGCCGTGGCCCCCGCCGCGCCCGCGGCCCGGTCCGGATCCTGGGCCACGTACACCCACCCGGCCGTGAAGGCCACCAGGCCGAGCGTGGCGGCGAGGACGACGCGACGGGCCGCACGGCGGTTCGTACGGACGGGGCGGGAGCGTGCTCGGGCGTGCTTGCTCATTCACCCGACCGTACATCAACGCACCTTCAGACCCGGTTTGTCCACGATGTGCGCGCCCTATGGCCCGCCGGGAAGCGGACACGGCGGCACGGCCACGGCGGTCCACGCCCGCTCGGCGCCGCGCCCCGGGCGGCGGACCTGCCCGGCGGGCCGCCCGGGCGGCCCGCCGGTCGCCGGCGGTGGCGCGGGCGCGGGCGCGGGCAGTAGCGCGGGCGGTGTCCGCGAAGCGGTCGGCTGCGGGCGGCTGCGGGCGGACGGGGAGCGGCGGGCCGGCCCCCCGGCGCCGATCACCGACGTACCCTGAATCGATGAGGCGAACTCCACGTCACGCGGCGCGCGTTGTCATCCTGTCCCCCACCGGGTCGGTGTTCCTCTTCCGCGAGGACAACGTGGAGGTGGGCATCCACTGGCTGCCGCCCGGCGGCGGTATCGACCCCGGCGAGAGCCCCGAGGAGTGCGTGCGGCGCGAGCTGCGCGAGGAGACCGGGTGGACCGACCTGGAGCCGGAGCGCCTGCTGTGCACCTGGGAGCACGACTTCACCCACCAGGGCGTACCGGTGCGCCAGCACGAGCACATCTACCTCACCACGGGCCCGCACCGGGAGCCGGTCCTGGAGGAGCCCGGCATCCACTGGCAGTGGCTCTCCGCGCAGCGCCTGGCCACCCTGGGTGAACCGGTCTGGCCGCCCCGCCTGTCGGACCTGCTCAGGGACACCCCGCCCGAACCGGTCCACCTGGGCCTGCTGGCCTGACCCGCGCCCTAGTAGTGCTTGGTCAGGTCCGTATTGGGGTGGGTATGTCGCGGTGACAGGTGGGGCAGGCGCCGTTCCATGTCGCGAGAAGGGTTTGTAGCTCGCGGATGATCCGGTAGAGGGTCAGGCCAGCGCCGTGTCTTTTGGGGCTCTGGCCAGTCGTTGCAGGGTGCAGAAGGCGTGCGCGACGGAGACGAGGGTGACGTGGTGGTGCCAGCCGTTCCAGGTGCGGCCCTCGAAGTGGGCCAGGCCCAGGGCCTGCTTCATCTCGCGGTAGTCGTGTTCGATGCGCCAGCGGAGCTTGGCCAGGCGGACCAGGGTGGTCAGCGGGGTGTCGGCGGGCAGGTCGGAGAGCCAGAACTGGACCGGCTCGGCCTGGCCTGCTGGCCACTCGGCCAGGAGCCAGCACTCCGGCAGTTCCGGTCCGTCAACAGTCTGGCGGACCTCGCGTCCGGCAGGCCGGATCCGCAAGGCCACGAACCGCGAGTACATCCGCTTGAAGCCGCTGCGGCCCGTGCCGGGCCGGGATCCCTCACGCCACTGCACCGGCTTCGCCGCCTTCCGGCCGGCCGCGATGACCAGCTGTTTCACCGACTGCGGCTTGTCGGGGTACTTCGCCACCGGCGGGCGCCCGGTCCCGGAGTACGGCTCGGCGACCGGCACCGCGGGGCCGGGCTGGGCCGAGAGGGTGGTGGAGATGCCCACGACGTAGTTGAGGCCGCGGGCCTGCAGGCCGTGCCGGAAGGCCGCGGCGTCGCCGTATCCGGCGTCCGCAATGGCCAGCGGCACCTCGATGCCCCACGAGCGGGTCTCATCCAGCATGTCCAGGGCCAGCTGCCATTTCTCCACATGCCCGATGTCGTCGGGGATACCGCAGGCGGTGCGGCGGGCGACCTTGTCCGGATCCGCCTTCACCGACCCGGGCGCCCAGGTCTCGGGCAGGAACAGCCGCCAGTCGACCGCCGCCGAGGCATGATCCGAAGCCATGTGCAGGGAGACGCCCACCTGGCAGTTGGTGACCTTGCCCGCGGTGCCGGTGTACTGCCGCGACACACACGCCGAGGCATTGCCGTCCTTGAGGAACCCGGTGTCGTCGAAGACCAGCACGGTGGGCCGGATCGCCCTTTCCATCCTCCAGGCCAGCCGGGCCCGCACATGCGCCGGATCCCACGGACTGGTGGTGATGAAGTGGGCCAGGGCCTGACGGTTCCCGTCCTCGCCCAGCCGGGCGGCCATCGGCTCGACCGACTTGCGCTGCCCGTCGGTCAGCAGCCCACGCAGGTAGACCCGCCCCCACCGACGCTGATCATTCCGCGCGAACGGCTCGAAAACCTCCGCCGCGAAATCCTCCAGATCACACCGCACCGCGGCCAAGTCCTCAGGCGTCACACCCGATCAACGACACAGCCACTCAACTGGACACGCCACCAAAGACTGAACCTGACCAAGCCCTACTAGTGTCGTGGCGTGTTGGCGGGCGCCCCGGATGTGGCCTTGGCGTAGAGGGAGGCCGCGTACTCCCCCAGCACCGTGCTGGTCGAGACGTCGTCGGTATCCCCGCCCGTGAGGATTCCGATGATCCGGCCGTCGCCTGCGATCCACGCGCTGCCGCTGGTGCCACCCGGGAAGTCCGCGCAGTCGAAGCGCTGCTGGGTCGCGCTCTCGCGGACGGCGGTCGCCGTGCAGGTACGGGGGATCTTGCGATCGGCGGGATAGCCGGTGACGGTGACCTCCTCACCGGCCCGGCCGGTGGTGTCCAGCACGGCCGCGCCCGTCACGTCCTCGATCTCACGGCCCTGGGCGTCGGGGGCGAGCGTGGCGAAGGCGAGGTCGTAGTCGTCGTCGGTGCCCTCGGCCCAGCGGTCGTCCTCGAAGACCTCCTCGATCTTCCAGGTGCCGTACGGGGCGGTGTCGTTGGCGTAGGCCGGCGCGAAGACCGCGGTCCCGTCGCCCTGCTGCCCGGCGAGCAGGCAGTGCCCGGCGGTGACGATGAGGTTGCGTCCGGGGCTGTGCACCACGGTGGCGGTGCAGAAGTGGTCGCTGTCCAGGCCGTTGGTGAACAGGGCGCCGGTGAAGGCGGCGGGCCCGCCGGGCGGGGGCGTGACGGCCGGCGGCAGGGTGGTCCCGGGCTGGGCGGACAGCTGCGGCTTCGGCACGTGCGAGCGCGAGGAGGCCGTGGGCGAGGGAGTGGACTGCGCGGCCCCGGCCCGCGCCGGAGCGGACGCCTCGGGGGGCGGCGCGAGCTTCGCCACCGCGGCGGAGGCGCCCAGGGCCGCCACCGCGCACAGCAGTGCCGTCACGACGTTCCGCCTGTCCACCGGCATGATGATCCTTCCGCTGTGCCCTGGCGAAGCATGCCCCGGCCGCGGGCCCGGCGGCAAGGCGCCCGACGACCCCTGTGTGACCGGCCCGTCACCGCCCGCACGGCGCCAGCTCCGCCGCGCCCGCCTGTGTAGGGCAGGTGCCCGATCCGCGCGGGCATGCCTTAGAAGCACGCTGGCACCATGCGCGATGGGGGAAGCGGACGGGTCCTGCGGGACCGCAATGCGGGCCTCTACCTGCTCGGGGTGGTGGTGTCCGGGTTCGGCACGACGGCGATGTGGCTGGTGGCCGGGGTCTGGGTGAAGTCGCTCACCGGATCGGACAGCCTCGCGGCCCTGACGGTGTTCGCCCTGTGGGCGCCGGTGCTCGCCGGGCCGGCGCTGGGAGTGCTCGCCGACCGGCTGCCGCGGCGGGCCCTGCTGGTGGCCGCCTGCCTCGTGATGGCCGCGCTGCTGCCCGCCCTGTGTCTCGTCGACTCGGCCTCCCGGGTGTGGTTGCTCTTCGCCGTGCTCCTCGTCTACGGGCTCTGTGGCACGCTCCACGAGGCCGCCGAGGCCGCCCTGGTGGCGAGGGCGGTCGACGTCCGCCTCCTCGGCGACTTCAACGGGTTGCGGATGACGGCCGCCGAGAGCATGAAGCTCCTCGCGCCGCTGGCGGGCGCCGCCCTGTTCACCCGGTTCGGCGGGGCCTCGGTGGCCCTGCTCGACGCGGTGACGTTCGCACTGGCGGCGGGCCTGTTCCTGCTGCTGCGGGTGGACCGGGACGCACCCGAGCGCACGGGGCCCCGGGCGGGCGGCTTCGCCCGGGCCCTGGAAGGCGGCCGGCAGCTGTGGGGTTCACCGGTGCTGCGCCCGCTGGTGTCGGCCGCCGCCGCCGTGATGTTCCTGGCCGGGATCAACGGCGCGCTGGTCTACGCGGTCGCCGACGATGTCCTCGGCCGGCCGCCCGCCCACGTGGGGGTGCTGTACGCGGTGCAGGGTGCGGGTTCGGTCCTGAGCGGGCTGGTCGCGGGCCCGCTGCTGCGGCGCCTGCCGGCACGCGTGTTCGCGGCGGCCGGCACCGCCCTGTTCGCGCTGGGGTGCGGCGGGCGGGCGCTGCCGTACGAGGCCGCGGCCCTGGTGTGCAGCGCGCTGATCGGCGCGGGCCTGCCGTGCGTGCTGATCACCGTGCTGACCGCCGTGCAGCGCGAGGTGCCGGACTCCGCCGTGGGCCGGACCGCCGCCACCGCCAACACCCTGGTCTTCGTACCGAACGCGCTGGCCCTGGCCCTGGGCGCCGGGCTCGTCGCCCTCGTGGACGTCACGCTGCTGCTGCCGGCCGTCGCAGCGGCCGGCCTGGCCGTCTCGTTCCTGCTCGTGACCGTGCCGGCGGACACGGACACGGACGCGGGCGAGGGCGAGGGCACGGGCGGGGTCACGGCCCGCCGGACACCGGCCTGACCGACCGGGGTCAGCCGCCCGAACCCGGTCCCGCCCACAGGCCGTCCGGGGTCAGGCCGAGCAGGTCGATCGCGTTGCCGCGCACGATGCGGTCCACCGTGTCCGGCGCCAGGTGCCCCATCTGCGCCTCCCCGACCTCGCGCGACTTCGGCCAGGTGGAGTCGGAGTGGGGGTAGTCCGTCTCGTAGAGGACGTTGCCGGCGCCGATCGCGTCGAGGTTCTGCAGACCGAAGGCGTCGTCGAAGAAGCAGCCGAAGACGTGCCCCGCGAAGAGCTCGGACGGCGGACGGAGCACCTTGTCGGCGACCCCGCCCCAGCCGCGGTTCTCCTCCCAGACCACGTCCGCGCGTTCGAGGATGTACGGGATCCAGCCGATCTGGCCCTCCGCGTACATGATCTTCAGATGGGGGAAGCGCTCGAACTTGCCGCTCATCAGCCAGTCGACCATGGAGAAACAGCAGTTGGCGAAGGTGATGGTGGAGCCGACCGCGGGCGGGGCGTCCGCGGAGGTGGACGGCATCCGGGACGAGGAGCCGATGTGCATGGCGATGACCGTGCCGGTCTCGTCGCACGCCCGAAGGAAGGGATCCCACTCGTCGGTGTGCACGGACGGCAGGCCCAGGTGCGGGGGTATCTCCGAGAAGGCGACCGCGCGCACGCCGCGCGCCGCGTTGCGGCGGACCTCCTCGGCGGCCAGCCGGGCGTCCCAGAGCGGGATGAGGGTGAGCGGGATGAGCCGGCCCCGGGCGTCGGGGCCGCACCACTCCTCCACCATCCAGTCGTTGTAGGCCCGTACGCACAGGAGCCCCAGCTCACGGTCCTTGGCCTCGGTGAAGGTCTGGCCGCAGAAGCGGGGGAAGGTCGGGAAGCAGAGGGCCGACTGGACATGGTTGACGTCCATGTCGGCGAGCCGCTCGGGAACCGAGAAGGAGCCGGGGCGCATCTGCTCGTAGGTGATGACTTCCAGGGTGATCTCGTCGCGGTCGTACCCGACGGCGGTGTCGAGCCGGGTGAGCGGCCGGTGCAGGTCCTCGTACACCCACCAGTCGCCGATCGGGCCGTCGTCGCCCGCGGCCCCCATGACCGGGGCGAACTTGCCGCCGAGGAAGGTCATTTCCTTCAGCGGGGCACGGACGACGCGGGGGCCGGTGTCGCGGTACCTGGACGGGAGCCGGTCCCTCCAGACGTGGGGAGGTTCAACCGTGTGGTCGTCCACCGAGATGATCTTGGGGAAGGTCTCCATGGCTCATACGGTAGCGCTGATCTGACGAACCGTCAGCTAGTTGGTCCGGGATCGGTCATGGACGGGCTGACGTGTGCGCGCAGACAGGGCAGACTGACCCTTACACCGACGGAAGGCAGGGGGACGACAGATGGACGGCGTACCGGCCATCCCTCACCCGCGCAAACACCCCGAGGCCCGTGCGGCTGCCGCCGCGTCCGAAGCCGGCACCGCCGCCCGCCCCGCCGGTCCCGTACCGCCGACGGTCGCCGCCGCGTCCGGCGAGAGGCACGCCACCACCGCTAGCGGCACCACCGGGCCTGCCCCGACCGCCGAGACCGCCGAGACCGTCGCAGGCGGCACGGCGGGCGAGTCGCGGTTCGCCGTCCTCGGGCCCGTACGCGCCTGGCGGGGCGGCGAGGCCCTGCCCTCCGGCACCCCCCAGCAACGCGCCCTGCTCGCCGCACTCCTGCTGCGCGACGGCCGCACCGCCACCGCACCCGAACTGATCGACGCCATCTGGGGCGAGGACCCGCCGCAGCAGGCCCTCGCCACCATCCGCACCTACGCCTCCCGCCTGCGCAAGGTCGTCGCCCCGGGCCTGCTCGTCACCGAGTCCGGCGGCTACGCCATCCGGCTGCGCTCCGCAGCCACCCTCGACCTCGGCATTGCCCGAAGCCTCGCCGCCGACGCCGAGGGCGCCCGCGCCGCCGGGGACCGCTCCCTCGCCCGCACGCTCCTGGCCCGCGCCCTCGACCTGTGGGAGGGCGAACCCCTCGCCGGGGTCCCCGGCCCGCACGCCGAGACCGAGCGCACCCGGCTCGCCGAATGGCGCCTCCAACTGCTGGAAGCCCGCCTCGACCTGGACCTGGAGGTCGGCCACCACGCCGAGGCCGTCTCCGAGCTCACCGCCCTCACCGCCGCCCACCCGCTGCGCGAACGGCTGCGCGAGCTGCTCATGCTCGCCCTCTACCGCAGCGGCCGACAGGCCGAGGCCCTCGCCGTCTACGCCGACACCCGCCGGCTCCTCGCCGACGAGCTCGGCGTCGACCCGCGTCCCGAACTGGCCGCGCTCCAGCAGCGGATCCTGAACGCCGACGCCGACCTGGCCCGCGCGGAGGACCCCGCCCCGGCAGCCACCGCCACCCAGGTGAGGCCCGCCCAATTGCCCGCGACCGTACCCGACTTCACCGGGCGATCCAGCTTCGTGAACGAGCTCGGCACGATCCTCTCCGGGGGCGCCCAGGACCAGGTCATGGCCGTCTCCGCGCTCGCCGGCATCGGCGGCGTCGGCAAGACCACCCTCGCCGTCCACGTCGCCCACGCCGCCCGCCCGCACTTCCCCGACGGCCAGCTCTACGTCGACCTCCAGGGCACCGACACCCGCCCCGCCGAGCCGGAGGCCGTGCTCGGCTCCTTCCTGCGCGCGCTCGGCACCCCCGACACCGCCATCCCCGACTCCCCGGCCGAACGGGCCGCCCTCTACCGCTCCACCCTCGACGGCCGCCGCGTCCTGGTCCTCCTCGACAACGCCCGCGACGCCGCCCAGGTCCGCCCGCTGCTACCCGGCACCGCCGGCTGCGCCGCCCTCGTCACCAGCCGGGTCCGCATGGCCGGCCTCGCCGGGGCGCATCTCGTCGACCTCGACGTGATGAGTCCGGAGGAGGCGCTCCAGCTCTTCACCCGCATCGTCGGCGAGGAAGGCGTACGCGCCGAACGCCAGGCCGCCCTCGACGTCGTCGGCGCCTGCGGCTTCCTGCCGCTGGCCATCCGCATCGCCGCCTCCCGGCTGGCGGCCCGCCGCACCTGGACCGTCTCCGTCCTGGCCGCCAAGCTCGGCGACGAACGCCGCCGCCTCGACGAACTCCAGGCCGGCGACCTCGCCGTCAAGGCCACCTTCGAGCTCGGCTACGGCCAGCTGGAACCGGCCCAGCAGCGCGCCTTCCGCCTCCTCGGCCTGGCCGACGGCCCGGACATCTCGCTGTCCGCGGCCGCCGCCGTCCTCGACCTGCCCGAGTACGACACCGAGGACCTCCTGGAGGCCTTGGTCGACTGCTCCCTCCTCGAATCCGCCGCGCCCGGCCGCTACCGCTTCCACGACCTCGTCCGCCTCTACGCGCGGGCCTGCGCCGAACGGGACGAGCAGCCCCCGAGCGAACGCGAGGCCGCCCTGGACCGCCTCCTGGACTTCTACCTGGCCACCGCCTCCGGGGTGTACGCCCTGGAACGCCCCGGCGACCGGCTGCCCGCGCACCTGTCCGACACCCACTACCCCGGACTGGTCTTCGCCGAGCCGCGCGCCGCCCTGGACTGGCTGTACACCGAGGCAGGTCCGCTGCTGGCGTGCGTACGCCAGGCCTCCGTACGGGGCGGCGACTCACCGGTGCTGCGCCGGGCCGTCGACCTGCTGTGGGCGGCCAAGGACCTCGCCGAATCGGGGGCCAACTCCAAGCAGTACGAGTCGGCCGCGGCCGCCCTGCGCGACGCCGCCCAGGCCGCCAAGGACCCCTACGCCGAGGGCCGCGCCCGCACCACCCTGACCAACGTGCACCTGGTCGCCGGCCGCTTCGCCGAGGCCGACGACGAAGCCCGCCAGGCCACGGTGCTGGCCCGCGAGGCCGGAGACCCGCTGCCCAGCTGCTGGGCGCCCAACGACCGCGGGATCATCGCGCTCTACGAGGGGCGGAACGCGGACGGCGAGCGGTACCTGCTGGAGGCCATCGAGAACTTCCGCGCCGACGGCAACAACGTCGGCGAGGCGAGCGCCCTGTGCAACCTCTCCCGCATCCACGTGGAACTGGGCCGCCTCACCAGCGCCATAGACCTCGCGCAGCAGGGCATCGCCATCTACGACCGGATGGGCCTGTCCCTGCGGCTGGCCAACGGCCGCTACGCGCTCGGCATCGCACTCACCGAGGCGGGCCGGCTCGGCGAGGCCCTCGCGCAGCTCACCGAGGCGCTGGCGCTCTTCCACGACAACCGCCAGCCCCTGTGGGAAGGGGTCACCCACTTCCGGCTCGCCGTCGCCCATCTCGCGGCGCGCCGGCCCACCCTGGCCGCGGCGCACGCCGAGCAGGCCATCGCACTGCGCGGCATCGGCGGGGAGTGGCGGCGCGCGACGGTGCTGACGGTGCTGGGCAAGGCGCTGCGGCGGCTGGGGCAGACGGACCGGGCGCGGGCGTGCTGGCGGGACGCGGAGGCGGTCTTCCAGCAGCTCGGTTCGGCCGAACTGGCCGAGGTACAGACCTTGCTGGCCACAGAGATTGCCGCCTGACCTGCGAAGACGCCGGTTGAACGAGGCGTTCATCGTTCGTTTATCGCCGAACGGCACGATAGGTGCATCGACCCGGTGCGTCGGGGGACATCCGGGCCGTTTGGAAGGATCACCCGTTCGGCGGTCATCGGGGGAATCGCCGAACGGGTCCCACCCATCCATCAGGAGAACCGATGACGACGAACGAGAACATCCTGCCGAACGACGGCACCGTCAAGCCGCTCGACAACCACGCCTCGGGCGCCGAGATCGAGACCCTGGACAACCACGCGTCGGGCATCGAGATCAAGCCGCTGGCCGACGACCCGTCCGAGGGCGAGGAGATCCGGACGCTGGACAACCACGCGTCCGGTCCGCGCCCGTAGGCAGCACACGACGTACGGGGGAGCCCACGGGGGAAACGGGGGCTCGGGGGAACAACGGGGGAACAACGGGGGGAACAACGGGGGAACGGCGGTCGCGGTGGCCCGGAGGGGGAGCCACCGCGACCGCCGCACACGTATGCCCGGACGGATCCGGGCGGGCATAGGCTGGAGGCGTGTTCTCCTCCCACGGGCCGAGCGTCCGCGAACTGGCAGTGCAGGGCCTCTCCTCCGTCGAGCGGGGCTACGACCTGCTCGCACCGAAGTTCGACCACACCCCCTTCCGCACGCCGGACCGGATGCTCGACGCCGTCGAGGAGACCCTCGCCCAGCGGGAGGGCGGTTTCGGCGCCGGCCTGGACATGTGCTGCGGCACGGGTGCCGGAACCACCATGCTGCGGCGGCTGTGCCGGGACCGGGTCACCGGGGTGGACCTCAGTGCGGGCATGCTCGCCGAGGCCCGGCGCACGCACGCGGACGACGACCGGGTGGACTTCGTACGGGCCGACGCGCGGGCCCTCCCGCCAGAACTCTCTGACCGCTACGACCTGGCCGTCAGCTTCGGGGCCTTCGGCCACTTCCTGCCCTCCGAACGGCCCGCCCTCTTCTCGGAGGTGCACGCGGCGCTGCGCGGGGGCGGGCTCTTCGCCTTTCCGATCGGCGCCCCGATCCCGCCGAGCTCTCCGGTGTGGTGGGCGGTGGCGGGTTTCGACGCCGCGATGCGGGTGCGCAACGCGGTGTGGCGGCCACCGTTCGTCATGTACTACCGGACCTTCCCGCTGAGCGGGGTGCGTGCCGACCTGCGGGCCTGCGGCTTCACGGTGGAGACGGTCCCGCTGGAGCAGTTCGGCCGCCGGCCCGACGGGGCTCCGCGCTGGCGGCTGGTGCTGGCCCGCCGCTCCTGAGAGTCGCGGAACGGCTGCGGCACCATCGGGACACCCGGCACAATCTGTGAGGAACCGCCAGGCATCCTGCGCGCCAACCCCCCCTCCCTGGAGCAGCCGGTGTCGTCACAGGACATGCTCATAGCGATCACCCCGGAGCAGGCCGCCCACGGCGCGATCGTCTCCGTGGAGCTGCCGTCCGGACCGGTCCGCGTGCGGATACCGCCCTGCCGGCACGGCGACCTCGTCAAGGTCCGGGTCGGCACCGAGGAGGTGCGGCTGCGCATCCACGTGTCCGGGGCCGGCGTGGCCTGGATCGCGGGGGCCGGCGGCATCATTCCCCCGCCCGCGGGGGACCCGGCACCGCAGCGGCCCGCGCCGGTCCCGCAGACGGGCGGCGGG
Source organism: Streptomyces sp. PCS3-D2 (assembly GCF_000612545.2). Lineage (GTDB taxonomy): Bacteria > Actinomycetota > Actinomycetes > Streptomycetales > Streptomycetaceae > Streptomyces. Next base: position 4,336,201 of record NZ_CP097800.1, on the reverse strand, counting down.
CGCGGCTGCCTGGTGGGGCTCGCCGTCGCGGCACTGCTGGTCATCGGCTTCTTCCTGCTCCGTGACGGCGACGGCGGCGACGACGCGAAGCCCGCCGGCGACGCGACCCCCACCTGGTCCTCCTCCAGGAGCCCCTCCCCCACCCCCTCACCCCGGACATCGGATCCCGAGACCACCGAGACCACCCCGTACGACTCCGGGCCGAGCGTGGAGCCGAGCGAGGAGCCGAGCCCCGAACCCACACCGTTCGACCGGGGCACCTGCCTCAACGGGCAGTTGCCCGACTCGACGACGCCCCGCAGCGTCAGCGGCGTCGAGGAGGTGCCCTGCTCGGCGTCCGACGCGCACTACCGGGTGATCGAGAGCATCCCCGGCACCTCGGACCTGGACCGGTGCAGCGGCAATCCCAGGACCCAGTACGCCTTCTCCTACCGCTACCTGCGCGGCTCGATCGTCCTCAACCAGTACGTCTACTGCCTGGTCGGCATCGGCTCCTACGCCCGCTGACCCGGGCCCGGCCCCGGGTCGGCGGCCCCGGCCCTCACGGGCGGGCGCGGAGTTCGCGTTTGAGGACCTTGCCACCGGCGTTGCGCGGGAGTTCGGTGACGAATTCCACCGCGCGCGGGACCTTGTAGTTGGCCATCTCCCGCCGGGACCAGGCGATCAGGTCGTCGGCGGTGAGTGTGGAGCCGGGGCGCCGGACGGCGTAGGCCTTGCCGACCTCACCCAGGCGCGGATCGGGCACCCCGACGACCGCCACGTCCGCGATGTCCGGGTGCAGGCCGAGGAGTTGCTCTATCTCGGCCGGGTAGGCGTTGAAGCCCCCGACGATGAACATGTCCTTGATCCGGTCGGTGATGCGCAGGTTCCCGTCTCCGTCGAGGACGCCCACGTCCCCGGTGCGCAGCCAGCCGTCCGGGGTGATCGCCGCCGCCGTCCCGTCGGGGTCCTCGAAGTAGCCCTGCATGACGTGGTGGCCGCGGACCGCGATCTCGCCGGGTCGTCCGGCCGGCAGGGGCCGCCCGTCGCCGTCCAGGACCGCGACCTCCGTGTCCGGGATGGGCCGGCCGGAGGTGGCGGAGACGACCTCGGCCGGGTCGCCCCGACGGCACATCGTGACGATGCCTCCCGCCTCGGAGAGCCCGTAGGCGGTGAGGACGGTGGGGATGCGCAGCTCGCCGCGCAGGCGCTCGACGAGCCGGAGCGGGACCACGGCCGCGCCGGTGACGACGAGCCGCAGGGCGGACAGGTCGTGGTGGGCGCGCTGCGGGTGGTCCAGGAGGGACTGGTGCAGGGTTGGCGGCCCGGGCAGTACGGAGATCCGCTCCGCGGCGACGTTGGCGAGGACGGTGTCCGCGTTGAAGACGGGCTGCGGGACCATCGTCGCCCCGCGCATCAGGCAGGCGATGATCCCGGCCTTGTAGCCGAAGGTGTGGAAGAAGGGGTTCACGATCAGGTAGCGGTCGCCCTCGCGGAGTCCCGCGAGCTCGCTCCACACGTCGTAGCAGCGCAGGGACTGGGCGTGGGTGATGACCGCGCCCTTGGGGCTGCCGGTGGTGCCCGAGGTGAAGATGATGTCGGAGGGGGCGTCGGGGCTGATGGCGTCGGCGCGCTCGCGCACCGCCTCCGACGTGATCCGGTCCCCGCCCGCGAGGAAGTCCTTCCAGGTGCGGAAGGAGTCGGGGGCGTCCTCGGCGAGGACGACGACCTGTTCCAGGTGCGGCAGTCCGGGCAGGGGGCCCCGGCCGGGCCCCTCGGCGGCGGCCCGACGCAGCGAGGCGACGTAGGAGGTGCCGAGGAAGGTGCCGGTGACGAAGAGCAGCCGGGCCCGGCTGCGCCGCAGGACGTAGGCGGCTTCCGTGCCCTTGTAGCGGGTGTTGAGGGGGACCAGGACGGCACCCGCCGAGACCGCGCCGAGCGCGGAGACGATCCAGTCGAGGGTGTTGGGCGCCCACACGGCCACCCGGTCGCCCGGCTCCACCCCGGCGGCCACACAGGCCGCCGCGGCGCGCTCGACGCGCTCCCCGAGCTGCGCGTATCCGATCCGGACGCGCCCGTCGACGACGGCTTCGAGGTCGCCGTACCGTGCCGATGCCGACCGGACGAGCCCCGCGATGGTGCCCCAGCGCAGGTCTCCGCGCGGGTCCTCGCCCACGCCCGCGGGCGCGTCCTCGCGTACATGCCCGCGCAGCCCGTCGTCGCCCATGCGTGCCGCCCTCCCGCGAACCCAGTAGCTGACTAACCGTCAGATTAGCTGTAGCCTTCGCGCCTGTCAGTACTGGCGCACTCCCCGGAGGTGGCGATGGCGGCAACGCTCAAGGACGCTACGGCGATAGTCGGCATCGGCCAGACCGCCTTCGCCAGACGACTGCCGCAGTCCGAGAAGGAACTGGCCTGCCGGGCGATCCTGGCCGCCCTCGCCGACGCCGGCATCGACCCCGGCGAGGTGGACGCCTTCTCCTCCTACACCATGGAGGAGACCGACGAGGTCGAGGTCGCCAAGGCCATCGGCGCCGGCGACGTCACCTTCTTCTCCAAGATCGGCTACGGGGGCGGCGGTTCCTGTGCCACGGTCGGCCACCTCGCCGCCGCCGTGGCCACCGGCCAGGCCACCGTCGGGGTCGCCTGGCGCTCCCGCAAACGCGGCTCCGGCCCCCGCCCCTGGAAGAACACCGCCGTCCAGCTGCCCACCCCCGGCCAGTGGACCCGGCCCTTCGGCCTGCTCCGCCCCGCCGACGAGATCGGCATGCTGGCCCGCCGCTACATGCACGAGTACGGCGCCACCCGCGACCACCTCTTCAACGTGGCCATGGCCTGCCGCAACCGGGCCAACGAGAACCCCGCCGCGATGATGTACGAACGCCCGCTGACCCGCGAGATGTACATGACCTCCCGCATGATCAGCGACCCGCTCTGCCTCTTCGACAACTGCCTGGAGACCGACGGCGCACTGGCCTGCGTGATCGTCTCCGCCGAACGGGCCCGCGACTGCCGCCACCGGCCGGTCTACGTCCACTCCGCCGCCCAGGGCCTGCCCGCCCAGCACCACGGCATGGTCAACTACTGGAACGACGACCCCCTGTCCGGGCCCGCCTGGACCGCCGCCCGCCACCTGTGGAAGCAGGCCGACTTCGGCCCCCAGGACGTGGACGTCGCCCAGATCTACGACGCCTTCACCCCGCTCATCCCGCTCTCCCTGGAGGGCTACGGCTTCTGCGGGCGCGGCGAGGGCGCCGCCTTCACCGAGGGCGGCGCCTTGGAGCTCGGCGGCCGGCTTCCCCTCAACACCGGCGGCGGCGGACTGTCCGAGGCGTACGTACACGGCTTCAACCTGATCAACGAGGGCGTCAAGCAGCTGCGCGGCACCTCCACCGCCCAGGTGCCGGACGCCGCGACCTGCCTGGTGACGGCGGGCGAAGGCGTCCCGACGTCCGCGATCCTGCTGAGGAGCTGACCCGCCGATGACCCCCGCACCCGAAGCCGCCGCGTCCGCGGACGCCCTGCTCCTGCCCGTGCCCGACGAGGACGGCGCCCCCTTCTGGGAGTACGCCGCCCGCGGCGAGCTGCGCGTCCAGGCCTGCGCCGCCTGCGGCAGGCTCCGCTTCCCGCCCCGCCCCTGTTGCCCGCACTGCCGGTCCTTCGACAGCGAGTGGCGCCGCATGAGCGGCCGCGGCCGCATCTGGTCCTACGTCCGGCCCCACCCGCCGCTGCTGCCCGCCTACGCCGCGCAGGCCCCGTACAACGTGGTCCTCGTCGAACTCGCCGACGCCCCGCACATCCGACTCGCCGGGAACCTGGTGACCTCCGCCGACGCCCCCCTCGACTCCATGGACCCGGCCCGGCTGCGCATCGGCGCACGGGTCCACGTGACCTTCACCGAGACGGGCGGAATGACCGTGCCCCGCTGGCTCCTGGAGAAGTCGTGACGCTGCGCGTGGAACGGGACGGGGCCACCGGGGTCGCGGTGGTCACCCTGGACCGGGAGCACCGGCACAACGCCGTCGACCTGGCCACCGCCGCCGAGCTGGGCGAGGCGTGGCGCGAACTCCGCTTCGCCGAGGAGGTCCGGGCGGTCGTGCTGACCGGCGCCGGAAGGGCCGCCTTCTGCACCGGCATCGACCGCGGCGCCGAGGTGCCGCAGCCCGCCTCCCCCTACTCCGCCGACGACCCTCTGATCGCGATCGGCCCGAAGTCCTGCGACCTGTGGAAGCCGGTCGTCGCCGCCGTCAACGGCATGGCCTGCGGCGGGGCCTTCTACCTGCTGGGCGAGTCGGAGTTCCTCATCGCCTCCGAGACGGCCACCTTCTTCGACCCGCACACCACCTACGGGATGGTCAGCGCCTACGAGGCCGTCCACATGGCGCAGCGCATGCCCTTCGGCGAGGCCGCCCGGATGTCCCTGATGGGCACGGCCGAACGCCTCTCCGCCCGTCGCGCCCACGAGATCGGCCTGGTCTCGGAACTGGCCGCGCCGGACGGACTGCTCCCGGCGGCCTTGCGGGCGGCGCAGACCCTGGCCGGCTTCCCGACTCAGGCCGTGCAGGGCACCGTACGGGCCCTGTGGTCGGCGAAGCAGGCCGCCCTCCAGCAGGCCCTCGCACAGGCTCCGGCCCTGATCGCCCTGGGGAACCTGCCACCACGACGACAGGCGGAACTCTTCGCGGACCGCCGCACGGCCCCCGAACCCCGACTGCGCTGACGCGTCCGCCCGAAGGAGGGTCTCCCGTGTGTCTCCCAGGGCCCCGGCACCGCGCCGCGTGATACTCGGCTGGTGCTGAGAACCCTCCGTGACCGCATGCTGCCGGACCGCCAGCGAAGATCTCTGGAGGATCTGGAGGAGGACCTCGACCTGTCGCAGGGGGACCGGCAGGCGAAACAGTCCGCGTTCTGGACCATGCTGTTCCTGTCGGCGGTGATCGCGGCCGGCGGAGTGCTGACCGACTCCACCGCCACGGTGATCGGGGCGATGATCATCGCCCCGCTGTCCACGCCGATCATGGGCATCGCACTGGGCGCGGTGCAGCGGAGGCGTTCCACCGCGCTCCTGTTCGTGGCCTCGGGATGCCTGCTGGTGACGGCCGTCGGCATGCTGGCGTCGCTGGTGGTGCCCTCCTCCTTCGACCTGCTGTCGGACAGCCAGATCTCCAGCCGCACCTCCCCCGGACTGTTGGACCTGGTCGCCGCGCTCGCCACCGGCTTCGCCGGCGCTGTCGCCCTCGCCCGCAAGGACGTCGCGGCCGTCCTGCCCGGGGTGGCGATCGCCATCTCGCTGGTGCCACCGCTGGTGGTGACCGGAGTCTGCGCCGGACAGGCCGCGTGGTGGCTGGCCCTGGGCTCGTTCGTCCTGTTCGTCTCCAACCTGCTCGCCCTGGTCTTCGCGGGCATGGTGGTGTTCGGCGCGCTCGGGTACGCGACGGCCGGCCGGCGGGGCGAGACGGGTTCGACGCGCAGGACCTACCTGGCGCTCGGCCTGCTGTTCGCCGCGGTCGGCCTTCTGCTGGGAGCGAACACGGTGGGTACCGTTCTCGTGAACCTGTGGACCACACGCGCCACGAACGCCGCCGCGGCCTGGCTGGCCGGAACGCCCGGCGCCTCCGTCCAGAGCGTCACGGCCCAGTCCCAGACCCTCTACATCCAGGTCCGCTCGCCCGGGGAGCTGCCCCCGGTCGACTCGCTCCTGGCCGACCTCCAGGGGCAGGTACCGGACGGTGTGCCGGTGGTGGTGGTGACCACCCAGGGCCGCCAGATCCAGGCCGGGCACGTCGGCGGCTGAGGCAGGGACCCGAGTACGGGGAAACGGCGGCGGCCCCGGCCCCCGGGCGGGGGCGGGGCCGACCGGCCGGGCAGGCGGGTGTGATCAGGCCTCGACGACGCCGGAAGCGGCGATCTCGACCTTGCCCTTGGGGGCGCCGGACTGGGAGCCCAGGGCCTCGATCTGGTCGACGAGCTCCTGGCCCGAGACGACCTCGCCGAAGACGACGTGCTTGCCGTCGAGCCACGAGGTGACGACCGTGGTGATGAAGAACTGCGAGCCGTTGGTGTTGCGGCCGGCGTTCGCCATCGACAGCAGGTAGGGGCGGTCGTGCTTCAGCTGGAAGTTCTCGTCCTCGAACTTCTCGCCGTAGATGGACTTGCCGCCGGTGCCGTTGTGGTTGGTGAAGTCACCGCCCTGGAGCATGAACTGCGGGATGATGCGGTGGAAGCCGGAGCCCGCGTAGCCGAAGCCGTTCTGGCCGGTGGCCAGCTCACGGAAGTTGCGCGCCGTCTTCGGGACGACGTCGTCGTACAGCTTGAAGACGATGCGGCCCGCGGGGGCGCCGTTGATGTTGATGTCGAAGTAGACGTTGCTCATGGGGTCCATCCTGTCACTCCCGGTGCGGTGCGCTACCCGGCGGGGCCCGACCCGGCCCCCGCCGGGGTCACCCGCCCGTACGGGTGCCCGTGCCCTTCGCCGCGTCCAGGGCGTACACGCAGCGGTCCTTGCTGCACGCGTACACCACGCCCGCCTCCGCGACCGGGGCGCCCGTGATCTCGCCGCCCGTGGCCAGCTTCCAGCGGAGCTGGCCACCCGCCGCGTCCAGCGTGTACAGGCAGTGGTCGGCCGACCCGAAGTGCACCCGGCCGTCCGCGACCGCCGGCAGGCCCGTGATCTCGCCGCCCGCCGCGAACCGCCACTTCGGGGTGCCGGTGACCGCGTCGAGCGTGTAGAGCGCGCTGCCCGCCCCCAGGTGGACGTTGCCGCCCACCACCAGCACCGGGTCGGAGGACTGCCGCGACTCCGTCGCGATCCGCCAGCGGTCCTGGCCGGTGACCGCGTCGAGGGCGTAGACGGTGCCCAGGTAGTCGGCGAGGTAGACCCCGCCGCCCGTGACGGCCGCACCCGGCGCGAAGGCCGGCGGAGCCAGGAAGACCGCGGGGGCCTCGAAGTGCCAGCGGACCCGGCCGGAGGCCCGGTCCACGGAGATCACCCGGGTGCCGGCCGCGACGTACACGTTGCCGTCGGGAGCGGGGGCGACCCGGACGGGCACGTTCCCGCAGGAGGCGGCGTCGCCGATCGGGTACGACCAGGCCTCCCGGCCGCTGCGGGCGTCCAGGGCGCGCAGCCGCGCGTCCTGCCACACGTACACCGTGCCCTCGTGGAGGACGGGGGCCGCCTCCGGGGTCTCGAAGTCGCTCTGCGCGCCGGTCAGCTCCCACAGCTTCCGGCCGCTGGACGCCTCCCAACCCTGTACCCCACCGCCGCGCGTGGCGGTGACGACCGTGCCGTGCTCGGCGCGCACGGCGTACACCCAGGCATCGGTCGACAGCCGCCACCGCTCGGAGCCGTCGGTGGCGTCGAGCGCGTAGAGGGAGGGCCCGTCGGAGGCGTGGATCCGGCCGTCGGCGACGGCCATGGACCAGGCGACGTCGCGGGTCTTGAACTGGCGGCGGCCGCTGGCCACGTCCAGCGCGTGCACCTCGAAGGAAGTCACGTACAGCAGGTTGCCGGCGACGGCCGGGGTGCCCCAGACCTCGTTCGACATGCGGAAGCGCCAGGGCCGCCAGCGGCCGCTGTCCGGGGCCGCGCCCGGTCCCGGGACGGACGGGGTGACCGGTCCACCGGCCGGGGAGGGCGCCGACCCGTCGGGCGGGCGCACCCAGCCGGTCGCCGCGTCCGCGGCGGGGGTGTGCGCCGCCGACGCCGAGGCCGTCGCGAACGGGCCGGGCCCGATCGGCACCGGCGAGCCGCCCAGGCGCACCGGCTCGCCCGAAGGCACCGCGGAGCGCGGCGGATGGTGCGGACGCTGCGGCACGGCCTGGCCGGTGCGCGGGTCCACCCAGCCCTCGGCGCCCCGCGGGCGGCGCTGCGTGGCCTGCTCGGACGCGGGCCCGCGGGCCCCGGCGCCGCCGCCCCGGCCGTCACGGCCGGGTGCGGGCACGGCGACGGCCGTGCGGTTCCCCGCGCGCCGGGCCTCGATCATCGCGACGGCCCGCGTCGGCAGCCACGCCGAGGCGGTACCGCTGTCGTCGCCGCCGTCGAAGAGGTGCGGGGCCAGCTGCGCCTGCAGGTCGGCCGGGGTCGGCCGCAGCGAGGCGTCCATCTGCATGCAGGATTCGATCAGCGGCCGCAGCTCCTCCGGGAGCCCCTCCACGTTCGGGCCCTCGCGCAGCAGCATGAAGACCGTCTCGACCGGGTTCGCCCCGTGGTAGGGCGGGTGCCCGGTCGCTGCGAAGACCAGCGTGGAGCCGAGCGAGAAGACGTCGCTGGCGCCCTTGACGCTGCGCGAGTCCTTCGCCTGCTCGGGCGACATGTAGGCGGGGGTGCCGACGGCGACGTTCGTCATGGTCAGGCGGGTGTTCGAGACACCGCTCGCGATACCGAAGTCGATCACGCGCGGGCCGTCCTCGACGACGAGCACGTTGGACGGCTTCAGGTCGCGGTGGACGAGCCCGGCGCCGTGGATGGACTGCAGGGCCTCGGCGATGCCGGCGGCGAGCCACCGTACGGCCTGGGCGGGCATGGGCCCGCACTCGTTGACGATCTCCTCCAGGGAGGGCGCCGGGACGTACGCGGTGGCCAGCCACGGCACGGCGGCCCGCGGATCGGCGTCGACCACGGCCGCGGTGTAGAAGCCGGACACGGCGCGCGCCGCCTCCACCTCGCGGGTGAACCGCACGCGGAAGAGTTGGTCCTCGGCGAGCTCGGTGCGCACCGTTTTGATCGCGACTCGCCGTCCGGACGCGGACCGTGCGAGATAGACCAGCCCCATGCCGCCGGCGCCGAGCCGTCCCAGCACCTCGAAGGGGCCGATCCGTCTCGGGTCGTGCTGCGTCAGCTGCTCCACCACTCGCCTCCACACCTCCCCGTACGGGCCACGCACCGGGCCCGCTCCCACCGGCACAGCGCCCTGCCCGGTGCAGCGTCTCATCCCGGGGCGCAGCCCGGGTCGCGCAACCCCGATTCTGTCAGGCCCGAACGGGGTCCGGCCCCGGCACGGCGAGCAGCCCGGTGTGATCTGCCCGGCGATCCGTCCGGCGATCCGTCCGCGGCGCCTACGCGTCCGCCTCGGCGCGGGGCTGCGACAGGAGCCCGAAGACCGCTCCCTGATTGTCCGCGACGACCGCGATCCGGCCGTAGGGGGTGTCGAACGGGTCCGCGGTGACCCGGCCGCCGAGCCGCTGCACCGTGGCCACGGACCGGTCGCAGTCCGGGACGGCGAAGTAGACGAGGAAGTGCGCCGGCATGATCTCCGGGAAGGCGTCCGTGATCAGGCTGCGCCCGAGGACGGCGGTGTCGGTGCCGGGCGCCTTGCCCGGCGGCGACCAGATGCGGTACTCGACTCCGGCGTCGTCCTGGTCCTGCGGCACGTAGCCGAAGACCTTCGCGTAGAAGACGTCCACGGCGTCGCGCGCCCGTGTGTAGACCTCGCTCCAGCAGTACGTGAAGGGCTCCTGCTGGGCCTCGAAGCCGTGGTGGGTGCCGGGCTGCCACAGTCCGAAGACGGCCCCGCCGGGGTCGGCGGCCATCGCGGCCGTGCCGTACGGGCCGACCGGCATCGGGTCCATCACCATCTGGCCGCCGGCGGCGCGGATGCGCTGGGCGCAGGCGTAGGCGTCGGCGGTGTAGAGATAGACGCCCCAGACCGTCGGCATCCGGCCGTCGGGCTTGGGGGCGAGGGCCGCAACGTTGCGGCCCTGGCTGTAGGCCTGCGTGTAGTGGCCGTATTCGGCCCCCGCGCTGTCCGCGAAGGTCCACCCGAAGAGCTCACCGTAGAACCGCTTGCCCGCCTCGACGTCCGGAAGCGAGGCGTCCACCCAGCAGGGTGCGCCTTCCACGAATGCGGCCATGGGCCTGGTTCCTTCCGTTCTGCGGGGGTGTGTACCCTCCCACTTCTCCCAGCCATGATCCGCCCGAAAACTTGTCCACAGCCTGTTGATAAGACTATTCGGGGGAAATCCCGCGGAACGGGGCGACACGCCCGGACAGCGACCGGGCGGCGACGACGGGCCGCCCACGGGGCGGATCCGGCCGGAATTCGCCTGCGCGGCCGCCCGGGACCGCGCACCGCCCAGGCCAGGGAGCCCGTAACCCCATTTGCAGGCGGCCGAATAGCGCGCCGATCCCCCCTCGGTAAGCTGACGGCATGACAGGACAAGTACGCACCGTCGACGGGCGTGTCGCCGGCCGGCGCGGCCAGGCGACGCGGCAGAAACTGCTCGACTGCCTCAGCGAGATGCTCAGCTCCTCGCCGTACCGCGACGTCAAGGTGATCGACGTCGCCCGCAAGGCCGGTACCTCCCCCGCGACCTTCTACCAGTACTTCCCGGACGTCGAGGGCGCCGTCCTGGAGATCGCCGAGCACATGGCCGCCGAGGGCGCGCAGTTGACGTCGCTCGTCGAGGGCCGGACCTGGGTCGGCAAGTCAGGGTGGGCAGCCGCCGAGGAACTCGTCGACGGCTTCCTGGAGTTCTGGCGCCGCAACGACGCGATCCTGCGTGTGGTCGACCTCGGCGCGGCCGAGGGCGACAAGCGGTTCTACAAGATCCGCATGAAGATCCTGAACTCGGTCACCAACTCCCTCACGGAATCGGTGAAGGAGCTCCAGGCCAAGGGCAAGGTCGACAAGGACGTCAGCCCCGCCGCGATGGCCGGTTCGCTGGTCGCGATGCTGGCCGCGGTCGCCTCGCACCAGAAGGGCTTCCAGACCTGGGGCGTCAAGCAGGCCGAACTCAAGCCGAACCTGGCCCTGCTCGTCCACCTCGGCATCACGGGCAAGAAGCCGACCAGGTAACGGCGGACCCGCTCCGGGTCCGCCGCCCCGGGCCGGCTCCGCGTCGGCACCACGCCGCCATCCGCCCGGGATCAGCGACGCTCCAGGCGGAACAGCCGGATCTCACGCTCGATGCGTGCCTGGTACGTCGCGTACGGCGGCCAGAACCCCAGCACCGCCCGCCACACCGCGGCGCGCTCCTCACCCGTCAGCAGCCGGGCCCGTACGGCTATGTCCCTGCCGCGCCAACTCACTTCCGCATCAGGGTGTTTGAGCAGGTTCCCGGTCCATGCCGGGTGCCCGGTGCGGCCGAAGTTGGACCCGATGAGGATCCAGCTCGTCCCGCCGTCCTCCGGCATGCACGCGAGGGGCGTGGTACGCGGTTCGCCGCTCCGGGCGCCCTTGGCGGTGAGGACCACGCCCGGCAGCATCCGCGCGCTCAGCATGACCCTGCCGCGAGTGAGCCGGTGCACCGCCTTGTCCACGGCGGGAATGAAGTGCGGTGCGATCTTGGCGAACAGCACGGTCGAGGAGACCTTCTGCATCAGCTTGACGCCGGGAGCCACACGAGCCATCAGACGGCCACCTTCTGCGGTGCGGGCGGGGACGCTTCGGGAGCCGCGACGGCGGGCGCGACGGCGGCCGCGGTGGACGGTGCGGGCGCGAACAGGCCCGCACGGTCCGCGGCGTGTGCGCGCAGCCGGTGCACCGGGCCGAACAGCAGCTCGTCGGAGGCCGCCCGCTTGAAGTAGAGGTGCGCGTCGTGCTCCCAGGTGAAGCCGATGCCGCCGTGCAGCTGGATCGCCTCCCCCGCCGCCGCCCTGAGCGCCTCCAGGGCCTGGGCGAGCGCGAGGCCGCCCTGGTCCGGGTCCCAGGCGGCGTAGTAGGCCGCCGAGCGGGCCGCCTGCACCTGCACGTACAGGTCGGCGAGCCGGTGCTTGACGGCCTGGAAGGAGCCGATCGTCCGACCGAACTGCTCGCGCTCGCGCACGTACTCCACGGTGCGCGCGAGCGCCCGGCCGGCCGCCCCGACCGCCTCGGCGGCCAGCACGGCGGAGGCGGTGCGCCCGGTCGCGGCGAGGGCCCCGAGCACGTCGGCGTCCCGCCCCCGCTCGCCGATCAACTCCGCCGGAACGTCCCGCAGCTGGATCCGGGCCTGCGGACGGGTCTCGTCGAGCACGGCCTGCCGGGACCGCACGAGGCCGGGCGCATCCTCCCGTACCAGGAACAGCAGGGTGCGGCCGAGCGCGAACCCGCCGGCGTGGGCGGCGACCAGGAGCAGCGGGGCACTGTGCCCGTCGAGCACCTGGGCGACTTCCCCGTACAACCGCCAGCCCTCACCGACGGCGCCGGCGCGGGCCTGGACCCCGCCGGCCCGGCCGCCGCCGCACCAGTGGCCCGCGGCGTCCTCTCCGGTCAGCGCGAGGGCGGTGGCCAGCGCCGGACCCGGTACGGCGAGCGCGGCGGTCAGCCCGCCCGAGGCCAGCGCCGGGAGCAGCGCCGAACGCTGGGCGCCGCTGCCGAGCGCGGCGATCAGGGGCGCGCACAGCACGGCGGTGGCCAGCAGCGGCGAGGGGAGCAGTGCCCGTCCGGTCTCCTCGCAGGCCAGGGCCAGGTCGGCCGGACCGCAGCCGGCCCCGCCGTACTCCTCGGCGACGGCGATGCCCGGCAGGCCGAGCTGCCGGGAAAGCTGCTGCCACAGGTCGCCGTCATAGCCGGCGGTGGTGCGGACGGCGGCCTTGACCTCGCCGGGTCCGCAGCGTTTGCCCAGGATCTCGCGCAGGGTACGCCGTATCTCGTCCTGCTCCGCGGTGAAGGCGGCATCCATCGTCGGGCTCCTCCCCGTATCTGACGGGCCGTCATGTTAGGGCGCCGGGCGGCAGATGCACAGGGGGCGGCGAGCCCGGCTTGCCGGGGCGGGGGAAGGTGGGCGGCGGGCCCCGTGGAGCCGGCGGGGGCTGGTATCTGACGATACGTCAGATGTACCGTTCTCGCATGTCTGGACTCACACCTGGAACCGCCCTCCGGCCCCGCCGACGGGTCGCGGTGGTCGGCGTCGCCCTCTCGGACTGCGGCCGGGTGGACGGCCCCACCCCCTACGCCCTGCACGCACAGGCCGCCCGGCGCGCCCTGGCCGACTCAGGCCTCGACCGCTCCGCCGTCGACGGCTTCGCCTCGGCCGGCCTCGGCACGCTCGCCCCGGTCGAGGTGGCCGAGTACCTCGGCCTGCGCCCCACCTGGGTCGACTCCACCTCCGTGGGCGGCTCGACCTGGGAGGTCATGGCCGCGCACGCGGCGGACGCGATCGCCGCCGGCCACGCCGACACCGTCCTACTGGTCTACGGCTCCACGGCCCGCGCCGACATCAAGGCCCGGCGCCGCACCTCGAACCTCTCCTTCGGGGCGCGGGGACCGCAGCAGTTCGAGGTCCCGTACGGCCACACCCTGATCTCCAAGTACGCCATGGCCGCCCGCCGCCACATGCACCAGTACGGAACGACCCTGGAACAGCTCGCCTCGGTCGCCGTCCAGGCCCGGGCGAACGCGGCGACCAACCCCGACGCGATGTTCCGCGACCCGATCACCGTCGACGACGTCCTGTCCGGCGAGATGATCGCCGACCCCTTCACCAAGCTGCACTGCTGCATCCGCTCGGACGGCGGCTGCGCGGTGCTCCTGACCTCGGAGGACCACGTACCCGACACCGCGAAGGCACCGGTGTGGATCCTGGGGGCGGGCACCTCCGTCTCCCACACCACCATGTCGGAGTGGGAGGACTTCACCGTGTCCCCCGCCGCCGTCTCGGGCCGTATCGCCTTCGAGCGGGCGGGGCTCACACCCGCGGACGTGGACCTCGCGGAGATCTACGACGCCTTCACCTACATGACCCTGGTGACCCTGGAGGACCTCGGCTTCTGCCCGAAGGGCGACGGCGGGGCCTTCGTGGAGAAAGGCCGCCTGCTGCGCGACGGGGAGCTCCCGGTCAACACGGACGGGGGCGGCCTCTCGGCCTGTCACCCGGGCATGCGGGGCCTGTTCCTCCTGGTCGAGGCCGTCCGCCAACTACGCGGCGAGGCCGGAGCCGGGCAGGTCACCAAACCCGGCGGCCGCCTCCCCGAAGTCGCCCTGACGTCGGGCACGGGCGGCTGGTTCTGCTCCTCGGGCACGGTACTGCTGGGGCGGGAGTAGGGGACACGACCGGTCCCTGACCACCGCCCCAGCGCAACACCGCCCACCGAAGCCCCCGCCCCACCTCCCGCAAGCCCCCGCCCCGCGGGATGCGCTCCCGAAGCCGCCCGGGGCTTCTACCTGCCCTCCGCCAGCGTGTCGGCCACGAGGGCGTTGGCGTGGCCGTGGCCCAGGCCGTGCTCCGTCTTGAGCCAGGAGACGAGCTCCATGTGCCTGGTCAGCGGCGAGGACCTGATGAGGTCCTTCCACTCGGCGATCGGTCGGCCGTACTTCTTCTCGATCGACGGGAAGTAGCTGGCGGGGCCCTTCGCGGTGTCGGCCATGACGTGTCTCCTTCGTTGCGGTGCCGTCGTAGGTACGACCGTCGGCGGAGCGGAAACAGAGCGCCGATCCGACGTGACCTGCGTCACGGGCGCGGCCGCACGCCCGGCCCCTCCGGGATCGACCCCCGACCGGCGCACCGCCCGCTTCGGCCGGACCGCGTGACCGCACCGTCCCGGGGTCCGGTCGCGCTTAGCCTGGGCGCCATGAGCAGCAACGCAGCCAGTGACAAGAGTGGTGACGAGGCGGGCCGCGCGGTCGGCGGGGAGGAGTTCCGTACCGTCCTGCACGCCCTGCGCGTGTGGGACTCCCCGCTCCCCGGGTTCGACACCGCGGCGGCGCCGGGCGAGCCGGTGGCGCTGTTCCGGGAGTGGTTCGTGCACGCCGCTCGGGCCGGGCAGCCGGAGCCGCACACGATGAGCCTGGCCACGGTGGACGGCGAGGGGCGGCCCGACCTACGGACGCTGATGCTGCACGACGTCGATGCGCGGGGCTGGCACTTCGCCTCGCACGCCACGAGCGCCAAGGGCGTGCAGTTGGCGGCGCGTCCGGAGGCCGCGCTCGGTTTCTACTGGCCGTCGGTGGGCCGACAGGTCCGGGTGCGGGGCGAGGTCACCGCATGCGGCCCGGAGGAGAGCCGGGCGGACCTGGCGGTCCGTTCGCGCGGCGCGCTCGCGGCGGCGCTCACGGGGCGGCAGAGCGAGGTGTTGGGGTCCGTGGAGGAGCTGGTACGGGCCTCGACGGCCGCCTGGGAGCGGGCCGGATCGGAGCCGGACGCGCCGGCTCCGACCTGGACGCGGTACGTACTGGCCCCCGTCGAGGTGGAGTTCTTCCAGGGCGACGCGGCCCGCAGGCACATCCGTCTGCGCTACCGGCGCACGGCGGGCGGCTCCTGGGCGCGCGAGCTGCTCTGGCCCTGAGCGGGCCGGAAGACCGCGACCCGCACCCCGTCCGCCGCCTCGCGGAAGGTGACCGTCAGGGGCATGCCGATGCGCAGGTCGGCCGCCTCGCAGTCGACCACCTCGGTCATCATCCGCGGGCCTTCGGCCAGGTCGACGACGGCCGCCGTGTAGGGGACGCGCGTGCCGAACGGAGGGAGGTCGTTGCGGTGGATCACCGACCACGTGTAGAGGGTGGCCCGGCCGCTCGCGGTCTCCCAGGCCACCCTGTCTTCTCCGGCCCAGCAGTGGGGGCAGAACTCGCGCGGGTAGTGGTGGGCCCGTCCGCAGTCGCGGCACCGGCGCAGCAGGAGCCGGCCCTGCCCGGCCGCGTGCCAGTAGGGGCGGGTGAAGTCGTCGATCTCGGGCAGGTCGTGGCGCACGGCGCCGCCGGTCCCGGCCGCCCTGCCGGTCCCACCCGTCCCACTGGTGCTGCTGGTGCCGCCAGTGCCGCTCACAGGAACAGCCCGATCGCCGCGTCGAGGGACCAGGTCTGCCACGACAGGGCGAGGAGTGCGACGAGCGAGATGAGCGCCATCATCGCGTTCTGCCCCTGCTCGGCCCAGTCGTGGATCATCAGGACCAGGTAGAGGAGGTTCAACAGCAGTCCGCCGGCCAGCGCGACCGGGGTCAGGAAGCCGAACACCAGGCCCAGCCCGAGGGCGAGTTCAGCGGAGACGACGAGGTACGCCATCAGCTTCGGCCGTGGCGCGACGACCCGCTGAAAGCCGCCCCTGACGAAGGTCCAGCGGTGCTTGTCTGCGACGTCGGCGGCCCACGCAATGCCGGTACCGCGTTCGAACCAGCCCTTCTTGTCCTTGTGCCGCCAGCTCTCCAGCCACCACAGGCCGAGGCCTATCCGGAGGACGGCGAGCCACTCGGCCCCACTGAGCCAGACGGTCTGCATCGGCAGCCCCACCCCTCTCACCCTTGGATCTGACGGTACGTCAGTTCAGCGGATACGGAGCGATACCGCAAGGCCCCGGCCCGTCGCGACCGCCACCCCGCGCGACGGCGAGGTCCCGCCCGTGACCGATCCGCAATCGATTCCCTCCTCGTCCGAGACCCATCAACCCAGCGTGGCGATACGATCACACCTCATGCCCGCAGCACCCACACCAGCAGTCGACATGACCACCCAGCCCCGGCCCGTGTACATCATCGGGGCCGGCCCCGGCGGCCTCGCCGCGGCCGCCGCGCTGCGCGCACGCGGGATCCGCGCCGTGGTCGTCGAGAAGTCCGACACCGTCGGCACGTCCTGGCGGCGCCACTACGACCGGCTGCACCTGCACACCACACGCCGACTGTCGGCCCTTCCGGGCCTGGCGATGCCCCGCCGGTTCGGCCGCTGGGTCTCCCGCGACGACGTGGTGCGCTATCTGGAGAAGTACGCCGAGTTCCACGAGCTGGAGCTCGTGACCGGCGTCGAGGTGACCCGGATCGAGCCCGACCCCGGGGAGGAGGGCGGCTGGACCCTGCACGCCAGCGGCGGGCGGGCGCTGACCGCCGCGGCCGTCGTCGTCGCCACCGGCTTCAACCACACGCCCAGACTGCCCGACTGGCCGGGCCGGGAGTCGTACGGCGGCCGACTGCTGCACGCCGCGGACTACCGCAACCCCCAGCCGTACGCGGGCCAGGACGTCCTCGTCGTCGGCGTAGGCAACACCGGCGCCGAGATAGCCGTCGACCTCACCGAGGGCGGCGCGGCCCGGGTGCGGCTCGCCGTGCGCACCGCCCCGCACATCATGCGCCGCTCCACGGCCGGCTGGCCGGCCCAACGCAGCGGGATCCTCGTCCGGCGGCTGCCGGTGCCGCTCGTGGACCGGCTGGGCGCGCTCGTGGCCAGGGCCTCCGTCCCGGACCTGTCGGCGTACGGGCTCCCGCGCCCCGCCACGGGCCTGTACAGCAGGGTCGAGGAGGGGGCGATCCCGGTGCAGGACGTGGGCCTGGTCGAGGCGGTGCGCACCGGGAAGGTGGAGCCGGTGGCCGCCGTGGAATCCTTCGACGGGCCGGAGGTGGTGCTCGCGGACGGCTCGCGCATCACACCGGACGCGGTGATCGCGGCCACCGGCTACCGCCGCAGCCTGGAGGGTCTGGTCGGCCACCTCGGCGTACTGGACGCGCGCGGCCGGCCGCGCGCACACGGCGCCCGCACCTGCGAGGAGGCCCGCGGCCTGTACTTCACCGGCTTCACCAACCCCATCAGCGGGATGTTCCGCGAGATGGCCATGGACGCGGAGAAGATCGCCAAGGCGGTGGCGCGCGAGGCGGCCGGCCGCTGAGTCCCGCCGGCCGCGGCGGCCCGGCAGGCGCCCCGGGCTGTGCCCGGACCGCGCCACCGGGCTCCGCCGCGATGCGCCCGCCCGCGGGCGGGCGCGGTCCGGGCACAGCCCGGGCACGGTCCAGGCGTGGCCCGGGCACGGTCCAGGCGTGCCCGGGCGGGTGATCTCGGCCGGAAGTGCGCTCTGGACCCGCTCCGCGGCGATCTGCGACCGTTCACCACACCACCTCCATCAGCTTTCCCGCGCAGCACTGTTCCTGACGGCACGTCAGTTCAGTAATCTGACTACACGTCAGTTATTGAGTTCCATCGAGGTTCATCGAGCAGGAGCGGGCGGAACGATGCTTGGATCTACTCACGGCACCCTCACCACCGACTTCCGCGCACGCGTCGAGGCCTGCGGGGAGACCCCCCGGACGGCCGTCCATTCGTCGGCGGCGCCCTCCGCCGACGACGCGATCCCCCTGGACGTCAGCGGGCGGCCGCTGCACGCCGACGTGCCCGACCTGGACCGGTTCTTCCGGCCCCAGTCCGTCGCGGTCGTCGGCGCCTCCGACGCCGAGGGCCGACCCAACACCGGGATCACCCGCCAGCTCATCGCCTGGGCGGAGCGCGTCGGCGCCCGGATCCACCCGGTGCACCCCACCCGCCCCGCCGTCTTCGGGCTGGCGTGCCACGCCTCCGTCGCCGACCTGCCCGAACACGTGGACCTCGCCGTCCTGCTGGTCTCCGACCCGCTGCCGGTCATCGAGGAACTCGCCGACACCAAGGTGAAGTTCGCCGTCGCCTTCGCCTCCGGCTTCGCGGAGACCGGCGGCGCGGGCGCCGCGGCCCAGGAGCGCCTCGCCGCCGCCGTGCAGCGCTCCGGCCTGCGCCTGCTGGGCCCGAACACCAACCTCAACGCCTTCGAGGAGTTCCGTGACGACCTCGACGGCCCGGCGATCGCCCTGATCACCCAGTCCGGCCACCAGGGCCGCCCCGTCCACACCCTCCAGGAGCTCGGCATCCGCCTCTCCCACTGGGCGCCCACCGGCAACGAGGCGGACCTGGAAACCGCCGACTTCATCTCCTACTTCGCCCAGCAGCCCGAGGTCGGCGCCATCGCCTGCTACGTCGAGGGCCTGAAAGACGGCCGGTCCTTCCTCCTGGCGGCCGACCGGGCCGCCCGCAACGGCGTCCCCGTCGTCGCCGTCAAGGTCGGCCGCACCGAGACCGGCGCCCGCATGGCCGCCTCCCACACCGGGAAGCTGACCGGCGCCGACACCGTCGTGGACGCCGCCATGCGCCAGTTCGGCGTGATCCGCGTCGACGGCCTCGACGAGCTCCAGGACACGGCGGCCCTCCTCGCCCGGGCCCGCAGGCCGCAGGCCGACGGCGTCGTCGTGTACTCCATCTCCGGCGGCACCGGAGCGCACTTCTCGGACCTGGCCACCGAGGCGGGGCTGACCCTGCCCACCCTCCCGCAGGCCAAGCAGGACGAACTCCACCAGTGGATCCCGCCGTACCTGAACGTCGCCAACCCCGTCGACAACGGCGGCCACCCCGTCGGCGACTGGCGCGGCCGGAAGATCATCGACGCGCTCCTCGCCGACCCCTCGGTGGGGGTCCTCATCTGTCCGATCACCGGCCCCTTCCCGCCGATGAGCGACAGGCTCGCGCAGGACCTGGTGGACGCCGCCGAGCAGACCGACAAGCTGGTCTGCGTGATCTGGGGCTCCCCGGTCGGCACCGAGGACGCCTACCGCACCACCCTCCTCGGCTCCTCCAAGGTGGCCACCTTCCGCACCTTCGGTAACTGCATCACCGCCGTACGCGCCTACCTCGGCCACCACCGTTTCACCACCCGTTACCGCTCGCCCTTCGAAGACGCACCGCGCACGCCGTCGCCCTCGTACCGCAAGGCGCAGGCCCTCATGCGGCCGGGACAGCAGCTCAGCGAGCACGCCGCGAAGCAGCTGCTGCGCGCCTACGGGATACGCGTGCCCCGCGAGCAGTTGGTGACGAGCGCGGCGGCGGCCGTACGGGCCGCCGGGCTGGTCGGCTACCCGGTGGTGATGAAGGCCTCCGGCCCGCAGCTCGGCCACAAGACCGAACTGGGCCTGGTGAAGATCGGCCTGACTTCCGCGAGCCAGATCCGCGACGCGTACCGGGAACTGACGGACATCGCGCGGTACGAGAACGTCCCGCTCGACGGGATCCTGGTCTGCCAGATGGTGGAACGTGGCGTGGAGATGGTCGTCGGGGTCACCCAGGACGACCTCTTCGGGCCGACCGTCACCGTCGGACTGGGCGGCGTCCTCGTCGAGGTCCTGGACGACGCGGCGGTCCGCGTCCCCCCGTTCGGCGAGGACCAGGCCCGCGCGATGCTCACGGAGCTGCGCGGCCACGCCCTCCTGGAGGGCGTCCGGGGTGCGCCCCCGGCCGACACGGACGCGCTGGTGGAGGTCGTCCTCCGGGTGCAGCGCATGGCGCTGGAGTTCGGCGACGAGCTCTCCGAACTGGACATCAACCCGCTGATGGTCCTCCCCCGCGGCCAGGGCGCGGTCGCCCTGGACGCCCTCGCCATCTGCCGCTGATGCCGCACCGGCCGGCCCGGCCGCACCGAACGGGAGCTACGCGATGACCGCCGCACCCGAGGACGATGTCCTCCACCGCACCGAGAACAACGTCTCGTGGATCGTCCTCAACCGCCCCGAGGCGATGAACGCCGTCACCTGGGACCAGCGCGAGCGCGTCATCGCGCTGCTCGCCGAGGCCACCGCCGACCCCGCCGTCCGGGCGGTCGTCCTGACCGCCACCGGCAAGGGCTTCTGTGCGGGTGCCGATCTGCGCGGCGGCCCCGTGACCGGCGGCGATCGCGTCGCCGGGGACGTGGCCCGCATGATCCGCCTCGGCGCGCAGCGTCTGATCACCGCGGTGCTCGACTGCGAGAAGCCGGTGATCGCCGCGGTCAACGGCACGGCCGCCGGCATCGGTTCGCACCTCGCCCTCGCCTGCGACCTCGTCATCGCCGCCGCAGGGGCCCGCTTCATCGAGGTGTTCGTGCGCCGCGGCCTGGTCCCGGACGGTGGTGGCGCGTACCTGCTGCCCCGCCTGCTCGGCCCGCAGAAGGCGAAGGAGCTGATGTTCTTCGGCGACGCCGTCCCGGCGGCCGAGGCCGAGCGGCTCGGCCTCGTGAACAGGGTGGTTCCGGCGGAGGAGCTGGAGGCGGCCGCCCGGGAATGGGCCGAGCGGCTGGCCCAGGGCCCGACCCGGGCCCTGGCCATGACCAAGCAACTGGTCAACGCCTCTCTGGACGGGGACCGGGCGGCCGCGCTGGCCGCCGAGGCCGCCGCTCAGGAGATCATCATGACCACGGCCGACGCCAACGAGGGCGTGGCGAGCTTCGTGGAGCGCCGCGCGCCCACCTACCGGGGCCGCTGACCAACGCCGGCTCCGCCCCGCGGCCTCGGCGTACTCGCGCGGTCCGACAACACAGCGAGGTGCCGTGCCGGGGCCGTGCGGCGGCGAGCCTTCCCGGTCACCGCACTCACTAGCTGCGCGGTTCGGGCCGCAACAGCGCGAACACCGCGCCGAAGGGGTCCGCGAGCCAGCCGATCCGCCCGACGTCCGGTACGTCGGCGGCCGGCATCAGGACGGTCCCGCCGCTCTCCTCGGCCCGGGCGGCGGTGGCGTCGACGTCGCTCACATGGAAGTAGGGCACCCAGCGGGCGTCGCCGCCGTCACCGCCGCCCGCGCCCTCGCCGAGCGGTGCGACCCCGCCGAAGGAGGCGTCCGCCAGGTCACCGTCGGCGGTGCTCAGGACCCGGTACGTCATGCCGGGAACCTGCATCTCGGCGTGGCGCCATCCGAACAGCCCGGCGTAGAAGGCGATGTCGGCGACCGGGTCGGGTACGTGGAGCTCCGCCCAGACCAGCGTGTTCTCGGCGGAGGCGACCTCGAAGCCAGCGGTGTTTCCCGGCTGCCAACAGGCGAACTCGGCGCCCTGCGGGTCGGTGAACTGCGCCAGCCGGCCCTCTCCCATGACGTCCATGGGCTCCGTCCGGACCGTCCCGCCGCCCGCCCGTACGGCCTGGGTGGTGGCCTCGATGTCGGGGGTCATGAAGTGGTGCATCCAGGCCGAGCGGGCGCCTTCCTCGGTGAGCGGTCCGAGGGCGGCGACGGTCTTGCCGTCCTGCCGGAAGAAGCCGTACCCGCCGGCCTCAGGTCCGGCGGAGACGAACTCCCAGCCGAAGACGGCGCCGTAGAACGCGGCGGCCACTCCGGTGTCGGGGCTCCCGAGGTCGAGCCAGTTGGGTGATCCGGTGCGGAAGTCGGTGCCGAGCATGGGCCCTCCCGGGGTACGGCGGCGGTACGGGTCGCTGCCACGATGCCGAGCCTGCCTCGCCGACTGCGCCCACGCCCCCGCCCGCACGGCCGGTTTCACCCGTGCGGGTGCGTCCGCGGTGACCAGCGTCGGGCCCGGTACCGAAGGGGTGGCCGCCCACCCCTTCACATCTGACGAACCGTCAGTTTCAATCGGAGGTGTGATGGGACACGCAGGGATGGCGGCCACCGTCGTCCGATACCTCAGGTCAGCCGGCTCCCCCACCGCCGCCTCGGCACAGCGGGACCCCGAGTCCGTCGACGCCCTCCCGCGTCCCGATCTGCGGGCCGTCGGCGACGACGAGCGCGCGCCGGTCGGTCCGGCCGAGTTCCGGACCGTCCTGGGGAACTTCGCGAGCGGTGTCACGGTCATCACCGCGCCGCCCGGTGGGGAGGCGGACCGGGACCGGGACGGGGACGGGGGCCGGGACGGGGACGCGGACCAGGAAACGGACGGGCCGGCCGGGTTCGCCTGCCAGTCCTTCGCCTCGCTGTCCCTGGACCCTCCCCTGGTCACCTTCATGGTGGCCCGCACCTCGACCACCTGGCCGCGGATCGCCCGCGCCGGGGTGTTCTGCGTCAACATCCTGGGAGCCGAGCAGAGCGAGCTGTGTCGGGCCTTCGCCGTCAGCGGCGCGGACAAGTTCGCCGGGGTGGCCCACACCCCGGCCCCCGTCACCGGGTCCCCGCGGCTCGCCGCCGTGCCCGCATGGATCGACTGCCGGATCCACGCCGTCCACACGGGCGGCGACCACCTCATCGTCGTGGGCCGGGTCGTGGCCATGGGTGCGGCAGGGGAGGGCGATCCGCTCCTCTTCCACAAGGGTCGCTTCGGCCGCCTCGCCGAGTGACGAGCGCCGTACCGCCCGGCCGGCGCGGCGCCACCGGCAGCAGAACGCCGGCCGCCGGTCCGTCCCCGGGGGCGGACCGGCGGCCGGCGCCGGCGGCGGTTCAGAAGGTGAGCACCCCGCGGGCCACCCGCCCGTGGTGGGCGTCGTCGACGGCCTTCGCGAAGTCCTCGACCGGGTAGACCTCGGTCACCAGCTCGTCCAGCAGCAGCCGGCCCTGCCGGTAGAGCTCCGCGTACAGGGCGATGTCGCGCTGCGGGCGCGAGGAGCCGTACCGGCAGCCCATGATCGTCTTGTCGAGGTACATGGACGAGACGCGGAAGGACGCCTCCTCCGTGAAGCCGGGGACGCCGAGCAGCACCGCCTGACCGTGCCGGTCGAGGAGGTCCACGGCCTGGCGGATCAGCGTGACGTTGCCCACGCATTCGAAGGCGTGGTCCGCGCCGGTCGGCAGGATCTCGCGGACCGCGGCCGAGGAGTCGGCGACCGCGGACGCGTCGACGAAGTGCGTGGCCCCGAACTTTCGCGCCACCGCCTCCTTCGCCGGATTGGCGTCGACCGCCACGATCGTCGTGGCGCCGGCGATCCGGGCGCCCTGGAGCACGTTGAGCCCGATGCCGCCGGTGCCGATCACGACCACCGTCTCGCCGTGGTCGACGCGGGCCCGGTTGAGGACCGCGCCCACCCCGGTCAGGACCCCGCAGCCGATCAGCGCCGCCGACGTCAGCGGGATGTCGGCCGGAATCTTCACCGCCTGCACGGCCCTGACGATCGTCCTCTCCGCGAAGGCGGAGTTCGAGGCGAACTGGAAGAGGGGCGTGCCGCCCCGCGAGAACGGCTGCCCGGGCGCCCCGATCGCCTTGCGGCACATCGTCGGCCGGCCCCGGTCGCAGTCCGCGCACGCCCCGCAGTTGGCCAGTGTGGACAGCGACACGTGGTCGCCGGGGGCCACGTGCGTGACGCCCTCGCCGACGGCCTCCACGACCCCGGCGCCCTCGTGCCCGAGCACCACCGGCGGCGGGAACGGGATCGTCCCGTCCATCACCGACAGGTCGCTGTGGCACAGCCCGGCCGCGCCGATCGCGACGAGCACCTCCCCCGGCCCCGGATCCCGGACCTCCAGGTCGTCGACCACCCGGGCCTGCTTGCCGTCGAACACGACGCCTCTCACCTGGACTCCTTCGGCAGGCCGAGCACGCGCTCGGCGATGATGTTGCGCTGGATCTCGTCCGAACCGCCGTAGATCGTGTCGGCGCGGGTGAACAGGAACAGGCGCTGCTCCTCGTCGAGTCCGAGCTCGTACGGGAGCTCCGGCTCCCAGCTGCCCGGCCCGGCCGCGGCCGCCGCCCCCCGGACCTCCACCGCCAGCTCCCCGAGCCGCCGGTGCCAGCCGCCCCACAGCAGCTTGGCCACGCTGGGCGCGCCCGGACCGCCCTGCGCGCCCAGGGTCCGCAGCGCGTTCCAGCGCATGGTGCGCAGCTCGGCCCACTGCCGTACGAGGCGGTCGCGGACCACCGGGTCGGCCGTGCCCGAGGCGGCGTACCGGCCGAGGACCCGTTCCAGCTCGGCCGCGAAGCCGATCTGCTGAACCAGCGTGGACACCCCCCGTTCCAGGGCGAGCAGGCTCATGGCCACGGTCCAGCCGTCGCCCTCCCCGCCGACGGTCTCCGCAGCCACCGCCCCGTCGAAGAACACCTCGTTGAACTCCGCGGTCCCCGACATCTGCCGGATCGGCCGTACCTCCACGCGGCCGGGCTGGTCCATCCGTACGAGCAGGAAGGACAGCCCGCGGTGACGCTTCGACCCGGGCTCGGTGCGGGCGAGGACGAAGCACCAGTCGGCCTCCCGGGCCAGGGAGGTCCAGATCTTCTGCCCGGTGACGCGGTAGAGCCCGTCGGCCGGGTCGCGGACGGCCGCGGTGCGGATGCCCGCCAGGTCGGAGCCTGCGCCCGGCTCGCTGTAGCCCTGGCACCACAGCTCCTCGCCGCGCGCGATGGCGGGCAGGAAGCGGCGCTGCTGCTCCCGGCTGCCGTGGGCGATCAGGGTGGGCGCGAGGAGGTTCTCGCCGATGTGGCCGACCCGGCCGGGGGCGCGCAGCGCCGCGTACTCCTCGGCCCACACCACCTGCCCGGTCAGTGAGAGCCGCCGCTGCCCGTACGTCCCTTCCGGAGCCTCCCAACCCTGCCCGATCCAGCCGCCGCGGCCGAGCTCCCGCTCCCAGGCGCGCCGGGCCTCCACGCCCTCGTGCTCGCTGCCCGGCCCGCCGAGGCCGACGGCGTGCGCGTACGGGCCCACGAGGTGCTCGGCCAGCCACGCGCGGGCCCGTCCGCGCAGTTCCTCGTCCTCGGTCCCGAAGCCGAAATCCATGCCGCGCCCCCCGTCAGGCGTTGGGACGGTCCTTGGCGGATGCCGCTTTGGCCATGGCGTCGAGCTGCGCCAGCATCGGCATGGGGTCCGTGCCGACCGTCCCGGGCAGGAAGTCAGCGATCTTCTCCGGGGTCCAGGAGCCTTCGGCGTATCCGGCGCGCAGCTCGCGCGGCTGCGCCCAGACGGCGATCTTCGGGCCGGCGATCGTGTAGACCTGCCCGGTGATCCGCTCACCGCCGATGGCGACGGCCTTGTCGGAGAGCAGGTAGGTGACCAGCGCCGCGACGTCCTCGGGCTCGCCGATCTCCTTGAGCTCCATGGGGACGTTCGCGGACATGCGGGTGCGGGCGACGGGCGCGACCGCGTTGGCGGTGACCCCGTACTTGGCCAGGCCCAGGGCCGCGGAGCGGACGAGGGAGATGATCCCGCCCTTGGCGGCGCTGTAGTTGGCCTGGGCGACCGAGCCCTGGTGGTTGCCGCTGGTGAAGCCGATCAGGGTGCCCGATCCCTGGCGGCGCATGACGGCGGAGGCGGCGCGGAAGACGGTGAAGGTGCCCTTGAGGTGGGTGGCGAGAACCGGGTCCCACTCCTCCTCGCTCATGTTGAACAGCATCCGTTCGCGCAGGATGCCGGCGACGCAGGCGACCCCGTCGAGGCGCCCGTACCGCGCGAGAGCGGTGTCGACGACGCGCTGGCCGCCCGCCATGGTCGAGATGTCGTCGGCGACCGCGACGGCCTCCCCGCCGGCGGCGAGGATCTCC
Source organism: Streptomyces sp. PCS3-D2 (assembly GCF_000612545.2). Lineage (GTDB taxonomy): Bacteria > Actinomycetota > Actinomycetes > Streptomycetales > Streptomycetaceae > Streptomyces. The sequence continues at coordinate 4,310,380 of NZ_CP097800.1, read as the reverse complement.
TTGACGACGCCGTCGGCTATCTCGCTGGTGGGCTCTACGCCCTCGATGCCGACGCCGTAGTCGTTGACGACGACCTTGGCGCCCTCGGCGGCCGCGGCGAGTGCCACGGCCCGCCCGATGCCCCGGCCGGCGCCGGTGACGGCGACGACCCTGCCTGCCAAGAACTTCCCCACGCCCGGCCCCTTCCCGCGTTTTCTGACGGACCGTTAGATTCTATGGGTAGCCGGATGCACGTGCACAAGACCTCGTTGCCGCATTCACCCAAGGAGCTGTCGAAGCCCATGACCCTGCCCGCCGAGTTCCACGACATCGCCAAGCGCGTCAACAACTGGGGTCGCTGGGGCGCCGACGACGAGACCGGCACCCTGAACCTGATCACCGGCGACGTCGTGCGGCGCGCGGCCGCGGAGATCCGCAGCGGCCTCCGCATCCCCCTCGCACTGCCCCTGAAGGAGGACGGGGTCCAGGTCGGCATGATCCCCGGTCGGATCAACCCGCTGCACACCATGGTGCAGATCAACCAGGAGCTCTTCGGACCGGGCACGGTGGCGTGCAGCGACGACGCCGTCAGCATGGGCCTCCAGGCGGGCACCCACTGGGACGCCCTCACCCACGTCTCGCACTCGGGCCGGATCTACAACGGCCGCCTGGCGGGCACCATCACGGCGCACGGGCGGGCCGAGTTCAGCGGCATCGACAAGGCCGCCCCCATCGTCTCGCGCGGGGTGCTCCTGGACGTGGCCCGCGCCAAGGGCCTCGACCGGCTGCCGGGCGGCCACGCGGTGACCCCGGCGGACCTGGCGGAGGCCGAGGAGTTCGGCCGGGTCGCCGTCCGCCCCGGCGACATCGTCCTGGTGCGCACCGGCCAGATCCAGGTCTACCTGGCGGGCGACAAGCACGGCTACGGCTTCCCGTCCCCCGGGCTGTCCGTCCGCACACCCGAGTGGTTCCACGCGCGGGACGTGGCGGCCGTCGCGAACGACACCCTGACCTTCGAGATCTTCCCGCCGGAGATCGAGAATCTGTGGCTGCCGGTCCACGCCCTGGACCTGGTGGAGATGGGCATGCACCAGGGCCAGAACTGGAACCTGGAGGGGTTGTCCACGGCCTGTGCGGAAGAAGGCCGGTACGCCTTCCTCCTGTCCGCCATGGCGGAGCCGTTCGTCGGCGGCACCGGCACCCCGGTGGCCCCGGTGGCCGTCCTCTGAGACGCGTCCGCGCAGGGGGCGGGGGCGAGGGCGGGAGCACCCGGCGGCCGGGGCCCGCACCGGATGGGAACCATGTTGTGTCCATGACGCGTCACCGTTCTCGCGTCACCCCCCGCTCCTCACCACCCCCAGCGCTGGAGAAGCACATGTCCAACCCGTACCAGGCGCCCCCACCCCCACAGCCGCCGCCCTTCACCCCGGGGGCCCCGCAGCGGCGCGGGAGCAACAAGTTCGTCGTCTTCCTCGTCCTCGCCCTGGTCGTCGGCGGCGCCTACGGCGCCTCCAAGGTGCTGCGCGAGGACGACGGCAAGCCGTCCGGTTCGGTGTCCGCGTCCGCGTCGCCCTCCGCCAAGCCCACCGCCAAGGACCCCGGCTCCCCCGAGTCCTCCTCCGACACCTCCGGCGCCTGGAAGGTCGGCGACTGCGGCGGCCCCGACCCCTCCAAGGGCGCCGACGCGTACAAGCGGACCGGCTGCTCCGACTCCGGAGCCTCCTTCAAGGCCATCGACATCAAGGACGCCAGCTTCCTGCCGGGCTCCATCCAGTGCCCGCCGGGCACCGACGTGATGATCGAGGTGAGCATCTCCTACAACGGCGGCGCGTCGAGCGGCATCCCCACCAACACCGTCTGCGGCCGCAACCTGTCCAACGACCACCCCGGCGACGCGGGAGCCGGCGGCGGCCAGCTCGTCAAGGGCGACTGCGTGACCTCCCAGGCGAAGGAGGTCCCCTGCGGCAGCTCGGGCGCGCAGAAGGTGCTCGGCCTGGTCGAGACGAAGGAGGAGTGCCCCTCCGGCACCACGAACCCCATCCGGCTGACCATCGCCGTGGGCCGCCCCTACGACGTGATCTGCACCGACGGCTGAGCTCCGACCCGGCGCCGCCGCACTCCGCCACCCGGATCGCCGGGCCGCGGCGCGCGCCGCGGTGTACTGCGGGTGGCGGCGGCGCGCATGCACGCCCCGAGCACGGCACGGCAGCCGCCACCCGGCGACCCGCACTCGTCAAGGCGTGTCCTTGGCGTCCCCTCGCGTCGAATCGCTCGACACCAGGGTGATCAACGGGTGACGAACCGTCAACACCTCGTTAGAGGTACACGCGCGGTTCCCGCCCCGGAGTGTGAACTTCGGCAGGGCGGCAGGAGGCTTCGTCCGACGCACTGCTCGTCGCGGCGTCCGCCTCCTCCTTGTGGCAGCGGTCGACCTCGCACCAGATCCGCTTGCCGGCACCCTCGCGTTGCCAACCCCACCGGTCCGCGAGTCCGTCCACCAGCTCCAGGCCGCGCCCGCCCGTGTCCTCGCCGCATGCCTGCCGGCGGGCCGGCGCCCGGTCGCTGGCGTCGGCCACCTCGACCCGCACCCCCGGCCCCCCGAACAGCATGCGCAGCACGGCCGGACAGCCCGTGTGCACGACGGCGTTCGTGACCAGCTCGGAGATCAGCAGGATCAGCGTCTCGGCGAGCGGTTCGTCATCCCCTATGCCCGACCCCGCGAGCCGGGACCGCGCCCACCGTCGGGCCCGGCCGACTTCGGCCGGATCCACACCTACTTCCAGCTGAACCTGAAGCACCTGCACCGCTCACACCATCCGAACCGGCGGACACTTCGCCTCGCGACAGGACGGGATCACCGAACGTGACCCCCTTCCGTAGCAGCATGGTTGACCTACAGTCACCACAACAAGCGCTTCGGGCATATTCACGCGCGAAGGAGTGGGCGTGATGCATACTGTGCGACGCTCACGCCGCTCAACCGCTCGCATTCGTCGGAGCGTACCGGAGCAGCCGCCCGACTCCGGGCCGTAACGGGGTGGGCGAAGGACACAAACCGATATCAACTCTCTGTAATCGGACATGCGTCCCGCGTCGTTGCTCCCGTGCCCCTCTCGACCCACCCGTCACACGCCACACACCGCCGCTCCCCCGGCCGGTCACCCCGCCGATCACCCCGCCGGTCACCCCCTGGCCATCCCGTCGGTCAGCCCGCCGAATCCAGCAGCTCCTCCGCCAGCAGCTCCTCCGCCTCCGCCGCCGTCCGCCACTGCTCGGCCCGCACCCAGGCCCGCTTCAGATGCAGGTGCACGTCCGCCTCCCAGGTGAAGCCCATCCCCCCGTGCACCTGCAGACAGTCCCGTGCGTTGCGCACGGCCGCCCCGTCCGCGAGCAGCTTCGCGCCCGCCGCCTCCCCCCGGTCCCCGGTCACGGCCGCCGCGTACACCGCCGTACGGGCCACCTCCGCCCGCACCAGCATCTGCGCGCACAGGTGCTTGACCGCCTGGAACGCCCCGACGGGCTGCCCGAACTGCTCGCGCTCCCCCGCGTACCGCACTGCCAGCTCCAGCGTCCGCAGCGCGCTCCCGACCTGGAGCGCGGCCGTCAGCAGCGCCCCCTGCGGCACGTACGCGTCCAGGTGGACGCCGTCCGGTCGCACCACCCGGTGCAACGGCGTCAGCGGGTCCACCGCCCGCACCGGCTCACCCTCCGGGAGCGCGGCCGCCCCCAGCACCGCGTCCGCCTCGCCCAGGTACGCCACCAGGTCCCCGCCCAGGTCGAACGCGGTCACCACGGCCGTTCCCGCCGCGGCCCCCGGCACCACCCCGGCCGCCAAGTGCGTCGCCACCAGCGGCCCCGGCACCAGGGCCCGCCCGGCCTCCTCGAAGGCGATCACCGCCTCCGGCAGCGCCAGCCCCACTCCGCCCTCGGACTCCGCCAGCCGCAGCGCGAAGAGGCCCGCCTCCCCCAGCTCGCGCCACAGCCCGCGGTCCACGGCCGCGCCCGCCTCCACCGCCGCCCGCAGCTCCCGGCGGCCGTACCGGCCCTCCAGCAGGGCTCGTACGCCCGACCTCAGGTCCCTCTGGTCCTGCGTCGGCTGGAAGTCCACGCCCCTCACCGGCCCTTCGGGAGGCCGAGGATCCGCTCGGCGACGATGTTCCGCTGGATCTGCGAGGTGCCCGCCGCGATCGTGTACGAGAGGCCGGAGAGCCGGCCCTGCACCCACTCCTCGTCCAGGGACAGCGCCGAAGCCCCCAGCACCTCGGCCGCCACGTCGTACAGATCCTGGCGGGCGTGCGAGTAGGCGAGCTTGAAGACCGACCCTCCAACGCCCGGCACCCCGCCGGAGCGCTCCGACTCGCTGACGTTCCACTGGGTCAGCCGCCACAGCGCGCCGAACTCGCCGTGCAGCCGGCCCAGTCGGCGCCGCAGCACCGGGTCGTCCCAACGACCGTTCGCCTTCGCCGTCCGGGCCAGTTCGCGCAGGGTCCGGCGGCACGCGACGACCTCGCCGACGAATGCGGTGCCCCGCTCGAAGGACAGCGTGACCATGGTGACCCGCCAGCCGTCGTTCTCCGCGCCCACCCGGTTGGCCACCGGGACGCGCACCTCGTCGAGGAAGACCTCGGCGAACTCGGTGGATCCGGCGAGCGTGCGCAACGGCCGTACCGTCACCCCCGGCGCGTCCATCGGCATGGCCAGCCAGGAGATCCCCCGGTGCTTGGGCGCCCCGGGATCCGTGCGCACGAGCAGCTCGCACCAGTCGGCGACCTCCGCGTGCGAGGTCCAGATCTTCGAGCCGCTGATCACGTAGTCGTCACCGTCGCGGACCGCGCGCGTGCGCAGGGCGGCCAGGTCGGAGCCCGCGTCCGGCTCGCTGAAGCCCTGGCACCACACCTCCTCGCCGCGCAGGACGGGCGGCAGCCAGCGCGCCCGCTGCTCCGCCGTCCCCTCTGCGGCGACCGTCGGGCCGGCGTGCAGCAGACCGACGAAGTTCGCGCCCACATACGGGGCCCCGGCCCGCTCCGTCTCCTCCAGGAAGATCAGGTGCTGGGTCGGGGTGGCGCCGCGGCCGCCCGCGTCCACCGGCCAGTGCAGTCCGGCGTACCCGGCCTCGTACAGCCTGCGCTGCCAGCCCAGGTCGTAGGCGCGCCGGCCGGGCCAGTCGTCGGGGGACGGCCTGGCGGGCAGCTCGGGCAGGGCCTTGAGGAGCCACGCGCGCAGACGCGCCCGGAAGTCCTGCTCCTCGTCGGTGTAGGTCAGGTCCATCAGCGGACCGTGTTCCCGCCCGTGTTCCGACTGCGGTCGAGGTTGCGGTCCGCGCCGCGGTCCAGGTCGAGGTCGAGCATGCGGATGGCGTTGCCGCGCATCAGCTTGTAGACGGTCTCCTCGTCCAGCCCCCGCACGTGGTCCAGGGCGACCTCCTTGGTGTGCGGGAAGGTCGAGTCGACGTGCGGGTAGTCGGTCTCGAAGGTCGCGTTGTCGCGGCCGACGACGTCGAGCGAGGCGATGCCGTGCTTGTCGCGGAAGAAGCAGCAGAACATCTGCCGGTAGTAGTACGTCGACGGCGGCTCGGGAATCAGGTCGCGCACCCCGCCCCACGCCCGGTGCTCCCGCCACACGTCGTCCGCACGTTCCAGGGCGTACGGGATCCAACCCATCTGCCCCTCGCTGTAGGCCAGCTTGAGCCTCGGGAACGTCACCAGCACGCCGCTGAAGAGGAAGTCCATCATCGAGGCCATCGCGTTGTTGAAGCTGAGCGAGGCCTGGACGGCGGGCGGCGCGTCCGGGGAGGCGGCGGGCATCTGCGAACTGGACCCGATGTGCATGTTGACCACCGTCCCGGTCTCCTGGCAGGCCGCGAAGAAGGGGTCCCAGTAGCCGGAGTGGATCGACGGAAGCCCCAGGTAGGTCGGTATCTCGGAGAAGGTCACGGCGCGCACCCCGCGGGCGGCGTTGCGCCGGACCTCGGCCACCGCCAGGTCGATGTCCCACAGCGGGACGATGCACAGCGGGATCAGCCGGCCGCCGCTGTCGCCGCACCACTCCTCGACCATCCAGTCGTTGTAGGCGCGCACGCAGGCGAGGGCCACCTCCTTGTCGTGCGCCTCGGCGAAGGTCTGCCCGCAGAAGCGCGGGAAGGTCGGGAAGCACAGGGAGGCCTCGACGTGGTTGAGGTCCATGTCGGCGAGGCGCGCCTTGGGGTCCCAGCACCCCTGGCGCATCTCCTCACGGGTGATCCCCTCCAGGGTCATGTCGTCGCGGTCGAAGCCGACGGCGGCGATGTTGCGCTTGTACGGGAACTTCAGGTCCTCGTAGATCCACCAGTCGGTCGGCGGGCCGTCCGGGTCCATGGAGATCACGTACTTGCCGCCCGTGTACTGGAGCTCGCCGATGCCGGCCGTGAGCGCCTTGGGGCCGCGGTCACGGTACTTCGCGGGCAGCCAGACGTCGAACAGGTGCGCGGGCTCGATCACGTGGTCGTCGACGCTGATGATCCGAGGAAGTTCCATGGGCTCCCCAATCCGGTGCCGGTCCGAGGCCGGTCCGAGGGGGCCGGTCCAAGCGATCTGATGGATCGTCAGAAACAAGCTAGCCCCGCCACCCCTGGACCGACAAGCGCACGCGCTCTACGCTCTGCGCTTGATCTGACTAACCGTCAGCTACAGCGAGGGGGAGGTCCGGGATGACGGACACCGCGACCGCGACAGAACTGAGCCGCTCCCGCACCCTGTGGGAGCTCGTCACCCGCAGGGCCGCACTCACCCCGGACACCACCGTCCTCATCGAAGCGGCCGAGGACCCCGCAGCCGACCGCACGCTCACCTTCGGAGAACTGCGCGACCGCGCCGAGCGCGTCGCCGCGGGCCTCCACGACATGGGAGTACGCCCCGGCACCGTCGTCGCCTGGCAGCTCCCCACCCGCATCGAGACCGTGCTGCTCACCGTCGCCCTGGCCCGGATCGGCGCCGTCCAGACGCCGGTCATCCCCTTCTACCGGGACCGCGAGGTCGGCTTCGCGCTGCGCGAGTCCAAGGCGGGCTTCTTCGCGACACCCGGTGTGTGGCGCGGCCACGACTACCCCGCCATGGCCCGGCGACTCGGCGCCCGCGGCGTCTTCGACGCCTACGACTCCCTCCCGGACGGCGACCCGGACGTACTGCCCCCACCGCCCGCCACCGGCACCGACGTCCGCTGGATCTACTGGACCTCCGGCACCACCTCCGACCCCAAGGGCGTCCTGCACACCGACCGCTCCCTCATCGCGGGCGGCTCCTGCCTCGCGCACTCCCTGCACCTGACCCCGTCCGACGTCGGTTCGATGGCCTTCCCCTTCGCGCACATCGCCGGACCGGACTACACCGTGATGCTGTTGCTCTACGGCTTTCCCGCGGTCCTCTTCGAGAAGTTCGCCATGCCGGACGCCCTCGACGGCTACCGCCGCCACGGGGTCACCGTGGCCGGCGGATCGACCGCCTTCTACTCGATGTTCCTCACCGAGCAGCGCAAGGACCCGGACGTCCCCCTCATCCCGACCCTCCGCCTCCTCGCGGGCGGCGGCGCCCCCAAACCGCCGGAGATCTACCACGCCGTGGTCCGCGAACTGGGCTGCCAGCTCACCCATGGCTACGGCATGACCGAAGTCCCCATGATCACCATGGGCGCCCCCGACGACACCCCCGAGCACCTCGCCACCACGGAGGGGCGGCCCCCGGAGGGCATGTCCATCCGCATCACCACCCCGGACGGCACCCCGCTGCCTCCGAACACCGACGGCGAGGTGCGACTGCGCGGCGAGGCGGTCTGCCAGGGCTACCTGGACGGTGGCCAGTCCGCCGAAGCCTTCGACCCCGACGGCTACCTGATCACCGGCGACCTCGGCCACCTCACTCAGGAGGGCTACCTCGTCCTCACCGGCCGCAGCAAGGACGTCATCATCCGCAAGGGCGAGAACATCTCCGCCAAGGAGATCGAGGACCTCCTCCACCGCCTCCCGGGCGTCGCGGACGTGGCGGTCATCGGCCTCCCGGACCAGAGCCGGGGCGAACGCGTCTGCGCGGTCGTCGAACAGCCCGAGGGAGCGCCTCCCCTGACCCTCCCCCAGGTCACGTCGTACCTCCGCGCCGAAGGCCTGTCCCCCCACAAACTCCCCGAACAACTGGAGCTCCTGGAAGCCCTCCCCCGCAACGAGGCCCTGCGCAAGGTCCTGAAGTACAAGCTGCGCGAGCGATACGCGTAGGGGGCGGGGCGGGGTCGGAGCACGGCGGATGCTGGTGGGGCGGAGGCGCTGGGTTCGGGGGTACGTACCCCCTACAGGCGGCTCAGGGAGGCCGCCGCGAAGAGGACGTCGCGGATCGCCTCGCGGTCGCCGTGCTGGCCCGCCGCCACGTCCTCCGGGGCGATGTGGCCCGCGGCCAGCTGGCAGAACTCGATGCCGTCCAGGGCGATCTCCGCCACCGTGCGTTCCGGCGACGGCATCGCTCCCGGCGAGTCCAGCGCGATGTCCCAGCCGCCGCCACCCGCACCCTCGATCTCCAGGTGCAGGGTCCGCCCGGGACTTCCCGCCGCGACCAGGCCCCGCGCCGGGGCGGCCAGGCCCGCGCGCCGCCGCTGCGCCAGCGCGCCCGGCAGCAGCCGCGCCGCAAGGTCGATCATCCCGTGCAGGTGGGGCCCGGAGGGCGGCTCGTACGGGTAGTCCACCGCGTCCGCGATGTCCCATGCGTGCACCCAGCACTCGAAGGCCCGCTCCAGGAAGGCGTCACCGAGCGGAAGGGCGAAACCGCCGTAGTCCACGGCGAGTTCGGCGACACCACGACCTGCGAAGGACACCGTGCGGACCAGGGTGTGGCTCTGTTCTCGCCACGGCTCGCGCACCCGCCGGGTCGTCGGGTACGGCGACGCGCCCCAGAAGTACTCCGTCCGTGCGGTCGGACCTCCCGGCGGCGCCTCCGCGCCCAGCGGGTCGTCCAGACCGAGAGCCATGGCGATCAGCCCGTCGACCGTCATGAGGTGTCCGATCACACCCGCGACCGTCGTCCGCTGCGACCGGCTGCGTTCCTCCTCGAACCACTTCAGGCGCACCGGGGTGTGCCACTCGGAGTCGCCGAAGTCCTGGAGCAGTGCGTCCAGCCGCGCGGCCTCGGTGTCGTACGAACTCGCCCAGGACGGCACCGGAATGCGGGCCGGCCGCTTGCCGAGGCAGTCTTCCAGAACCCGCGAGCGCAGCAGGGGTTTGAGGTCGAGGCTCTCCTCCGGGTGCAGCAGCCCGACCGCGTCGCGCAGTCGCAGCGCCTCCTCGGCGCAGGGAGCGCACTCGGTGAGGTGGTCCTCGACCGCCCGGGTCTCCTCGGCCGAGCACGCGGCGAGAGCCCACGCGCCGAGCAGGGACTTCAGCACGGCGTGCGAGGGCGGCGGCGCCGGCGGCGGTGCCGGCTCCGTCGGCGGCGACAGCGGCAGGGGGCGGGGCGCGTGTGCCGGGTCGAGGTCGTCGGCGGCTCCGCGCGGGCCCGGTATGCGCGCCTGGCCGCCGGGACGTTCGTATCCGTCGTCGGGCGACTGGGCGGGGCCGTTCATCGGGGTGTTCCGTATTCGCGCGGGCCGTAACCGGGCGGGGCGGTGTCCTCCTGCGGGAGGGCGTTGGCGGTCGACAGCAGCTGGAGCCCGAGACGGAGCCTGCGGCGCGCTTCGTCCTCGCTGATCTGGAGGTCGGCGGCGGCCTGCCGGTAGTCGCGCCGCTTGAAGTACGCGAGTTCCAGGGCGGCCCGCAGCGGCGCGGGCATGGAGGTGACGATGTAGTCGGCGCGGGCGGCGGCGTTGGCGCTGCGCACCTTCTGTTCCAGCTCCTCGCGGGAGCCCCGGCCCAGTTCGGCCTGGCGCAGCCGGGCCACTGCCTGCCCCTGGGTGATCCGGGCGACCCAGGAGCGCATGGAGCCCTGCTTGGGGTCGTAGGCGTCCGGGTTCTCCCAGATGTAGCCGAAGACTTCGCGGGTGATCCGGTCCGCCGCCTTCTCGTCGCCCAGCACGCGGTGCGCCAGGCTGTGCACGAGCGAGGCGAACCGGTCGTAGAGCTCGCCGAGCGCGGCGGCCTCGCCACGGGCGAGGCGCTGCTGCATGCGGCGGTCCCACCGCGGTGGTACGTCCTTCGGCATAAGTGCCCCCAGCCGTGTGTCGACGCATCGAATGTAGTGGGCACATGGCCGATCGCGCCTGTTTTGGCCGAAGCTCCCCTCGGAAGTGCGCCCTGCGTGATAGGGGCGTCGCAGGGCGTGAACGTTGGTGCGGTCGAGGGCACATGGGTACACGCGTACGCGCCCCGCCGCGCTCCCCGTGCGCGGGTTCGATGCGGCCGCCTGCTTGACCGCTTCGCTTAACGTGCAGGCCACCGAGGCCTTACGCTCCTGCCTTGTCTTGATCTCAACCCCACGCACACGTGAAGGTGGAACGCCGCATATGGACAGCGCAGAATACGAGCGCAAGATCGCCGCCCGATTCGCCACCTTCGACCAGGACGGGTCCGGCTTCATCGACCGGGAGGACTTCAGCACGGCCGCGAAGGCCGTCCTGGCCGAATTCGGTACCACCGCAAGGTCGGAGAAGGGTCAGGCCGTCTTCGGCGGAGCCGAGGCGTTCTGGCAGGGCATGGCCGGGATCGCGGACGTCGACGGGGACCAGCGGGTGTCCCGCGAGGAGTTCATCACCGGTGCGGCCAAGCGGCTGCGCGACAACCCGCAGCGGTTCGCGGAGATCGCCCGCCCGTTCCTGCGGGCCGTGATCGCGGTGGCGGACGAGGACGGCGCCGGCGCGACGCCGAAGGCAGCGGCCCGGGTGCTGCGCGTCCTCGGCACCCCGCCCGAAATCGCCGAGCAGGTGGCACTCGCCCTGGACACCGACGGCGACGGTCGCATCTCGGAGGACGAGATCCTGGCCGCCTTCGCGGGGTACTGCGGTGTGGAGGCCCCCGACGCGTAACGCCTGCGGCGAGCCCGCGCGGACCGGCGGAGCGTACCGAGCGGACGGAGTACCCGACGCCGCGCCGCCCGCCGGGCGGTGACGGACCGGCCGGCCGACCGGGTGGTGCCGTACCTCGGTCCGCGGACCGGGATCCGGGGCACGGTCCCCCGCCCCGGCGCGCGGTCCTGCCCTCGCCCCGCGCACGGCGCACTGCGGGCCCAGGCGCACCGCGGGCCCAGGCGCACTGCGGGCCGGTGCCGGCCGCCGCCGGTCACGGGCCGGCCGTCCCGGTCTGCCGGCCCCTGCCCGCCGGCGCCTGCGGCGCGCGGGTCACCACCCGCGCGCGGCCCGTACGTCAGGCGAAGACGACGGTGCGGGAGCCGTTCAGCAGCACGCGGTGCTCGCTGTGCCACTTCACCGCGCGCGCGAGCGCCTGGCACTCCACGTCGCGGCCGACGGCCACCAGCTGGTCCGGGGTGACCTCGTGGCCCACCCGCTCGACCTCCTGCTCGATGATCGGCCCCTCGTCGAGGTCCGCCGTCACGTAGTGGGCGGTCGCACCGATCAGCTTCACACCGCGCGCGTGCGCCTGGTGGTACGGCTTGGCGCCCTTGAAGCTCGGCAGGAAGGAGTGGTGGATGTTGATGATCCGCCCGCTCAGCTCCTTGCAGAGGGTGTCCGACAGCACCTGCATGTACCGCGCCAGCACGACCAACTCGACGTTCTCCGCGCGTACGAGTTCCAGCAGCTGGGCCTCCGCCTGGGCCTTGGTGTCCTTCGTCACCGGGATGTGCACGAACGGCACCTCGTAGGAGGCGACCAGTTCGGCGAAGTCGGTGTGGTTGGAGACCACGGCCGCGATCTCGACCGGCAACGCCCCGATCCGCGAGCGGAAGAGCAGGTCGTTGAGGCAGTGCCCGAACTTGGACACCATCAGGATGATCCGCATGCGCTCCTCGGAGCGGTGGATCTGCCAGTCCATCTTGAAGGAGTCGCCGATGGCGGCGAAGCTCGCCCGCAGCTTCTCCACCGTCACCGCAGGCTCGGCCTCGAAGTGCACCCGCATGAAGAAGAGCCCGGTCTCCCGGTCTCCGAACTGCTGGCTGTCCACGATGTTGCAGCCGGTCATGAACAAGTAGCTCGACACGGCGTGCACGATGCCCTGCTTGTCGGGGCATGACACGGTCAGGACGTACTGGGGCTGCTGCTGGGCCTGGGCCTCGTTGTGCGGGTCGCTCATGACCGCACAGCCTTTCACACCGCGCGGGTGAGCATCCTCAACGCTTCCAGCGAGGTGGGCCGTACGTCCGGGTCGTCCCCGTCGGCCTGCGCCAGCCGTACGTGCGCCTCGCGTGCGGCGCGGACGGCCTCGGGCCACGCGTGGTGCTCCAGGTAGACCGAGACGGGTGCGTCGGGGCCGACCTGGTGGAGGATCCGGAGCACGCGCAGCACGGCGAGGTCCACGAGGGCCGCCTCCTGCGAGTCGCGGAAGATCGTGCCGACGTACTTCTCGGCCGACCAGCTGTCGAGCCAGGTGTCCTCGACGAGCCGGTAGACGGCGTCGGTGACGTCGCCGTACCCTTCGCCGCCGGCCAGCCAGGTGTCCTCGTGGAAGGCCGGATCGGAAAGCATGTGCAGCGCCGAGCGCACGTTGCTGCGCCAGCGCCACCACGGCATGTCGTTCAGGGGCATGCCGCCCATGGTGGAGGAGCGGCCGCCGCGTTTGGAAGAGTTCTTCGAACCTTGGGCGAATGTCACGCTTTCGATCGTACGTTCCCGTTCGGTGCGATCTTGAAGGGCCCGCGTGCGACGGCGCCCCCGCAATTCACCTCGACGTCACCGAATGTTGTGTCCGTCTCACTCGACAGTTACCGGTGGGGCGGAATGGTGCTTGGACATGACCATCTCGCGACGCGCAGTGTCCCTCTCCCGCACCTTCGCGGCCACGGCGATGGGTGCATGCCTCGTGGCCGGGTGCGGGACTCTCCCCGGGGGCTCGGGGGGGTCCGGCGGCACCATCACCGTCATGACGTTCGCCCCGGAAGGGACCGGCGCCACGAACATGCCCGGTATGACCGGAATGGCCAAAGCCTACGAGCGCTGGGTGAACGCCCAGGGTGGAATCAACGGCCACAAACTACGCGTACTGACCTGCAACGAGAAGAACACGCCCAGCGGCGCCGCCGACTGCGCCCGCGAAGCGGTCGCGGAGAAGGCCGTCGCCGTCGTGGGCTCCTACAGCCAGCACGGACGCGCCTTCATGGCCCCCCTGGAGGTGGAGGGAATTCCCTTCATCGGCGGCTACGGGGTCTCCTCCGAGGAGTTCCAGTCCCCGCTCTCCTACCCGGTCAACGGCGGCCAGTCGGTCCTGATCGCGGGCGCCGGCCACCAGCTCGGCCGCGTCTGCGACCAGGTCGCGCTGGTCCGCCCCGACACCATCGCGGGCGACACGCTGCCGGTCCTGCTCAACGCCGGACTGCGGGCCAACAAGATGGCCGACGCCGCCGACATCCGGGCCGCCGAGGACTCCGCCGACTTCAATCCGCAGGCGAGCGCGGCACTCGCGCACCTCACCGGCACCGGCACCGGCAAGGAGAAGGAAAAGGAGAAGGAAAAGGAGAAGGAGAGGGGCTGCGTGACCGCGGTCCTCGGCGAGCGCACCGAGACGTTCTTCGACGCGTTCCGCCGCACCGAACCGCAGCGCAGGAAGCCGCAGATCTCCTCCGTACTGGGCAGTGTCAGCCAGTCCCTGGTGGACCGCACGGGCGGCCGGGAGAGCCCCTTCGAGGGCGCCTACCTCACGGGCTGGTACCCGGTGGCCTCCGATCCCGCCTGGGAGCCGATGCGCAAGGTCGTCAACGACTTCGCCTTCGGCGACGACACCGTCGACCCCGACGACACCGGCGCGCAGACCACCTGGATCGCGTACACGGTGCTGAGCGAGATCGTGAAGCGCCTCGACCCGGACGAGGCCGTCGACGCCCACAGGGTCAAGCGCTCGCTGAACGAGTCCCAGCCCGTGCAGACCGGCGGCCTCACCCCGGACCTGAGCTGGCGCTACCAGGACATGCGCGCCGTCGCCGGCTTCCCCCGCATCGTCAACGGACGGGTCACCTTCCAGATCGTGCAGTCCGGGCGTCTCGTGGCGCAGCCGGGCGAGCCGAGCCTGGACATGACCCCGACGCTGGTGGGATCCCCGCACACGGCGTGAGTGCGGCCCGTACCGGCGTCGGGGGAAGGCCGGGGAGGCCGGGTCGCCCCGGAGTCGCCCCGGGGAGATCCCGGGGAGGCTCAGAGCTGGGACTTGTCTCGCTTGGTGAGTCCGTACTTGGCCGCGATCGTGTTCCACATGCCCGCGGCCGACTCCTTGGCCCTGGTCGCCTCACCGCTCGACTTGTTGCCTTCGGAGGCGTTCTTGGTGGCCTTGGCCTTGCCACCCTTGCACTTGTCGTCGTGCACCTCGTCCGCCCACTCCGCGTAGCTGTTGTCGGCGTCCGCCGAGGCCTGCCAGGCCTTGGTGAGGGCAGCGGACAGCCTGGCGTGGTCGGGCAGCTTGTCGACCTTCAACTCCTCCAGCCGGGTGATGAGTTCCTCGCGCTGACGGGCCGCGTCGCGCAGGTCCGAGGCCGCCTGGTCGAGGTTGGCGCAGCCCTTGATGTCCTCCACGGCCTTGATCACCGCGGCCCGGCTGTCGTTGCTGTCCGCGAGCAGCTTGTCCAATTGGACGGCTTGCGAGCGGGCCGGATCGACCGGGGCCTCGCCGGCAGGGGCCGAACCGCCGCTCGCGGTCGGCGCGACGGGCACGGCGCCCGGGTCGCTGTTGCGGGGCTTGCCGTCGCCGAGCAGCGAGCCCACGCCGAGACCGACGACGGCGAGACCGATCACGACGGCGCCGATGATCGCGGGCGAGACCTTGCGGGAGGAGTCCGCCGGCGGGGGCGGGGCGTACTGCTGGTTCGGGTGGGGCTGGTGCGCCTGCGGCGGTACGGGGGCCTGCGCGCGCGGCGGGTAGGGCCGTTGCGGCGGACGGCCCCGCAGCACGGGCTCCTGCACGGGCGGCAGCTGCTGGGTGTGACCGGCGGAGTCGTCACCGCGGAACAGGCCGTCGAACCCTTCGACGGCGGAGGCGGCGGGAGCACCGGGGCCCGGATCGGAGGGGACCGGCGGGATGTACTGCGTCGCCGCCTCCGCCGGAGCGGGGCCCGCGGGGCCCGCGGGGCCCGCCGACACCGGGGGGATGAACTGGGTCGCCGCCTCGTCGTGCCCGGGATACTGCGGGACGGGCGGTATGTACTGCGTCGCGGCCTCCGCGGGAGCGGCCGGGACGGGCGGTATGTACTGGGTGGCGGCCTCGGGCAGCGGCGGATAGCCGTAGCCGTGCGGTGCACCAGGACCCTCGTAGCCGGGCCCGACCACGTGCCCGGGCGCCGCCTCTTGACCGGGGTAGGCCTGCGGGTACCCGTAGGCGGCCCCGGGCTGCGGCTGCTCGGGGTACGCCGGATACCCGGACGCCGGGTCCGGGCCCCACGGAGCACCCGGCTGTGGGGCGCCCCCTTGTCCGCTCTGCGTCACCGGGACTCCTTCTCCGACTCGCCCGACCGTACGGAACCCCGGCCACGCTACCCGGTCACGCACCGCCACCGTGAGACCACCCGCACCCCGGGAACCAGCCCCGCCGGGCATCGAGGCCCGGGGGCCCGCACGCGGCGCCCGCGCAGCGGCGCCGCGGACGGGTACCCGGGCCGCGCTCCGGACCGGCCGGCCCGGCCGCCGCACCCGCCGCCGGGCGAGCCGTCAGGCGACCCGCGCGGCGAATTCCCGTACCGCTTCCTCCTCCCGGTACGGCCCCAGCCTCGTCCTGAAGTCCTCCAGGTACTCCGCGCCCCGGTTCGAGCGCAGCCCCTCCAGCAGTTCCGACGCCTGGGTGGCCGTCCGGCAGGCCTGTTCCACCTCTCGCTGCTGCACCTGCGCGGCCGCCAGCAGCAGCAACCCGATGGCCCGGCGGCGCGCCTTGCCCGCCGGGAGGTGGCGCAAGGCCTCCTCGGCCTGCCGGGCCGCCGCGTCCGCCTGTCCCAGATCGCGGTGGCAGTGGGCCAACTCGTCGGCGAGGTAGGCCTCGTCGAAGTGCCGGATCCACACCGGGTCGTCGCCCGACTCCGGCTCCGCCCGCTCCAGCGCGCTCAGCGCACGCGCCGACAGCACCCCCGTCGCCCGGGCGTCGCCCAGCAGCGCGTGCCCGCGCGCCTCGGCGGCGTAGTACATGGCCTCGACCCGCGGGGTGACCTGCCCGCGGGTCCCCTCCTGCGCGGCCCGCGCCAACTGCGCGATCTCCCGCGGGTTGCCGAGCTCCGCCGCGAGGTGACTCATGGACGCCGCCAGTACGTAACCCCCGTACGCGCGGTCCCCGGCCGCCTGGGCCAGCCGTAGCGCCTGGATGTAGTAGCGCTGCGCGAGGCCCGGCTGGCCCGTGTCCACCGCCATGTAGCCGGCCAGCTCCGTCAGCCGGGCGACCGCCGCGAACAGGGCCCGTCCGACGGGTTCCCGGTAGGAGCCGCCGATCAGCCCCGACACCACCGAGTTGAGGTAGTGCACGACCACCGGCCGGACGTGGCCGCTGCCGAAGCGGTGGTCGAGGTCCTTGAGGGCCTCGGTGGTCGCCCGTACCGCCTCCACATCCGACATGCCGACCCGTGCGCCGCCGCTGCGCGCCACCTGGGTGTCGGCGCCGGTGATCAGCCAGTCGCGGCTCGGCTCGACGAGCGCCGAGGCGGCCACGTTGGAGCCCGCGAGGAAGTCGCGTCGTCCGACGTCGCTGCGCCACAGCTCGCAGACCTGCTCGATCGCGCCGATGACGGTCGGGGAGAACTGCAGGCCGACGCCGGAGGCGAGGTTCTTGCCGTTGGCCATGCCGATCTCGTCGATGGTGACGGTCCGGCCGAGTTTGCGCCCGAGCGCCTCGGCGATGATGCCGGGAGCCCGGCCGCGCGGCTGCTGGCCGCGTAGCCACCGGGCCACGGAGGTCTTGTCGTAGCGCAGATCGAGGCCGTGTTCGGCCCCGCACATGTTGACGCGCCGGGCGAGCCCGGCGTTCGAGCACCCGGCTTCCTGGATGAGCGCCTGAAGCCGTTCGTTCGGCTGGCGGGCGACGAGAGGCCTGGCTGCCATGAAAACCCCCTGCTGGACGCGGGTGGATCCGTTGGAATGATCACTTCCCGCCTGATGTGCGGAGAATCTTCCGCTCTGCGTCGTGTCGCTACCCAGCGACAGCGCCCCGGCCTCCTACGCGCCCCCACGCGTGCATCAGTGCGCCCCGTTTGCAGGATCGATGCTCCGCGCGCGGGCGGGTTGACGCCCGTAACCACGGGTGACGCGGGCAGTTGTGATGGTCGTGGAAGAGACCATGGGAGTCACGGAGACCGCACCCATCCCCACGCAGCGCGGAGAGCAGCTGCTGGACCATGCCGTGCGGTACGCGGAAGAACGGCACTGGGATGTCTTCGCCGGCACCTGGCTGGAGCCCGGGGACGGCCGCGAGCTGTGTTCCTGCGGGGCCGCGGACTGCCCGGCGCCCGGCGCGCACGCGGCGGTGAAGGACTGGGCGGCGCACGCCACGGGCAGCGCGGTGCAGGTGCGCCGGGTGTGGGGGAAGAACCCGGGGGCGTCGATCCTGCTGCCGACGGGTCGGACCTTCGACGCGCTGGACGTGCCGGACTCGGCCGGCTTCCTGGCGCTGGCCCGGCTGGAGCGCATGCAGCGGACCCTCGGACCGGTCACGCTGACGCCCGACCACCGGATGCTGTTCTTCGTGCTGCCTGGGGCCGGCGTCAAGGTCGCCGACCTCGTGCGCAAGCTGGGCTGGTCGCCGTCCGCGATCGACCTGACGGCGCGCGGCGAGGGCGAGTACGTGGCCGCCCCGCCGACCCGCTTCGGCGGCCGGGGCGCGGTCCAGTGGGCGCGCCGGCCCACGCCCGCGAACCGGTGGCTGCCGGACACGGAGGAGCTGATCGACGCGCTGGCGTACGCGTGCGGCAGCGAGGCCGCGGCGGAGCGCAAGCGACGCCAGGGCTGAGACCCCGGCGCGGGGCCGGCGGCGTGGGGTCCCGGGCGCGGGGCCGACGGTGTGCGATCCGCCCCGGAAACTCATGACATACGTAACGGACGGGGCCTCTCCCCCTCCTCCTATCGTGAGGGAAGAAAGACCAACGGGGACGTGTGACGAGAGGCAGGCGCATGCCGGACCAGGGCGATGCGACGGGTGGGACGTACGGGGCGGACGGCGCGCGAACCGCGCCGTCCGCCGTGCGCGTGGAGGGTCTGTGGAAGCGGTTCGGCGACCAGGTGGCCGTCGCCGGCATCGACCTGGAGCTTCCCGCGGGGAAGTTCATCGGCCTCGTGGGGCCGAACGGCGCGGGCAAGACGACCACGCTGTCCATGGTGACCGGGCTGCTGCGTCCCGACCTGGGGCGGGTCGTCGTCGCGGGGCACGACGTGTGGACGGACCCGGCCGGGGTGAAGGCGCGGATCGGCGTACTGCCCGAGGGGCTGCGGCTCTTCGAGCGGCTGTCGGGGCGCGAACTGCTCGGCTACATGGGCCGTCTGCGCGGGCTCCCGGGCGAGGAGACCGACAAGCGGGCCACTCAGCTGCTGGACATCCTCGACCTGGCCGGTTCGCAGCACAAGCTGGTCGTCGACTACTCGACCGGCATGCGCAAGAAGATCGGCCTGGCCGCGGCCCTGTTGCACAATCCCGAAGTGCTCTTCCTGGACGAGCCGTTCGAGGGTGTCGACCCGGTGTCGGCGCAGACCATCCGCGGAGTGCTGGAACGTTACACCGCGTCCGGTGCCACGGTCGTCTTCTCCTCCCACGTGATGGAGCTGGTGGAGTCGCTGTGCGACTGGGTGGCCGTGATGGCCGCCGGCCGCATCCGCGCCGCGGGCCCGCTGGCCGAGGTACGGGGCTCCGCACCCTCCCTCCAGGCCGCCTTCCTCGAACTGGTCGGCGCGCACGGGCGGGACACGGCCGGGGAGTCGCTGGACTGGCTCGGCGGCAACCCCGGGACCTCCGGGACGGTCACGCGATGAGCGCGCCCGCCGCCCCCGCCGGGACCGGTGGCGCCTCCGGCACCTCCCGGAGCTCCGACGCAACGGCGGTCCCCGCCGCTCCGCCCGCGCTGACCCCGATCTTCCTCCGCATCAAGCTGTCGCTGCTGCGCAACGGGCTGAAGGGCTCCTCGAAGCGCAAGGCCGCCTACTTCTCGACGCTGGCCTTCGCGCTGGTGGTCGGCTTCTTCATCACCCTCGGGCTGAGCCTGCTGCGCGGCAACGCGCACGCGGGCACCGTCGTGGTGATCCTGGCCGCGATCCTGGCGCTCGGCTGGGCGTTCATGCCGCTGTTCTTCCCCACCGGGGACGAGACCCTGGACCCGAGCCGGCTGGTGATGCTGCCGTTGCGCCCGCGTCCTCTGGTACGGGCCCTGCTCGCGGCCTCGCTCGTCGGCATCGGGCCGCTGTTCACGCTGTGCCTGGCGATCGGCTCGGTGGCAGCCGTCGCCCGCGGCGCCGCCGGCGCGGTGGCCGCCGCGGTGGCTGTGCCGCTCCTGCTGCTGGGCTGCGTCACCCTGGCGCGGGCCGTGGCAACGGCCAACGTGCGCCTGCTGACCAGCCGCAAGGGGCGCGATCTGGCGCTCCTCAGCGGCCTGGTGATCGCGGTGGGCGCGCAGCTGGCCAACTTCGCCAGCCAGAGCCTCTTCCAGGCGGGGGGCCTGTCGACGCTGGAGCCCGTCGAGGCGGTGGTGCGGTGGCTGCCGCCGGCGACCGCCGTCGGCATGGTGGACTCCGTCAGCGAGGGCGCGTACGGCCGGGCCGCGGCCCAACTGGCGCTGAGCGTGGCCGCCGTGGCCGGCCTGACCTGGGCCTGGGAGCGCAGCCTGACCCGGCTGATGGTCACGCCGGACGGTTCGACGATCGCGGCCTCCGGACCGGTCAAGGACCGCGGTGGTGCCGGCGGCGGCTTCTGGTCGCTGTTGCCGGGCGGGCGGACGGGCGCCTCCATGCAGCGCACCCTGCGCTACGTCGCGCGTGACCCGAAGACCAAGTCGGCCTGGGTGACCGCGCTGGCCATCGGCCTGATCGTGCCGGTCTTCAACGCGCTGCAGGGCACCGGGTCGGTCTACCTCGGCAGCTTCGGCGCGGGCATGCTCGGCGTGCAGATGTACAACCAGTTCGGGCAGGACACCTCGGCGTTCTGGATGGTCGCGCAGACCATCTCGAACGCCCGTGAGGCGTACGTGGAGCTGCGGGCCCGCGCGGCGGCGCTGGCGCTGGTCACCGTCCCGTACACGGTCCTGGTCACGGCGGTCACCGCCGCCCTGGTGGACGACTGGCAGGCCTTCCCCGCAGGGGTGGGCGTGGCCCTCGCGCTGCTGGGCTCGATGCTCTGCACGGGAGCGCTGGCCTCGGCCCGCTTCCCGTACTCCATCCCGACGGACGGCGCCTTCAAGAACGTCGCCCCCGGACAGGCCGGGCTCGCCTGGGGCGGCATCGCCGGCGGGATGCTGGGGTCGGCGCTGGTGTGCGCGCCGGTGATCGTCCTGGCGATCTGGCTGAACACCGCCGGTCTCCGGGACGTCTCCTGGGTGGTGCTCCCGGTCGGCGTCGCCTGGGGCTGGCTGGCTGCCTGGGCGGGCCTGCGGCTCGCGGCCCCCACGGTGTCGCGCAAGCTCCCCGAGATCCTCCTGGCGGTCAGCAAGGGCTGACGCCGCCCGGCGCCCCGCTCCCGCACCGGCCTACGGATCCGGCCGGGAGAGGGGCGACCCGGCGCGGGGGACGCCCGGTGGGGGCTGGGTGGGGGCCGGGTGGGTCAGGGCGCGGGGGCCGGGATGTCGTCCAGGAAGGGTTCCAGGACCGCGCGCCAGGCCGCGGGCTGGTCGTAGTGGAGGTAGTGGCCGGCGTCGGGGATCTCCGCGTACCGGCCGGCCGGGAGGACGCGGACCATCTCCTGGGCCTCGGCGCGGCCCAGTTCGCCGTCGAGGCCACGGACCACGAGGGTCGGGCAGCGGACCTGGGCCAGCTCCTCCCAGTGGGCGTCGTGGACCCAGGTCTCGCGGGCCGTCAGCATCTGGCGGCGGGAGAAGAGCGGGCGCCAGCCGTCGGCGGCCTCGTGCATGACCTCGGCGAAGAAGGCGCCGCGGCCGGGGTCGGGGCGCTCCACGCGGGGGTCGTCCTCGCCGAACCAGCGGCGGGCGGCGTCCTGGGTGGGGAAGGGCAGGGGCCAGAGGTGGAACCACTCCTCCCAATCGCGCTGGGAGGCCGCGCCGAGTGCCGAGGCGCGCATGTCGCAGATGACGAGGGCGGCG
Source organism: Streptomyces sp. PCS3-D2 (assembly GCF_000612545.2). GTDB lineage: Bacteria > Actinomycetota > Actinomycetes > Streptomycetales > Streptomycetaceae > Streptomyces. The sequence goes on along the minus strand of NZ_CP097800.1, from coordinate 4,289,096 downwards.
ACCAGGTCGGGGCGGCGGGCGGCGAGCTGCCAGGCGGTGAGCGCTCCCATGGAGTGGCCGATCAGGGTCACGGGGGCGAGGCCGAGCTGTTCCACGGCGGCTTCGGCGTCGGCCACGAAGGCCTCGCGGCCCAGGGCGGTGTGCGGGGCGGCGCCGTCGGGCGGGCGGTCGCTGTGACCGTGTCCGCGCTGGTCCAGGGCCACGACGCGGCGGCGTTCGCCGAGCCAGCGGGCGGTGGCGGCCCAGTGGGAGGCGCGCCCCATCAGCCCGTGCAGTAACAGCACTCCGGGGCGGGGAGCTGTCTCGGCGACCGGTTCTCGGAACTGCCAGGCGGCCAGCCGAACACCTTGGGCCCCTGTCACATCAACGCGCTGTACCACCGCAGATGCACCCCCTTCGCTCCCCGCCAGATTATCGAACCCTCATTCGAAAACGGGGTTCTCGCCCACAACACCGCTCTTTCGAGTGACCTTGCTCAAGGATTGACCGCCGCTGCCGATGGAGATCCTTTCAACAGGGAGGCGGGCCGCTCGGGGAAGACGGTCCGAGGGGACGACCTTGAGAGCTCGGGGCTCCAGGTCACACCGGGGAGGACCGGTCCCGGCGCCGCGAGGCGCCGGGACCGAACCCTGCCGAGGGCCGATCCGTAGGGGTGGGGACCCTACGGGATCAGCGCTTCGCCACGAACACGTGCGAGGCGATCTCCGCCTCCAGCTCCGCGGCCTCGCCACCACTGCCGACCAGCACACCGCCCGGCGACTCGGTCACGCTCACCACGGAACCGGGCTGTACGCCCGCCCGGCGCAGCGTGTACATCAGCTGGGCGTCCGTCTGGATCGGCTCCCCGATGCGCCGCACGACCACCGTCTTGCCCTCGGTGCCCGGGTCCAGCTCGGACAGGCTGATCATGCCGTCCTCCAGGAACGGCTCCGCCTCGGCCTTCTCCCCCAGCTCCTCCAGCCCGGGGATCGGGTTCCCGTACGGCGACTCGGTCGGGTGGCGGAGCAGCTCCAGCACCCGCCGCTCCACCGCCTCGCTCATCACGTGCTCCCACCGGCAGGCCTCGGCGTGGACCTGCTCCCACTCCAGCCCGATGACGTCGACGAGCAGGCACTCGGCGAGCCGGTGCTTGCGCATCACGCGCGTCGCGAGCCGCCGGCCTTCGTCGGTCAGCTCCAGGTGGCGGTCGGTGGCGACGGCCACCAGGCCGTCCCGCTCCATGCGCGCCACCGTCTGGCTCACCGTCGGCCCGCTCTGGTCCAGCCTCTCGGCGATCCGGGCGCGCATGGGTACCACGCCTTCCTCTTCCAGCTCGAGGATGGTGCGGAGATACATCTCCGTGGTATCGATCAGTCCGGACATTCGTGCCCCTCGGATTGCGTGCGCTGGCCCTGCCCCAATTCTGACGCATGAGGCCGACAATCGTCCCGTGCCAAGGGGTCAAGACCCGTCCCGGACATCGCCCCGCGCTTCGGACACGGGAGGGACGGCCGTATTGACAGGCCCTTGGTCCAGACCGCACGGTGAGCGGCGGACACGGACGCACCCCACCTCTGGAAGGGCCATCGGCGTATGAGCGAGAGCAAGCTGGCCGGTCAGTTCTTCGACGCCGCCATCGGCCTGCTGGAGCGGGTACGGGACGAGGAGGCCCCGCACATCGCCGAGGCCGGCAGCCTCGTCGCCGACGCCGTCGCAGCCGGCAACCGCCTCTTCGCCTTCGGCGCCGGACACTCCTCGCTGCCCGCACAGGACGTCGTCTACCGGGCCGGCGGCCTGGCCCTGATGAACTTCCTGGCCGTCCCCGGCACGGCCGGCGTCGACGTCATGCCCGCCACCCTGGGCAGCGCGCTGGAACGGGTCGACGGCCTCGCCGGCGCCGTCCTCGACAGCAGCCCCGCCTCCGAGGGCGACGTCCTCGTGATCATCTCCCTCTCCGGGCGCAACGCCCTGCCGGTCGAGATGGCCATGAACGCCCGCGCCATCGGCCTCAAGGTCATCGGCGTGACCTCCGTCGCGTACGCCACCGGGACCAGGTCGCGACACACCTCCGGCACCTTCCTCAAGGACCACTGCGACGTCGTCCTCGACAGCAAGATCGCGGTCGGCGACGCCGAACTGAGCCTCGACGGCATCGACGCCCCCTTCGCCCCCGCCTCCACCGTCGTCACCAGCGCGATCATGCAGGCGGTCATGGCGACAGCGGCCGGGGAACTGGCCGCCCGTGGCCTGGAGCCTCCGCTGCTGCGCTCGGGCAACGTCGACGGCGGCCACGAGTGGAACGGCCGCGTCATGCAGGAGTACGGCGACCGGATCTTCTTCCGCCACTGACCGCCCCGGCCGACACCGGCGGCCCCTGACCGCCCGGCCCGCACGAAACGGCCCCGACCGCGCCCGCCGCCGGGCCCGCCCGCGTCAGTGGCCCGGCGGGCGCGTCGCCAGGTCCAGGTCCGCCGCGACCCGAGCCGCCACCTCCTCCGCGTACGCGGCGTCCGCGCGCTCGAACGCCACCCGCGAGGGCCCGCGCAGGAACGTCAGCGCCCCCAGGGTCCGGCCCCGGCTGCGCAGCACCGTGCACAGCACGTGCGCCACGTCCTCGGGCCACTGCCGGGCCCGCGCCCACTCCGCGTCCGCCTCGCCGCGCGGGGCGCTGGTGCGCACCGAGCCGATCCGGTCCAGCGCCTGCAGCGCCGGGTGCCCGGCCGCGTACCGCACGGGGATCGAGCCGGGCCCCGGCAGTGCGGGCGGCGACGCGGCGCACCGCAGGAGCCTGCGCCGCTCGGAGTCGACCGCCGGGTCCAGGACGTCCAGCAGCGCGTGCTCGGCGAAGCCGGCGAGCGCGAAGTCCAGGCGCACGGCGGCCGCCTCCGCCGGATCCTCGCATTCGGCGGCGGCCCGCCCGGCGCGGTGGAGCTGGTGGGACCGGAACCGCGCCTGCGCGGCATCGAGCTGTTCCTGCCGGGCCTCGGTGACGTCCTGGATCAGCCAGCCGACGCCGAGCGGCACCGGTTCCTCCGCGAGCGGCGAGGCCAGCCGCAGGAACCCGCACCGCCAGCACCGGCGCCGCACGCCCTCCGCCGTACGCACCGAGACCCACATCTCGACCGGCGCGGGCGGCGCCCCCTCCGCGAGCACGTGCTGGAGCGCACCCTCCAACTCCTCCACCCCCTGGGTCAGCAGTTCCCCGAGAGGCCGACCGAGCAGGGCGGTGCCGGTGGTCCCGAAGGCCCGCGCGGCGTGCGTGTTGACCACGGCGGGCCGCAGGTCGACGTCGACGAGGACGACGCCCCAGGAGGCGTCCTCCATCAGGGCCTCGCTCAGCGCGATGGACCGCTCCAGGTCGATCTGCGCGTGCACCTCGCTGAAGGCGCAGTACACCCCCGCGGGCGAGCCGTCGGCACCCGGCACCCCGGCGGACTGCGTCCGTACCAGGACCCGCCCGCCGTCCTTGGTGAGCAGCGCGAATTCGTGGACGTGGCGGCCGGGGACGTGCTGGGCGGACATCAGTCTGTCCTGCACGTCCTGCGCGTCGGCGGCCCGCACGGCCCACCCCTCGAATCCCTTGCGCCCGACGGCCTCCCCGGCCGACCAGCCCAGGATCCGCTCGGCCTCACGGTTCCAGTGGGTGATCACCCCGTCGGAATCGAAGGCGCACAGCGCGGCGTCCATCCCGTCCAGCAGCGCGGCGAGCAGGTCGTCGGCGGTCTCGTCACGTCCGGAAGCACTCACCTGGAACCCCCAGCAGGTGTTCGCGTATGCGGCACGTCAGATCATTGAACTCGAACGTGACCCACACCACACCGCTTTCGCCGGATTGGGGACACGAAATCCGGTCGGGCCGGACCGGGCGGCCACACGGTCCGGCGGCGAGCGCGGGAAATAAAACGGTTGTGGCCGCCGCCGGGGCTACCTAGGCTCTGAGGCACACGAGAAGGGAGGTGGTTCCCGAAATGTACGGAAACCGGACGCGTGAGGTGGCTGCGGGCTAGGGCCCGTCGTCAGCAACGCACCCAGTGCGGTGCCCGGCGGATCGCCCGGCGCCAATCCCAAGCAGTCACCCGACCCGCGGGCTCGCCGGCACGTCCGGCCGGCTCCTCTCACTGCAGGAGAGGAACCCGAGCTCGCGGGTCGTCTGCGTCCACGCTCCCGCGGGACGGGCCCCGGGGCCCGTTGCGAAGGTCCCGCCCACCCGCCCGCCCCTCGACGCCCTCCGCCGTGCGATCGCACGCCCCGGACGCCGCGGGGCCGCCCGCCCTCCGGGCGGACGACGCTCCCGGGGAGAGAACGCCTGACGCCTAGGGGCAGAGCCGCTCCAGACGCCACTTCTCGTCACCCTCCAGCACGTAGTGGAGGCGGTCGTGCAGCCGGTTCTCGTGGCCCTGCCAGAATTCGATCTCCCGGGGAACCACCCGCAGACCGCCCCACTCCGGCGGCACCGGAACCTGCTCGCCCTCCGGGTAGCGCGCCGCGAGCTCGGCGTAGCGGCTGTCCAGCTCCGCGCGCGAGCCGATCACGCTCGACTGCTCGCTGGCCCAGGCGCCCAGCTGCGAGCCGTGCGGCCGGGACCGGAAGTACGCCGCCGTCTCGTCGCGGCCGATGCGGGCCGCCGTACCGTTGACGATCACCTGGCGGGCGATGGGGTGCCAGGGGAAGAGCAGCGCGACGTGCGGGTTCCGCGCGAGCTCCCGCCCCTTGCGGGACGCGTAGTTGGTGAAGAACACGAACCCCCGGCTGTCGAACTGCTTCAGCAGCACCGTGCGCGAGCTGGGCCGCCCGTCGGGGGTGGCCGTCGAGACGACCATGGCGTTCGGTTCGAAGAGGTGCGAGTCGGCCGCCTGCTGGAACCACCGGGCGAACTGTTCCATGGGGTCCTCGGCGAGGCTCTCCTCGTGGACGATCTCCGAGCGGTACTGCTTGCGCATCATTGCGGGGTCAATGTCCTGATCGGTCACGTCGGCCATCCTGCCGCAGGTGAACCCGCGGCGGTGTGCCGTATGTCACGCTTCCGCAGCCGGGGCGTAGCGGCCAAAATCTTGGGGCCGGTCCGAAGGTCCCCGCACGGATGACCATCGGCCCTGCCGGGCATCAACGGGGATGACCGCGCCGGACCGCGAGTCACGCCGGGAGCCGCGCGTGTTCGCACTATCTGAGGAGCCGCCTGATGTCCGACTTCGTACCCGGGCTCGAAGGGGTCGTCGCGTTCGAGACCGAGATCGCCGAACCGGACAAGGAAGGCGGATCGCTCCGCTACCGGGGCGTCGACATCGAAGACCTCGTCGGCCACGTCTCCTTCGGGAACGTCTGGGGCCTGCTGGTCGACGGGGCGTTCAACCCAGGTCTCCCGGCCGCCGAGCCCTTCCCCATCCCGGTCCACTCCGGTGACATCCGCGTCGACGTGCAGTCCGCGCTCGCGATGCTCGCCCCCGTGTGGGGTCTGAAACCGCTCCTGGACATCGACGTGCAGACCGCCCGCGACGACCTGGCGCGCGCGGCCGTGATGGCGCTGTCGTACGTCGCCCAGTCCGCCCGCGGCCAGGGCCTGCCCATGGTCCCCCAGCGCGAGATCGACAAGGCCGAGTCCGTCGTCGAGCGGTTCATGATCCGCTGGCGGGGCGAGCCGGACCCGAAGCACGTCAAGGCCGTCGACGCCTACTGGACCTCCGCCGCCGAGCACGGGATGAACGCCTCCACGTTCACCGCCCGCGTCATCGCCTCCACCGGTGCGGACGTGGCGGCCGCCCTCTCCGGCGCCGTCGGCGCCATGTCGGGCCCGCTGCACGGCGGCGCGCCGTCCCGCGTGCTCGGCATGATCGAGGAGATCGAGCGCACCGGTGACGCCGTGGCGTATGTGAAGAAGGCCCTCGACAAGGGCGAGCGCCTGATGGGCTTCGGGCACCGCGTCTACCGCGCCGAAGACCCGCGCGCCCGGGTGCTGCGGCGCACGGCCAAGGAGCTGGACGCGCCGCGCTACGAGGTGGCGGCCGCCCTGGAGAAGGCCGCCCTGGAGGAGCTGCACGCGCGCCGCCCCGACCGGGTGCTCGCCACCAACGTGGAGTTCTGGGCCGCGATCATGCTGGACTTCGCGGAGGTCCCGGCGCACATGTTCACCTCCATGTTCAGCTGCGCCCGTACCGCGGGCTGGTCGGCGCACATCCTGGAGCAGAAGCGCACCGGCCGCCTGGTGCGCCCGTCGGCCCGCTACACCGGTCCGGGCCGGCGCGACCCGCAGGAGATCGAGGGCTACGCGGACATCGCCGAGACCGCCTGACCGGCCCGGCCTCCCGCCACCACGGGGGCGCCGCGCCCCGGACCACTCCGGGCGCGGCGCCCCTGTGGTGTCTTCCGGACCCGGCGGCTTGTCGGGCGCTGGGGTGCGCTCAGCCGAGAGCCGCGTCGAGGATGCGCGACCACTGGGCCACGACACGGTCCCGGCGGGCCGCGTCGTCGGTCAGCACGTTCGCCAGCCCCAGGCCGCGGGCCATGTCGAGGAGGCCCTGCACGGTCTCCCGTACGCCGGGTACGGACTCGTCGGCGCCCAGCAGCTCGACCGCGATGCGATGGGTCTCGCGGCCGACCCGGGCCTCCAGCTCGGTGACCCTCGGGCGGAGCTGCTCCTCGTTGGAGGCGGCGACCCAGAGTTGGAGCGCTGCCCGGAAGAGGGCGCCCGTGTACAGGTCGACCAGCGCCTCCACCACGGCCGGGCGGGCGGCCGGACCGGCGTGGAAGAGGTCGCGCAGGGCGGTGGAGCGTTCCTCGGCCACGTACTCGACGGCGGCGGTGAACAGGTCCTCGCGGGTCGGGAAGTGGTGCTGGGCGGCTCCGCGGGAGACACCGGCGCGTTCGGCGACGACGGACACGGTGGAACCGGCCCAGCCGTGCTCGGCCAGGCAGGACACGGCCGCCTCCAGCAGGTGGCGGCGGGTGACGCGGCTGCGCGCCTGCTTGGGGCCGGTTGCGGCGGACGCCGCGCCCGTCACCGTGCCCATGACGGGTCCCGGCGTTCGAGGCGGGCGGTGATGCCCTCGCGGGCCTCGGCGGAGCCGAAGTGGTGCGCGGACAGTGCGGTGAGGGCGGCTCCGTCCCGCGCGAGAGCCGCGCGTACCGGTGCGGTGAACAGTCGTTTGGTCGCGGCGAGTGCCTGCGGTCCGGCCTTGCGCAGGCCCGCGAGGACAGGTGCGAGGACCTCGTCGACGTCCTCCCCGTGCAGGGTGAGCAGACCGATCCGTGCGGCCTCGGCGGCGTCGAAGGCCTCGGCGGTCAGGACGTAGCGGGCTGCGGCGCGCGGATCGAGGCGGGGCAGGAGCGGCGCGGAGATGACGGCGGGGACCACACCCAGGTGGGTCTCCGTGAAGGCGTACGAGGACGTCGGGCCGGCGGCGGCGATGTCGCAGACGCCGAGCAGGCCGAGGCCGCCGGCCCGGACGTGTCCCGTGACCCGGGCGACGACGGGCTGGGGCAGCTCGGCGATCTCGCGGAGCAGGGCGACGAAGTCGGCCGGGGCGGTGGGGGACGTGAGGTCGGCGCCGGAGCAGAAGGTGGAACCGGTGTGCGTGAGGACGACGGCGCGTACGTCCGGGTCCGCGGCGGCCGCGGCGAAGGCGGCCCGGAGGTCGGCGACGAGCGCGGCGGAGAGCGCGTTGCGGTTGGCCGGGGAATCGAGGGTCAGGGTGGTGACTCCGGCCGCCGTTGTGGCGTGGACGGGTGTGGCCATGGCTCCTCCGGAGCGGTGGGCGGGGTGTACGGGTCCTCCGGGGGGAGGTTATGCGGTGGCCCGTACGGGGAGTTCGGCGGTGTCCGGGGCGGGACCGCGCCCGCGCCCCGGCCCCGGGCTCGCCCCTGCGGAGCACGGTCGGCGCGCGGCCCGGCCGCCTCGGACAGGCGGACCCGCCCCCGGACAGGCGGATCCGACCCCGGTGGGGCGGGGCAGTACCCCGAGGCCCGGCCGAACCCTGTGCGGGCCGGTCCGCGCGCGGTGCGGGCCGGTGCCCGGCGGGCGGGCCGCCCGGACGTGGGCGGGGCGGTGGCCGCGCGACCACCGGGCCGACTCCGCCGAGCGCCCCGCAGGGGCTCAGTACGACTTGGGGAGGCCAAGGGTCTGGTGGGAGACGAAGTTGAGGATCATCTCGCGGCTGACCGGGGCGATGCGGGCCACGCGGGAGGCGGTGATGAGTGAGCCCAGGCCGTATTCGCGGGTGAGTCCGTTGCCGCCGAGGGTGTGGACGGACTGGTCCACGGCGCGGACGCAGGCCTCGGCCGCGGCGTACTTCGCCATGTTCGCGGCCTCGCCCGCGCCCATGTCGTCACCCGCGTCGTACAGGGCGGCTGCCTTCCCGGTCATGAGGCGGGCCAGTTCCAGCTCGATGTGGGCCTGGGCCAGCGGGTGGGCCACGGCCTGGTGGGCTCCGATCGGCTCCTTCCACACCTGGCGGGTCTTCGCGTACTCGACGGCTCGGGCGAGGGCGTAGCGGCCCATGCCGATGGCGAAGGCGGCGGTCATGATGCGTTCGGGGTTGAGACCGGCGAAGAGCTGGAGGAGGCCCGCGTCCTCGTCGCCGACCAGGGCCGAGGCGGGCAGGCGCACCTCGTCCAGGGTGAGTTCGAACTGTTTCTCCGCCGCCTGCAGCTCCATGTCGATGGCCGAGCGGCCGAAGCCCGGGGTGTCGCGCGGGACGATGAACAGGCAGGGCTTGAGGGCGGGTGCGGCCCCGCCGGGTGATGCGGTCTCGGTGCGGCCGACGATGAGGGTGGCGTCGGCGATGTCGACGCCGGAGATGAAGACCTTGCGGCCGGTGAGGATCCAGTCGTCGCCGTCGCGGCGGGCCGTGGTGGTGATGCGGTGGGAGTTGGATCCGGCGTCGGGTTCGGTGATGCCGAAGGCCATGGTGCGGCTGCCGTCGGCGAGGCCGGGGAGCCAGCTCCGCTTCTGGTCGTCGGTGCCGAAGCGGGCGATGACGGTCCCGCAGATGGCGGGCGAGACGACCATCATGAGCAGCGGACAGCCCGCGGCGCCCAGCTCTTCGAGGACGATGGCCAGTTCGGCGATGCCGCTGCCTCCGCCGCCGTACTCCTCGGGGAGGTTGACGCCGAGGTAGCCGAGCTTCGCGGCCTCGGCCCACAGTTCGTCGGGGTGGCCGCCCTCGCGGGCGACGCGGTCGAGGTAGGCGCGGCCGTAGCGCTGCCCGAGGGCGGCGACGGCGGCGCGCAGGGCACGGTGTTCGGCGGACTCGATGGTGGGGCTCATGGCTGCGGTTCCTCCTGGACTACGGCGAGCAGGGCGCCGAATTCGACCTGTTGGCCGGTGACGGCGTGGAGCGCGGTGAGCGTGCCGGTGGCCGGAGCGAGGATGCGGTGCTCCATCTTCATGGCCTCCAGCCAGAGCAGGGGCTGCCCGGCGGTGACGGCGCTGCCGGGGGCGAGGCCCTCGGCGACGCGGACGACGGTGCCGGGCATGGGGGCGAGCAGGGAGCCCGGTTCGGTGCGGTCCTGGGGGTCCGGGAACCGGGGGACGGGGGTGAGGGTGTGGGATCCGAGCGGGGAGTCGACGTAGACCTCGGTGTTGCTCGCATTTCGTTTCACGTGGAACATCCGCCGGATGCCGTCGACTTCGAGGGTGACGAGGTGGCGTTCGGCCGACACCACTCGAACGCCGGGGTGGTCGACGGGGTGGTACTGGACCTCGTACGTGGTGCCGGCGCCGGTGTAGCGGCGGGTCTGCGGCTGGGAGCGGAGGTTGCGCCAGCCGCCGAGGCGGGCGGCGAGGGGCGCGTCCGGGGCGGGGGCGGCCTCGGCGAGAGCGGCGGCGAGAGCGGCGGTACCGGCGTCCGGGGCGGTGTCGGTGAGGGTGGCGAGGTGGCGCTCGTAGAAGCCGGTGTCGAGGTGTGCGGCGGTGAACTCGGGGTGGCGCAGGGAGCCGACGAGGAGTTCCCGGTTGGTGGTGAGCCCGTGGATGCGGGCTCCGGCGAGGGCGTGGGCGAGGGCGCGGACGGCTTCGGCGCGGGTGGGGGCATGGGCGACGACCTTGGCGAGCATGGGGTCGTAGTGGACGCCGACGGTGTCGCCGTCGGCGAAGCCGGTGTCGACGCGGACCCGGCCGGGGATGTCCAGGGTGTGCAGGACACCGGTCTGGGGGCGCCAGTCCTGGGCGGGGTCCTCGGCGTAGAGCCGGGCCTCGACGGCGTGTCCGGTGGGCTCCGGGGGTGCCGGGGGCAGGGCAGCGCCCTCGGCGACGCGCAGCTGGAGGGCGACCAGGTCGAGGCCGAAGACGGCTTCGGTGACGGGGTGTTCGACCTGGAGGCGGGTGTTCATCTCCAGGAAGTACGGGCGCCCGTCGGCGGTGACGAGGAACTCCACGGTGCCCGCGCCCCGGTAGGAGACGGCGCGGGCCGCGGCGACGGCGGCGGTGTGGAGGCTCTCGCGCAGGGTGTCCGGCAGGCCGGGCGCGGGGGCCTCCTCGATGACCTTCTGGTGGCGGCGTTGGAGGGAGCAGTCGCGGGTGCCGAGGGCCCAGACGGTGCCGTGGGCGTCGGCGAGGATCTGTACCTCGACGTGCCGGCCGCGCTCCACGTAGGGCTCGGCGAAGACCTCGCCGTCGCCGAAGGCGGAGGCCGCTTCGGCCGACGCGGCGTGCAGGGCCTCCTTGAGCGCGTCGAGGTCGCGGACCAGGCGCATGCCGCGGCCGCCTCCGCCGGCCGCGGCCTTGAGCAGGAGGGGCAGGTCGGCGGGGGTGGCGGTGGCCGGGTCGACGGGGTCGAGGAGCGGGACGCCGGCGGCGCGCATCAGTTGCTTGGCCCGGGTCTTGGAGGCCATGGCCTCGATGGCCTCGGGGGGCGGGCCGACCCAGGTGAGCCCGGAGTCCTGGACCTGGCGGGCGAAGTCGGCGTTCTCGGACAGGAAGCCGTAGCCGGGGTGCACGGCGTCCGCCCCGGCGGCAAGCGCGGCCTTGATGACGAGATCGCCGCGCAGGTAGGTGTCGGCGGGGGCCGCGCCCGGCAGCCGCACGGCCGCGTCGGCCGCGCGGACGTGCAGGGCGTCGGCGTCCGGGTCGGAGTGGACGGCCACGGTGGCCAGGCCGAGATCGCGGGCGGTGCGGAAGATCCGTACGGCGATCTCGCCCCGGTTGGCGACGAGGAGGGAGGTCAGGTGCGTCATGTGAGGGCTCACATCCGAAAGACGCCGAAGCCGCCACGGGCGCCCTCGACGGGGGCGTTGTGGACGGCCGACAGGCACAGGCCGAGGACGGTACGGGTGTCGCGCGGGTCGATGACGCCGTCGTCGTAGAGCCGCCCGGACAGGAACATCGGGAGGGACTCGGACTCGATCTGCGCCTCGACGAAGGCCCGCATACCGGCGTCCTGTTCCTCGTCGTAGGGAAGTCCCTTGGCGGCGGCGGACTGCCGGGACACGATGGAGAGGACTCCGGCGAGCTGCTGGGGGCCCATGACGGCGGATTTGGCGCTGGGCCATGCGAAGAGGAAGCGGGGCTCGTAGGCGCGGCCGCACATGCCGTAGTGGCCCGCGCCGTAGCTGGCGCCGATGAGAACGGACAGGTGCGGGACCTTCGAGTTGGAGACGGCGTTGATCATCATCGAGCCGTGTTTGACGATGCCGCCCTGCTCGTACTCCTTGCCGACCATGTAGCCGGTGGTGTTGTGGAGGAACAGGAGCGGGATGTCGCGCTGGTTGGCGAGCTGGATGAACTGTGCGGCCTTCTGGGACTCGGAGCTGAACAGCACGCCCTGTGCGTTGGCGAGGATGCCCACCGGGTAGCCGTGCAGGGTGGCCCAGCCGGTGACGAGGCTGGTGCCGTAGAGCGGCTTGAACTCGTCGAAGTCGGAGGCGTCGACGATGCGGGCGATGACTTCGCGGGGGTCGAAGGGGGTCTTCAGGTCGGGCGGGACGATCCCGAGGAGCTCCTCCGGGTCGTAGAGGGGCTCCTCGGCCTTGGGCGGGTCCTGGTGGGGCTTGCGGTGGTTCAGGCGGGCCGCGATGCGGCGGGCCTGGCGGATGGCGTCGTACTCGTCGAGGGCGTAGTGGTCGGCGAGTCCGGAGGTGCGGGCGTGCATGTCGGCCCCGCCGAGGGACTCGTCGTCGCTCTCCTCGCCGGTGGCCATCTTGACCAGGGGCGGGCCGCCGAGGAACACCTTCGACCGGTCCTTGATCATGATGGTGTGGTCGGACATGCCGGGGATGTACGCGCCTCCGGCGGTGGAGTTGCCGAAGACCACCGCGACGGTCGGGATGCCCTCCGCGGAGAGCCGGGTGAGGTCGCGGAAGATCGCGCCGCCCGGGATGAAGATCTCCTTCTGGGAGGGCAGGTCGGCCCCGCCGGACTCCACGAGGCTGATGACGGGCAGGCGGTTCTGCCGGGCGATCTCGTTGGCCCGCAGCGCCTTCTTCAGCGTCCAGGGGTTGCTCGCGCCGCCGCGGACGGTGGGGTCGTTGGCGGTGACCAGGCACTCGACGCCCTCGACGGTGCCGATGCCGGTGACCATGGAGGCCCCGACGGGGTAGTCGCTGCCCCAGGCGGCGAGCGGGGACAGCTCCAGGAACGGCGTGTCGGGGTCGAGGAGCAGCTCGACGCGTTCGCGCGCCAGGAGCTTGCCTCGTTTCTTGTGGCGGGCCGTGTACCTGTCCCCGCCGCCCTCCAGGGCCTTGGCGTGCTCGGCGCCGAGGGCGTCGAGGCGCTCCAGCGCGGCCGTGCGGGCCCGGGTGTGCTCGGGGGCGTGCGGGTCGACGGTGGTGCGCAGACGGGTCATGGGCCGGTCCCCTCCGGGGGCGGGAGCAGGTGGACGGGGATGTCGAGGTGGCGGGCGCGCAGCCATTCGCCGAGGGCCTTGGCCTGGGGGTCGAAGCGGTGGCCGGAGGCGACACCGTCGCCGAGGATGCCGGTGACGGTGAAGTTCAGGGCACGCAGTCCCGGGAGTTCGTGCCGGTGCACGGCGAGGCCGCGGGTCTCGGGGAGCAGGGCCCGGAACCGGTCGACGGTCAGGGTGTCGCGCAGCCAGTCCCAGGCAGGGTCGGAGCGGACCCAGACTCCGACGTTGGCGTCGCCGCCCTTGTCGCCGCTGCGGGCCCCGGCCAGCACGCCGAGGGGGGCGCGGACGGTCTCCCGGGACTCCGCCCGGCACCCGGCGGGGGCTGCGGCCCCGGCCTCTTCGGAGGGCCCTCGCCCGTCTGCGGTGGGGGCCCCTCCCCCGGACCGTCGTGCCTCGGACACCGGTGGGGCCGGGACGGGGACGGTCATCGGCATCCGGGTGCCGTCCGGGAGGACCGCGGTGTGCGGGACCTGATCCGCGGGGACGAAGACCGAGGAGAAGACCCCGTACGGCTGGGCCGGGCCGGGCGGGGCCGTGACGTGGAAGCCCGGGTAACTGCCGAGGGCGAGCTCGACGGCCGTCGAGGTCAGGGCCCGGCCGACCGGGTCCGGGGACGGGTCGCGGACCACCAGGCGCAGCAGGGCGCTCGCCGCCTCCTCCGTGTCGGCGTCCGTGTGGTCGGTTCGGGCCAGGGTCCAGACGGCGTCGGCGACGCCCTCCAGGGTCTCGGCGAGCTGGGAGCGGACCAGTTGCGCCTTCGCCTCGATGTCGAGGCCGGTGAGGACGAAGACCACCTCGTTGCGCCAGCCGCCGAGCCGGGTCACGCCCACCTTGAGGGTGGCGGGCGGGCGCTCCCCGCGCGTTCCCGTGACGCGTACGCGGTCGACGCCGTCGCCGGTCAGCCGGACGGTGTCCAGGCGGACCGTGACGTCCGGGCCCGGGTAGCGGATGCCCTGTGTCTCGTAGAGGAGTTGGGCGGTGACGGTGCCGGTGGTGACGGCACCGCCGGTGCCGGGGTGTTTGGTGATGACCGCCGAGCCGTCCTCGGAGATCTCCGCGAGCGGGAAGCCGGGGCGCTGGACGTCGTGGGCGGTGAAGAAGGAGTAGTTGCCGCCGGTGGCCTGGGTGCCGCATTCCAGGACATGGCCCGCGACCACCGCTCCCGCCAGCCGGTCGTGGTCCTCCGGCGTCCAGTCGAACCACCAGGCCGCCGGGCCGCTGACCAGTGCGGCGTCCGTGACCCGGCCGGTGACGACCACGTCGGCGCCGGCCCGCAGGCAGGCGGTGATCCCGGCGCCGCCGAGGTAGGCGTTGGCCGTCAGGGCGCCGTCCTGGCGGGCGGTGAGGTCGTCGCCCTCGACGTGGGCCACGGAGACGGGCACACCCACCGTGGCCGCCAGTTTCCGCACGGCGTCGGCGAGTCCGGCCGGATGGAGGCCGCCCGCGTTCGTGACGATCCGTACGCCCCGTTCGTGCGCGAGCCCGAGGCCCTCCTCCAACTGGCGCAGGAAGGTCTTGGCGTAGCCGAGGTCGGGGTTCTTCAGGCGGTCCCGGCCCAGGATCAGCAGGGTCAGCTCGGCCAGGTAGTCCCCGGTCAGCACGTCGAGGGGACCGCCGGTGAGCATCTCGCGCAGGGCGCTGAAGCGGTCCCCGTAGAAACCGGACGCGTTGCCGATGCGCAGCGGCCGCCGGTTCATCGGGCGGTCCCCCGGTCCGGTCCGGCGCCCGGCTCGCGCCCCGCTCCCGCAGGTCCGGCGAAGGCCTGGGCGATGTCCAGCCAGCGCTCGGCGTCCGGGCCGGTCGCCGTCAGGGCCAGGTCGGCGCGGTGGGCGCGCCGGGTCACCAGCAGGCAGAAGTCGAGGGCCGGACCGGTGACCCGCTGCGGGGCCTGCGGCGGCCCGTACGCCCAGACCCGCGCGCCGTCGGGGGCGGCCAGCTCCACCCGGAACTCCCCCTCGGGCGCGGGCAGTCCGCGTACGGCGTGGGCGTAGTCGCGGGCCCGTACGCCGATGCGCGCCACATGGCGCAGCCGGGCGGTCGGGGTGCGGCGCACTCCGAGCGCGTCGGCGACGTCCTGGCCGTGCGCCCAGGTCTCCATCAGGCGGGCGCCGGCCATCGAGGCGGCCTTCATGGGCGGCCCGTACCAGGGGAATCGGGTGTCGGACGAGGCGCTGGCCAGGGCCTGCGCAAGCGCGTCGCGCGTGTCCCGCCAGCGGCTGAGGAGCTCGGCGGGCGGCAGCGCCGCGCCCTCGCGCGCGCCGTCGTCGACGAAGGAGTCGGGGGCCTTCAGTGCTTCCTCGACCATGGCGCCGAAGCCGGTGGCGTCGGTGAGGGAGAGCAGCGAGGCCCGGTCGGTCCAGTGCAGATGGGCGATCTGGTGGGCGATGGTCCAGCCGGGTGCGGGAGTGGGCCGGGCCCAGTGGGGGGCGGGCAACCGCTGTACGAGGGCGTCGAGTTCGCGTCCCTCCTCGCGCAGATCGGTGAAGACGGCGACGGCGTCGTCGACGGCGGCGGCGGCGGACGAATCGGGCACGATGCGCTCCCCTTCTCGGCGTGAGGGGAAGACTGGCAGCAGCCAAGAAAACAATCAAGCACGCTTGCATGATTTTTTCGAGCGACCCTCGCCGAGTGGCGCCTTCTCGCCACCCGACCCAAACCACTTGAATCCGCGGGCAGTTGATCCACACCGGGACGGAGTGCAGGTCTCACGGCGCGACCGCGCCGGAGAGCACGGAGGGCGATTCAGGCCGTAAGCCGGAAACCCGCGAAACGTCACCGGATGTCCCGTCGATACTGAACGCTCCGCTCCGGGCCCGGGCGGGCGACCACGTTCGTGTCACTCGACGAAGAGGATGAACTGACGTGACCCCAGCCGCCCGACCCTCCTTCTCCCTCTATCCCGAACTCGATGCGACCGCCCTCGGCGCCTTCGTCTCCGCGCTGGAGAGCGGCGACGTCACCGGCCTGCCGCCCGCCCGCGCCGCCGGGGTCGCCGAGGCCCGCGCCCGCAGCGTCTTCACCCGCGGCAAGGTCACCGGCGCCGACGGCGACCTCCTCGACGCGGCCCTGTGGCGGCACACCGGGATCCGGCCCCGCCCGATGATCGTCATGCCCTCGCCCTGGACCAGCCTGGGCTGGCTCGTCTACGCCGTGCAGGCCACGCTGTTCGCGGCCCGCGGCTACGACGTCATCGCCTACTCGGCCCGCGGCTTCGG
Source organism: Streptomyces sp. PCS3-D2 (assembly GCF_000612545.2). Lineage (GTDB taxonomy): Bacteria > Actinomycetota > Actinomycetes > Streptomycetales > Streptomycetaceae > Streptomyces. The sequence continues at coordinate 4,273,069 of NZ_CP097800.1, read as the reverse complement.
CGGCTCCGAGGGACAGGTCGACGTGGCCGGCCCGCTCGACGTGGCCGACGGCAGCCGCGCCCTGGACCACCTGATCGAGCGCAGCACCGGCCCCGTGACGAAGGTCGGCTTCCTCGGGGCCTCGTACGGCTCGGGCATCGGCCAGCTGGTCGCCGCGCACGACACCCGGGTCGACGCCGTGGTCGCACTCAGCAGCTGGGGCGACCTCGGCGAGGCCTTCCACGAGAACTCCACCCGGCACGTGGCAGCGGTGCGGGCCCTGCTCGAAGCGGCGGCGAAGGCCCGGCTGAGCCCACAGACGCGGAGCGCCTTCGACCACCTGCTGACCGGCAGCGACATCCGGGGCGTCCTGCGGTGGGCCGAGGTCCGCTCGCCCCTCACCCACGTCAAGGAACTCAACCGCCGCCGGGTTCCGGTCTTCTTCTCGCACGCCTGGCACGAGACCCTCTTCCCGCTCAACCAGACCCTCAGGATGTTCAACGAGCTCACCGGGCCCAAGCGGCTCGCCGTCTCCGTCGGGGACCACTCCGGCCCCGAGACGGCGGGCGTCCTCGGCCTGCCGAACCGGATCTGGACCGACGCCCACCGCTGGTTCGACCACCACCTCAAGGGCATCGACAACGGCATCGACGGCGAGGGGCAGTTCCTCGGCGAGGTCATGTGGAGCAGAACCCTCGAACCCCGCCCGACCTGGCCCTCCGCCACCGAACGGCTGCACCGCCTCTACCTCGCGGGCGACGGCGGGCTCGGGCCCGAGACGGTGGCCGGATGGACGGCGACCGTGCTGTGCGGGATGGACACCCCGGCGACCGTCGCCGACAGCGTCGTCGCGTCCGGGTACGCGGAGATGGCCGGCCGCCCGAAGGCCTACCCGACCGAGGGGATCGACCGCACGGTCGCCGCCGTCTGGACGGCCGAACCGGCCGCGGAGACCGTCCGGCTGCGCGGCACGCCCCGGCTCCGCGTGACCTACCGGGCCGCGAACCCGGGCTCCACCTTCGTCGCGTACCTCTTCGATGCGGGCCCGGACGGCACGGCCCACCTCATCACCCACGCTCCGTTCAGCGACCTCCAGTCACCGCCGGACAGCCTGATCAGCGCGGACATCGAGCTCCAGGCCACGGCGTACGACGTGCGGCGCGGCCACCGTCTGATGCTGGTGATCGACGCCCGCGACCCGTTCTACGCCGACGCCAACCTGCCCCGCGCGACGCTGGCCTTCACCTCGCCGGAGGCCACCCCCTCGTGCCTGGACCTCCCCCTCGGCTGATGCCGTGCGCCCGCCCAGCCGGTCCCCCGCGGCCGTCCGGGCGGGCGCACGCTCCACAGATGACGCACGGAACACACCTCCGGTTGCAGGGTTCCGGACGGAGCGGGAACGGGATCTCGGCGGTCCGGTACGAGTGGGGCGCGGGGGCGGCTCCGGGGACGGCGGCCGGGCGGCCGGCCATCCCTCAGGCGGGCTGTTTTCCGATCTGGGAGCGGACCGCGCCCATGCTGGCCGCGATGACGAGGGCGATGGCAAGGGCGTCCAGCGCCGACAGGGCCTGGTTCAGGACGAGGAAGCCCGCGGTGGCGGCGATGGCGGGTTCCAGGCTCATCAGGATCGCGAAGGTGGGGGCCGGCATCCGTCGCAGCGCCAGGAGTTCCAGGGTGTAGGGCAGGACGGACGACAGTACGGCCACGCCCACGCCCAGTGCGAGGGTGCTCGGGACCAGCAGGTCCGAGCCCGCTTCGTAGACGCCCAGCGGCAGCGAGAGGACGGCGGCGGCGGCCATCGCCAGGGCCAGTCCGTCCGCCTGCGGGAACCGGCGGCCGGTGCGCGCGCTGAACACGATGTACGCGGCCCACATGGCGCCCGCGCCGAGCGCGAAGGCCGCGCCCAGCGGGTCGAGGGAGCCGAAGCCGAGGCCGCCGCCTCCGTGGCCGGACAGCAGGGCCACTCCGCCGAGGGCGAGGCCGGCCCACAGCAGGTTCACCAGGCGGCGGGAGACCACGACGGACAGGGCCAGCGGCCCGAGGACCTCCAGGGTGACCGCCGGCCCGAGCGGGATCCGGTCGATGGCCTGGTAGAAGAGGCCGTTCATGGCGGCCATCGCCACGCCGAACGCGACCACGGTGCCCCAGTCGGAGCGCGTGTACCCGCGCACCTTCGGCCGGCACAGGAGCAGCAGCACGATCGCGGCGGCCGCGAGGCGCAGGGTGACCACGCCCGCAGCACCCGCCCTCGGCATGATCATGACGGCGAGGGCGGCACCGAACTGGACCGAGACACCCGCCGAGACCACCAGTGCCACCGGGCCGAAACGGGACCGGACCCCTGGGGCGGAGGGGTCGGCGGAGGGTGCGGCGGCGGGGCTGGTCGTCGGGGACGCGGAAGGTGCGGGCATGCAGCCAGCCTAAGCCCTCGTAAGGAGTGTCGCCGCTTATCTTTCCTTACATGCCCGTTAGGGCCGCGTGCCGGCCGCGGGCCCGTGGGACTCTTCGGCCGCCAGCCCTTCCGCGAGGAGTTCCACGAGGTGACGGGCCCGCACTCCGCCCAGCTCGGCGATCTGGGTCCGGCAGGAGAACCCGTCCGCCTGGACCAGCGCGCCCGGCGGGGCCGTGCGCAGCGACGGCAGGAGCTGCTCCTCCGCACAGGCCACCGACACCTGGTGGTGTCCCGGCTCGAAGCCGAAGTTCCCCGCGAGACCGCAGCAGCCTCCGGCGGGCTCCCCGGCGAGCCCGGCGCGCTCGCGCAGCCGGCGGTCGGCGCCGTCCCCGAGGACGGCGTGCTGGTGGCAGTGGGTCTGGCCGACGAGCGGACGGTCCAGACGGGGCGGCCGCCAGCCGGGCGCGTACTCCTCCAGGGTCTCGGCGACGGTGCGTACGGCGGCCGCCAGGCGGGCCGCGCGCGGGTCGGCGGGGAGCAGGGCGGGCAGGTCGGTGCGCAGGGCCGCGGCGCAGCTCGGTTCGAGGACGGTGACGGGTCCGGGGACCTCGCCGAGGGTGTCCAGGGTGCGGCGCAGGACCTTGCGGGCCCGGTCGAGGCGGCCGGTGGAGAGGTAGGTCAGGCCGCAGCAGATCCGGCCGCCGCCGCGGGGGACGGTCACGTCGAGGCCGGCCGCCCGGAGCACGCGGAGCGCGGCGTGGCCGACCTCGGGAGCGAGGTACTCCGTGAACGTGTCGGGCCACAGGACGACGGCCGGCCCGGACACGGGCCCGGACGCCCCGGACACGGGACCGGACGCACCCGCGCCCCGGGTGAACGGCCGCTTCGCGAGTTCCGGCAGGGCCCGTTCGCGGGCCAGGCCCGGCACGGGCACCGGCAGCAGGCGCAGGGCCGCGTTGACGGCGCCCGCCGCCCGCAGGCGGTGGATCAGGCGCAGCCATCCCGGCAGGCCGCCGAGCGTGTAGTGGGCCGCCGGCCGGATGCGGCCGGCCCAGTGGTGGTGCAGGAACTCCGACTTGTACGCGGCCATGTCCACGCCGACCGGGCAGTCGCTGCGGCAGCCCTTGCACCCCAGGCACAGGTCGAGGGCCTCGGCGACCTCCGGCGAACGCCAGCCGCCGGTGACGACCTCCCCGGCGAGCATCTCGTGGAGCAGCCGCGCGCGGCCGCGCGTGGAGTGCTGTTCCTCGCCGGTGGCCCGGTAGGAGGGGCACATCACGCCCGGTCCGCCCGGCTCGCCGGTCCGGCACTTGGCGACGCCGACGCACCGTGCGACCTCGGCGGCGAAGGGGGTGGCCGGGAGGACCTCGAAGCGGAGGTTCTCGTCCAGCCGGGCGGGCCTGACCAGCATCCCCGGGTTCATCCCGCCCGCCGGGTCCCACACGTCCTTGTAGGCGCCGAAGAGCCGAATCACCTCGTCGCCGTACATCTTCGGCAGGAGTTCGGCACGCGCCTGCCCGTCGCCGTGTTCGCCCGAGAGGGATCCGCCGTGGGCGACGACGAGATCGGCGAGTTCCTCGGAGAAGGCCCGGTAGCGGGTCCGGCCGGCCGCGGAGGCGAGGTCGAAGTCGATGCGCGCGTGGACGCAGCCCTCGCCGAAGTGCCCGTACGGGGTGCCGTGCAGCCCGTGGGCGGCCAGCAGGGACCGGAACTGCCTCAGGTACGCGCCCAGCCGGGCCGGCGGGACCGCGCAGTCCTCCCAACCGGGCCAGGCCATCCGCCCGTCGGGCGTCCTGGTCGCGGTGCCGGCGGCGTCCTCGCGGATCCGCCACAGGGCCCGCTGCCGGGCCGGGTCGGTGACCACCAGCACGTCCAGTGCGTCGGCGCCGCGGGCGACGGCCCGCGCCCCGCCCTCGTCCGGCATCTCGACGAACAGCCAGGCCCGCCCGCGGGGCAGTGCCGCGGGCCGGCCCGCCGGGCCGGCGGCCCCGCCCACCAGGTCCTCGGCCATGCCCTCGACCGTGAGCGGCCGGTACGGGAGCAGCCCGGCGGCCGCGTCCGCCGCCGCGCTCTCGTCGGAGTACCCGAGGACGGCCAGGGCGGGCGCAGGCGGCAGTTCGACGAGGCGCACCACGGCCTCGGTGACCACGGCGAGGGTGCCTTCGCTGCCGCAGAAGGCCGGTGCGAGCCGCACACCGCGTTCGGGCAGCAGCGCGTCGAGGGCGCCGTAGCCGGAGATCCTCCGCGAGAAGGCGGGCGGCATGCCGGTGCGCAGCAGGCCGAGGTGCGCGCCGACGAGGTCCCGCAGGCCGTCCGGGGCGCCCTGCCAGCCGGTGCCGATGCGGTGGGGCACGCCCCCGTAGGCGGTCACGGCGAGTTCGGTGACGTTGTCGGCGGTGGTTCCCCAGGCCACGGAGTGGGCGCCGCACGCGTTGTTGCCGATCATGCCGCCCAGGGTGCAGCGGGAGTGGGTGGAGGGGTCGGGCCCGAAGGTCAGTCCGTACGGGCGCACCGCGTCCCGCAGCCGGTCCAGGACCAGGCCCGGCTGGACGACGGCGGTGCGGGCGGCCGGGTCGACGGACAGCAGGGCGTTCATGTGCCGGGTGAGGTCGAGGACCACGCCGACGCCGGTGGCCTGCCCGGCGATGGAGGTGCCGCCGCCCCGCGGGACGACGGGCACGCCCGCGTCGGCGCACACCCGCAGTGCGGCCGCGACGTCGTCGGCGTCGCGCGGGGCGACGACGCCGAGGGGGACGCGCCGGTAGTTGGAGGCGTCCATGGTCACGAGGGCGCGTGCCGCGGCGCTGAAGTCCACCTCCCCGCGCAGCTCCGCCCGCAAGGTCCGCTCGACTTCACCGGGTGTCGTCACGGAGCCCAGCCTGCCACCGTCCCGCCGCGTCTCATCCGGTGGACGCGCTTCCGAAGCGTGGCTCCGGACCCGATACGCTCCGCTCGTGGCTGAGATCCAGATTCCCGCTGACATCAAGCCCGCCGACGGACGCTTCGGCGCGGGCCCCTCCAAGGTGCGGACCGAGGCGCTGGACGCCCTCGCCGCCACCGGTACCTCCCTGCTCGGAACCTCACACCGCCAGGCCCCGGTCAAGAACCTGGTCGGATCGGTGCGCCAGGGCATCCGGGACCTCTTCTCCCTCCCCGAGGGCTACGAGGTGATCCTGGGCAACGGCGGCTCCACCGCCTTCTGGGACATCGCGACCGCCGGTCTCATCGAGCGGAAGTCCCAGCACCTGACCTTCGGCGAGTTCTCCTCGAAGTTCGCCAAGGCGGCGAAGCTGGCGCCGTGGCTGGACGAGCCGTCCGTGATCTCCTCCGAGCCGGGCACGCACCCCGAGCCGGTGGCCGAGGCGGGTGTGGACGTGTACGCGTACACCCACAACGAGACCTCCACGGGTGTCGCCGCACCGGTCCGGCGGGTCGCGGGCGCGGACGCCGGGTCCCTCGTTCTGGTGGACGCGACCTCGGGCGCCGGCGGTCTGCCGGTGGACATCACCGAGACGGACGTCTACTACTTCGCGCCGCAGAAGTCCTTCGCCTCCGACGGCGGCCTGTGGCTGGCGGCGTTCTCCCCGGCGGCCCTGGAGCGCGCGGCCCGGGTGCACGCGTCGGGCCGGCACATCCCGGAGTTCTTCTCCCTGCCGACGGCGATCGACAACTCGCTGAAGAACCAGACGTACAACACCCCGGCGCTGGCCACGCTCTTCCTGCTGGACCAGCAGTTGGAGTGGATGAACGGCCAGGGCGGCCTGGAGTTCACCACGGGCCGTACGGCCGCCAGTGCGCGCCACCTGTACGGCTGGGCGGAGACGTCCAAGTACGCGACGCCGTTCGTCACCGACGCCGACAAGCGCTCCGCCGTCATCGGCACGATCGACTTCTCGGACGACATCGACGCGGCGGCCGTCGCGAAGGTGCTGCGCGCCAACGGGATCGTGGACACCGAGCCGTACCGCAAGCTCGGCCGCAACCAGCTGCGCATCGCGATGTTCCCCGCGATCGACCCCGCGGACGTCCAGGCGCTGACGGCCTGCATCGACTACGTGATCGAGAAGCTCTGACCGGAGTCCGTCCGGTACCGCGGGAGCCCCCGGTGACGTCCCGTCACCGGGGGCTCCCGCGTCCCCGGGGGCTCCGGCGTCCCCGGGGGCTCCCGCCGCGGGTTCGCCCACCTCAGGGGCGAGGCGCGGCCCGCCACGCGATACCTTCAGGAGTTCGTTGGGCGATTCTTGGAGGCAGCGGCGTGAGCGTGCGAGTGACGGCGGCCCAGAGCGGCACGGACCCCTTCGGCACGGCCCGGCTGCGGCGCGGCGTGCTCGACGCCTGGGGAGCGGGCCCGGCCCGGTTTCGCGAGGACGCCAACGCCGAGGAGGACCTCGCGCTCGGCGGCTACCGGGACCGGCTCGTGGTCGAGCTGGCCCAGAACGCCGCCGACGCCGCGGCCCGCGCCGAGGCGCCCGGCCGGTTGCGGCTCACCCTCCACGAGGGCGAGGCCGGACGCGCGCTGCTGGCCGTCGCCAACACCGGCGCCCCGCTGGACGCGACGGGCGTGGAGTCCCTGAGCACCCTGCGCGCCTCCGCCAAGCGGGAGCCCGCCGCGGAGAGCGTGGGCCGTTTCGGCGTCGGCTTCGCAGCCGTTCTCGCCGTCTGCGACGAGCCGGCCGTGCTCGGCCGCCACGGCGGGGTCCGCTGGTCCCTCGCCGAGGCCCGCGAACTGGCCCGCGAGGCCGCCGTCGGCAGCCCCGGCCTCGGCGACGAACTGCGCCGCCGCGACGGTCACGTGCCGCTGCTGCGCCTCCCGCTGCCCGCCGAGGGCACCGCCCCCGAGGGCTACGACACCGTCGTGGTCCTGCCGCTGCGCGACGCCGCCGCGGAGGACCTCGTCGAACGGCTCCTCGCGGGCATCGACGACGCCCTGCTGCTGACCCTGCCCGGACTGTGCGAGGTCGTCGTGGAGACCCGGGCCGGCTCGCGCACCCTCACCCGCCGCGACGAGGGCGCCTACACCGTCGTCGAGGACACCACCGGCTCCGGCACGCGGACCAACCGCTGGCGCACCGTCCGCCACGGCGGCGCCATCGAGAAGGCGCTGCTCGCCGACCGGCCCGTCGAGGAACGGCTGCGGCCCGCCTGGGCGGTGTCGTGGGCCGTGCCCGTCGACGCCGACGGCGCCCCGCTGCGCCCGACCACCGCACCCGTGGTGCACGCCCCGACGCCCACCGACGAGCCGCTGGGCATCCCGGCACTGCTCATCGCGACCCTGCCGCTGGACACCAGTCGCCGCCACCCCGCACCGGGGCCGCTGACCGACTTCCTCGTGCAGCGTGCCGCCGACGCCTACGCCGAACTCCTCGGCGCCTGGGATCCGGTGGGCACCGGGCTCGTGGACCTGGTGCCCGGCCCGCTCGGCAAGGGCGAGCTGGACGGCGCCCTGCGCGCCGCCGTGCTGGAGCGGCTGCCGCGTACGGCGTTCCTCGCACCGGCCGCGCCGCCCGAGCACGCCGAGGAGCGGGGCGCCCTGCGCCCGTTCGAGGCCGAGGTGGTGGAGGGCGCGGGCGCCGAGACCGTACGGGTCCTCGCGGAGGTCCTGCCGACGCTGCTGCCGGCCGGCCTGGAGCGTCGCGCCGAGCTGCGCACCCTGGGCGTGGGCCGGCTCCCGCTGGGCGATGCCATCGAGCGGATCGCGGGCATCGAGCGGACCCCCGAGTGGTGGTACCGGCTGTACGACAGCCTCGCCGGGGTGGACCCCGACCGCCTGTCGGGGCTGCCCGTGCCGCTCGCCGACGGCCGTACGACGATCGGGCCGCGGCACGTCCTGCTCCCGTACGCGGACACGCCCGCGGACCTGGCCCGGCTGGGGCTGAAGGTGGCCCACCCGGAGGCGGCGCACCCGCTGTTGGAGAAGCTCGGCTCTCTCCCGGCGACGGCGCGCGCGGTCCTGACGACCCCGCAGGTGCGGGCCGCGGTGGCCGCGTCCCTGGACGCCGGGGAGATCTGGGACGAGGACGCCGACACCCTGGACGCCGACGAGCTCGCCGAGGTGGTCCTCGGGCTGGTCCGCGACGCGGAACTGGCGCCCGGCGACGAGCCGTGGCTCGGCGCGCTGGCCCTGCCGGACGAGGACGGGGAGCTGACTCCCGCGGGTGAACTGCTGCTGCCGGGATCGCCCCTGGCCTCGGTCATCCGCGCGGACGAGGTCCCGTTCGTGGACGCCGAGCTGGCCGAGCGGTGGGGCGGGGCCCCGCTGACCGCCTGCGGGGTGCTGGCCTCCTTCCAGCTGGTGCGCGCCACCGACGTGGTCCTGGACCCGGACGAACTGGAGCCGCGGGAGGGCGACTACGCCGAGCCGGACGACGCGGGGCTGCTGGACGCGGTGGACGTGTGGTGCGAGGACGTGCTGGACCAGCTGCCGGACCTGCCCGTCCCGCCGGTGGCGACCGAGCTGGTGGCCGTGCGCGACCTGGACCTCGTCGACGACGGCTGCTGGCCGCAGGCCCTCGCCATGCTGGCGCAGCCGCCGCTGCGGGACGCGCTGACCCAGCCGGTGCGGATCCTGCTGCCGGACGGGACGACGCAGTCGGTGCGCCCGTACACGGCGTGGTGGCTGCGCGACCACCCGGTGCTGGACGGCCGCCGCCCGGCGGGCCTGCGGGCGGCGGGCGGTGACCCGCTGCTGGAGGGCCTCTACACCTCGGCGGACGCCACCGGTTTCGAGGACGAGCAGGTGCTGCGGGCGCTGGGCGTACGGACGTCCGTGCCGGCGCTGCTGGACGAGCCCGGCGGTGCGGCGGAGCTGCTGGGCCGGCTCGCCGACCCCGACCGGGAGGTGACCGACCGGCAGGTGCACGGCCTGTACAACGCGCTGGCCGATCTCGACCCCGAGCAGGTGACCCTGCCGGACGAGTTGCGGGCGGTGGAGGACGGCGAGGTGGTCGTCGTGGACGCGGCGGACGCGGTGATCGCGGACGCCCCGGACCTGCTGCCGCTGGCGGCGGGGCTGCCCCTGCTGCCGGTGTCCCCGGTACGTGCGGCGGACCTCGCGGAGCTGCTCCAGGTGCGCCGGCTGTCGGAGACGGTCCCGGCGGAGGTGACGACGCCGGGCGAGGAGCACGAGGTGCCGGAGGCGGTGCGGGTGCTGCTCGGCCCGGCGACGCCCGCGACGTATGTCGAGCACGAGGAGCTGGTCGCGGGCGGCACGGAGCTGGACTGGCGGCGCACACCCGACGGCACCCTGCACGCGTCCACCCTGGAGGGCGTGGCGGCGGGCCTGGCCTGGTCCGCGGGCCAGTGGCCGCGCCGCTTCGAGGTGGCCGCGCTTCTGGAGGACCCGTCCCGCACGGCGGAGCTGGCACGGGACCGCTGGTTCGACTGAGGGCCGTCCCGGCATCCCGGCTGGGACGCGGGTCGGGTCACCGCTCGCCGGCGCTCGCGGCGGCCAGGGGCAGCAGGTCGGGGCGCTTGGCGCTCCGGCCGTCGCCGGAGGAGCGGCCGCGCAGTCGGCGGCCCAGCCAGGGGCCCAGGAAGGCGGCCGCCCAGCGCAACTCGGCCGCGACGGCCGCACCCGGCGCGGGGGCGGCCCGCGGCGGCAGCGGGTGCGCCCAGCTGTCATCGCTGCCGGGCAGGCCGACGGCGTGGGCGAGGGCGGCGGCGATGCGCTCGTGGCCGAGGGAGCTGGCGTGCAGCCGGTCCGTGGTCCACATCCGCGGGTCGGCGACGGCGTCCGGCAGGGCGGTCTCGGCGACGGTGACGCCGTGCCGGGCGGCCGCCTCGCGGATGCGGTCGTTGAGGTCGCCCAGGCGGGGTGCGAGGGGCCGGGCGATCGGCACGATCCGGCCCAGGTCGGGGAAGGTGACGGTGGCCACGTGGGCGCCGGCCGCCGTGAGCGCGGCGAACATCTCCTCGACCTCGCCCGCGACCCGCGCCGCGTCGAACCGGGGCCGCAGGACGTCGTTGACACCCGCGACGACGGTGGCGATGTCGGGCCGCAGGGCCAGCGCGGGGCCGAGCTGTTCGGCGCGGACCTGGCCGGCGAGCCGTCCGCGTACGGCGAGGTTGGCGTAGCGCAGGCCGGGGCGCGCGGCCTCCAGGTGTCCGGCGAAGCGGTCGGCGAAGCCGCGCAGGCCCGTGGTGTCGTCGCCGTCGCCGAGGCCTTCGGTCTGGCTGTCGCCCAGGGCGACGTAGCGCCGGTAGTCAGTGCTCGGCACGGCTGGTCCGCCCCTCTCGCTCTCGCAGGATCGCCGCGCTGCGGCGGCACCAGTCGCGGTGGCCCTGTTCGAAGGCGATGCCGCGCAGGCAGGTCAGGTAGCCGCCGATGCGTTCGCCGTGGAGCAGGAACTCCTCCTCGTCCAGGTCGCCGCGCATCCTGCGCAGGACCTTGCCGAGGAGTTCGAGCTTGGCGTCGGCCGCGGACGCCCGTTCCTCCAGTTGTGCGATCACGGGCCGGGTGCCGATCCGGTCGGCGTTCTGCACCTTGACCAGGAGGTCGTCCCGGATGACCGAGGGCTTGGACGAGGCGGCCGCGAACTCCTCCAGTGCGGTCCGGCCGGCGTCGGTGACCCGGAAGAGGCGTTTGTTGGGCCGGGTTTCCTGGACCACCTGCCGGCCCTCGACCAGGCCTTCCTTCTCCAGTCTGGCGAGCTCGGTGTAGAGCTGCTGGGGGGAGGCGTGCCAGAAGTTCGCGACGCCGATGTCGAAGGACTTCGCCAGTTCGTAGCCGCTGAACTCACCGTCGAGCAGCGCCGCCAGTACGGCATGCCGCAGGGCCATCGCGACCGCCCCTTCCTTTTCCTCGCGCTCCCCCGCATGATACTCACGGAACTGAGTAGTCAATTCCTTGAGTAGTGGTAGCCGCATCCGCATCTGGAGGAGCCGTGGAGTCCGTGGAGTCCGTGAGGGAGACCGCCGAACGCTTCCGCGCCGCTGTGGAGAAGCGTGACCTCTCCGCGCTGGAGCACCTGTTCACCGAGGACATCAGGCTGTACAGCCCGGTGAAGTTCCGCCCGTTCGAGGGCAGGCCGATGGTGCTGGGGCTCTTCGGGGTCCTGCTGCGCGTCTTCGAGGACCTGCGCTACGTCGGCCGCTTCGACGGCGCGACCGAGACCGGCGCGGACGGCACCGAGGCGCCGGCGTCCGTCCTGCCCTTCCGGGCCACGGTGGACGGCAAGGAGATCCACGGCATCGACATGCTGCACTTCGACGGGGCGGGCCGGATCAAGGAGTTCACGGTGATGGTCCGCCCCCAGTCCGCGGTCCACACCCTGGGCCGGGCCGTCCTGGCCGGCCTCCAGGCGGACGGCCTGGCCTGAGCCCCGTCGCAGCGGTCAGGCCGGGAACCTGCGGTCCACCCAGCGGAAGGTGAACTCGATGAGGACCGCGGCGGCCGCCGCGATCGCCACCGCGGTCCACGGCATCGTGGTGCCGACCAGCTTGAGCTGGAAGAAGTCCTGGAGCCACGGCACGATCAGGACGATCAGGAAGGCCGTACCCATCGCACCCACCAGGGCCGCACGCCACCAGGTGTACGGGCGCGCGATGATCGCGAGGACCCACATCGAGGTCAGGAACAGCGTCAGCGTCGCGGCGCTGGTCTCCGCGGGGAGGGCTTCGGCGCCCGTGTAGTGGTGGCGGGCGATCAGGTAGGTGACGAAGGTGGCCGTCGCCGCGATCACGCCGCCGGGGATGGCGTAGCGCATCACCCTTTTCACGAAGTGCGGCTTGGCGCGCTCCTTGTTCGGGGCCAGCGCCAGGAAGAAGGCCGGGATCCCGATGGTGAGGGTGGACAGCAGGGTCAGGTGCCGCGGCAGGAAGGGGTACTCGACCTGCGAGCAGACCACCAGGATGGCCAGCAGCACCGAGTAGACCGTCTTCGTGAGGAAGAGGGTGGCCACGCGCGTGATGTTGCCGATGACCCGGCGGCCCTCGGCGACCACCGACGGCAGTGTGGAGAAGCTGTTGTTGAGGAGGACGATCTGTGCGACCGCGCGGGTGGCCTCCGAGCCGGAGCCCATGGAGACGCCGATGTCGGCGTCCTTGAGGGCGAGCACGTCGTTGACTCCGTCGCCGGTCATGGCGACGGTGTGGCCCCTGGACTGCAGGGCGCCGACCATGTCCCGCTTCTGCTGCGGGGTGACACGGCCGAAGACGGAGTTCCCGTCCAGGACCTCTGCCATCTCGGCCTGGTCCGCAGGAAGCGTGCGGGCGTCGACGGTGTTCTGGGCTCCGGGCAGGCCCAGCTTGCCGGCGACGGCGCCGACGGAGATCGCGTTGTCGCCGGAGATGACCTTCGCCTTGACGTCCTGCTCCTCGAAGTAGCGCAGCGTGTCGGCGGCGTCGGGGCGCAGCCGCTGCTCCAGGACGACCAGCGCGGTCGGCCTGACTCCGGTGGCGACGGCCTCGTCGTCCAGCTCCCGGGCGGAGCGGGCGAGCAGCAGGACCCGCAGGCCCTGTTCGTTGAGGTCGTTGATCTCGTCGAGGGCGGGGTCCCCGGCGGGCAGCAGGACGTCGGGGGCGCCGAGCAGCCAGGTGTTGTTCTCGCCGTCGCCCTCGCTGAAGCTGGCGCCGCTGTACTTGCGGGCGGAGGAGAAGGGCAGGGACTCGGTGCACCGCCACTCGGCGCTGTCGGGGTAGGCGTCGATGATCGCCTGGAGGCTGGCGTTGGGGCGGGGGTCGGACTCACCGAGGGCACCGAGCACCTTCTTGACGTGCTCCGGGTCCGCGCCGCCGAGCGGGCGGAGCTCGGTGACGTCCATGCCGCCCTCGGTGAGGGTGCCGGTCTTGTCGAGGCAGACCACGTCGACGCGGGCGAGGCCCTCGATGGCCGGCAGTTCCTGCACGAGGCACTGTTTGCGGCCGAGGCGGATGACGCCGATCGCGAAGGCCACGGAGGTGAGCAGGACGAGCCCCTCGGGGATCATCGGCACGATCCCGCCGACGGTCCGGGCGATGGCGTCGTCGAGGTTGTTCTCCTTGACGACGAGCTGGCTGATGATCAGGCCGATGGAGGTCGGGATCATCATCCAGGTGACGTACTTCAGGATGGTGGAGATGCCGGAGCGCAGCTCGGAGTGGACGAGCGTGAACCGGGAGGCCTCTTCGGCCAACTGGGCGGCGTAGGCCTCGCGGCCGACCTTGGTGGCGGTGAACGCGCCGCCGCCGGCGACCACGAAGGAGCCGGACATGACCTGGTCGCCGGGCTTCTTCAGAACGGGGTCGGCCTCGCCGGTGAGCAGGGACTCGTCGATCTCCAGGCCGTCGGATTCGCCGACGGAGCCGTCGACGACCACTTTGTCGCCGGGGCCGAGTTCGATGACGTCGCCGAGGACGATCTCGGAAGTGGAGATCTCGGCGGTCCGGCCGTCGCGGCGGACGCTGGGCCTGGCCTCGCCGATGACGGCGAGGGAGTCGAGGGTCTTCTTCGCGCGCAGTTCCTGGATGATGCCGATGCCGGTGTTCGCGATGATCACGAAGCCGAAGAGGCTGTCCTGGATCGGCGCGACGAAGAGCATGACCACCCACAGGACGCCGATGATGGCGTTGAACCGGGTGAAGACGTTGCCGCGGACGATGTCGGTGGTGGAGCGCGAGGAGCGGACGGGGACGTCGTTGACGTCTCCGCGGGCCACCCGCTCGGCGACCTCGGCCGTGGTCAGCCCGCCCGGCGTGAAGCGGGGTGCCGGCGGCCGTACGGGGTGTACGGGGTCGAGCTCGGTCCCCGCGTCGATGGCCGTGCCGGGACCACCGGTCGGCTCCGGCCCGTCGTGCTCGATCCTCGCCCCATGCGTCATGGTTTCGACGGTAAGCGGGGTTCGAACGCTCCACCCGCCGAAAAGTCCGAAGATACGACTTGGGGATGACCCGAATCGTCCGCTGGTCGCGGCCGGGCCCGGAGCCCTAGGCTCCCGCGGCCCCGTTCGACCGGCCGGCCTGCGCGGCCCCGGCCGCCCCCGCCGGCCCCGCGGCGTGGGCGGCCTCCGCCGCCTGCGTATCGGCGTGCCGCCGGAGGGCCGCCTCACGGCCACGGACGTACCAGATGCCGATCAGGCCGAGGAAGCCGCCGGCCGCGCACGTCCAGACCCACCACAGCTGACCGCGGTCGGCGAACCATCCGTAGAACGGCAGCTGGACCACGAAGAGGGCGAACCAGAGGATCGTTCCTCCGGTGACCGTCGCGACGACGGGGCCCTCCAGGGGCTCGGGCGCCTCATGCTTCGCAGTCCATTTCGCCATGCGGCCAGTTTAAGCGGGACCCGTCCCGGACCCGTCCGGAACCCGTCCGACCAGGACCTCCGCCCGGCAGGTCAGTGTCTACGCGCGGAGATGGACGGCCCTTCCCTGATGTGTTCATACTGAAACGGTTTGGGCGCGGCCCATTTTCTTCGTATGAACCACCCATGAGGACCGTATGAGCACCCCGGCCCCCGCCCCCGCACCCGCCGCTCCGGAGTCTTCCCCCCGAGGGCCCTCCGGCGGGCTGGACCGCCACTTCAAGATCTCCGAGCGCGGCTCGACCGTGGCCCGTGAGGTCCGCGGCGGTTTCGCCACCTTCTTCGCCATGGCGTACATCATCGTGCTGAACCCGATCATCCTGGGCAGCGCGAAGGACATGTACGGCCACCAGCTGGACAGCGGCCAGCTCGTGACGGCCACCGTCCTGACGGCCGCCTTCACCACCCTCCTCATGGGCGTCGTCGGCAACGTCCCCATCGCCCTCGCCGCGGGCCTCGGCGTGAACACCGTCGTGGCCCTCCAGCTCGCCCCGCGCATGAGCTGGCCCGATGCGATGGGCATGGTGGTGCTGGCCGGTTTCGTGGTGATGCTGCTGGTGGCCACCGGACTGCGCGAGCGCGTCATGAACGCCGTCCCGCTGGGCCTGCGCAAGGGCATCGCCATCGGCATCGGCCTGTTCATCATGCTGATCGGCCTGGTCGACTCGGGCTTCGTCTCCCGCATCCCGGACGCCGCGCACACCACCGTCCCGCTGCAACTCGGCGGCAACGGCCACCTGCACGGCTGGCCCGTCCTGATCTTCGCGGTCGGCACCCTGCTCACCCTCGCCCTGCTGATCCGCAAGGTCCCCGGCGCGATCCTGATCTCGATCGTGGCCATGACCCTGGTCGCGGTCGTCGTGCAGCTCGCCACCGACCTGCCGGACTCCGGTTGGGGCCTGACCGTCCCGGCCTGGCCCGGCAACCCGGTCGCCGCGCCCGACTTCGGGCTCGTGGGCCAGGTCAGCCTGTTCGGCGGCTTCGGCAAGGTCGGACTGCTCACCGGCGTCCTGTTCGTCTTCACCGTGCTGCTGTCCTGCTTCTTCGACGCCATGGGCACGATCCTGGGCGTCGGCGACGAGGCCAAGCTGATCGACAAGAGCACGGGCGAGTTCCCCGGCATCAACCGGGTCCTGTTCGTCGACGGCCTCGCCGTCGCCTCGGGCGGCGCGAGCTCCTCCTCGGCGACCACCTGCTTCGTGGAGTCCACGGCCGGCGTCGGCGAGGGTGCCCGTACGGGCCTGGCGAACGTCGTGACGGGCGCCCTCTTCGCCGTGGCGCTGTTCTTCACCCCGCTGGCCACCATGGTCCCGTCCCAGGCCGCGACGCCCGCGCTGGTCGCGGTGGGCTTCCTGATCCTGTCGGGATCGATCAAGGACATCGACTGGAGCGACTTCACCATCGCCGTGCCGGCCTTCCTGGCCATGGTGATGATGCCCTTCACCTACTCGATCACCAACGGCATCGGCGTCGGGTTCATCGCCTTCAGCGTGCTGCGCCTGGCGACCGGCCGGGGCCGCGAGGTCCCGCCCGCCATGTACGTGGTGTCGGCGGTGTTCGTCTTCTTCTACGCGATGCCCGCGCTCGGCCTCGGCTAGCGCACGGGTAGCGCACGGGCGGGCTCACGTCAGCCCGTAGAACTTCTCCGTCTCGTCGACGGCCGTCTTGAAGCGCTCGTCGAAGTCGTCGCGAATGAGCGTCCGGACCACATAGTCCTGGACGCTCATTCCGCGTTTGGCGGCATGGATCCGGAGCCTGTCGAGGAGCTCCCCGTCTATGCGCATGCTCAGCACATGTGTCCCCATGCCGAAAGAGTCGGGGCACAGGGTGCGCGCGCGGGTCGCTTTCGGCCGCCGACTCACCCGTACGAGTGACTTGGCGCATACCTGACACGCACCCGCGCGCGACCGGAAACCCGGTGTTCTTTAGCGAGAGTAATGAGTTACTCTAAATACATGCCTGACCTCTCCCATGGCGACGACGCTGCCGCCGTGAACGACCTCCGCTCCGCCGTCATGCGGCTGGGGCGGCGCCTGAAGCACCAGCGCGTCGACGAGTCGCTGAGCCCGACCGAAATGTCGGTCCTCGGCACCCTCGCCCGCTGCGGCCAGGCCACCCCCGGTGAGCTGGCGCGGCGGGAACACGTCCAGCCACCGTCCATGACGCGCATCGTCGCGTTGCTGGAAGCCAAGGGACTGGTCACGCTGGAACCGCACCCCGACGACCGCCGCCAGAAGGTGGTCCGCCAGACGGAGGAAGCCGAAGCGATGCTCGAAGAGAGCCGCCGCAAGCGCAACGCCTTCCTGGCCGGGCTCGCGGCAGAGCTGACCGAGGACGAATGGGCCAAGCTGCGCGCGGCCGCACCCGTCCTGGAGAAGCTCGCGCACCTGTAAGGAACGACGCCAGGAGGCGAACGCTTTTGAGTACGGGAAACGGAGCAGACTCCGCACCCGGCCACATATCCACCCCCACCACCGCCGCGCGCACCGCGGCACCCCCGGGCAGGAACCGGGGGATGTTCAGCTCGCTGCGGATCCGCAACTACCGGCTCTTCGCCACCGGCCAGGTCGTCTCGAACACCGGCACCTGGATGCAGCGGATCGCCCAGGACTGGCTGGTCCTCTCCCTGACCGGTTCCGCCTCCGCCGTCGGCATCACCATCGCCCTGCAGTTCCTGCCGATGCTGGTCCTCGGCCTCTACGGAGGCGTACTCGCCGACCGGCTGCCCAAGCGGCCCCTGCTCCTCGCCACCCAGAGCGCGATGGGCCTGACCGGCATCGCACTCGCCGCACTCACCCTCGCCGGCCACGTCCAGGTCTGGCACGTCTACCTCGCGGCCCTGCTCCTCGGCCTGGTCACCGTCGTGGACAACCCGGCCCGGCAGACCTTCGTCTCCGAGATGGTCGGCAAGGACCAGGTCGCCAACGCCGTCAGCCTCAACTCGGCCAACTTCCAGTCCGCGCGGCTGGTCGGCCCGGCGATCGCGGGTGTGCTGATCACCGCCGTCGGGTCCGGCTGGGCGTTCCTGCTCAACGGCCTGTCCTTCGCCGCGCCCATCGCCGGCCTGCTCATGATGCGGACGAAGGAGCTGCACCCCGTCGAGCCCCGGCCGCGCGCCAAGGGACAGCTGCGCGAAGGCCTGCGCTACGTCGCCGGCCGACCCGAGCTGGTCTGGCCGATCGTGCTCGTCGGCTTCGTCGGCACCTTCGGGTTCAACTTCCCGATCTGGCTCTCGGCGTTCGTGAGCGACGTCTTCCACGGCGACGCGGGCACCTACGGACTCTTCAACACCCTGATCGCGGCCGGCTCCCTCGCGGGCGCCCTGCTCGCCGCCCGCCGGGGGCAGTCCCGCCTGCGGGTGCCCGTGGCCGCGGCCGCGCTGTTCTCCGTACTGCTCCTCGTGGCCGCCTTCGCGCCCGGCTTCCGGCTCTTCGCCGCGCTGCTCGTGCCCATCGGCGTCTTCGGCCTGACGGTCAACGTCACCGCCAACTCCAGTGTGCAGATGGCCACCGACCCCGAGATGCGGGGCCGGGTCATGGCCCTCTTCATGATGGTCTTCACCGGCGGCACTCCGCTGGGCGCCCCGCTGCTGGGCTGGATCACGGACACCTACGGCGCGCGCGTCGGCATGGCCTCGGGCGCTCTCATCTCCCTGGCCGCGTCGGTGACCATCGCCGTGGTCCTGGCCCGTGTCGGCAACCTCCGGCTGCGGGTCGACCGCCGCGGGGTGGCCTTCGTGCCGGCCGTCACCCGACGCCGCGAACTGGTGACGGTGGCCTGACCCGCCACCGCCCGGGGCTCCGCCCCCGACCCCCGCCGGGCCCGACCGGACCCGCGCGGGGGCGGCGCGCACGGCCTACGCTCACCGCATGAGACTGTTCGCCGCCGTTCTGCCCCCGGACGCGGCCGTCGCCGAGCTCACCGCCGCCGTGCACACGCTGCGCGACGACCGGCTGACCTGGACCGCGCCGGCGGGCTGGCACGTCACGCTCGCCTTCATGGGCGAGGTGCGCGACGACGTGCTCCCCGAGCTGCACGCCCGCCTGGAGCGGGCCGCCCACCGTACGGCGCCCTTCGCGCTGCGCCTGCACGGCTGCGGCCACTTCGGCGACCGCGCCCTGTGGACCGGCGCCGCCGGCGAGCTCGACGCCGTGCGCCTGCTCGCCGACCGGGCCGACGCCGCCGCGCGGCGCGCCGGGATCCCGATGGAGCAGCACCGCCGGTACACGCCGCACCTCACCCTCGCCCGCACCCGCGGCCCCCGGCACGGGCACGGGCACGGCGCCCCCACACCGCTGCGCCCCTACCTGGAGGCCCTCGCGGACTTCGAGGGCACGTCCTGGCAGGTGGACACGCTCAGCCTGGTCCGCAGCAGCCTGCCGGTGAGCGGAGTGCCGGGTGAGCAGCCGCGCTACGAAACCGTACGCGCCTGGCCGCTGGTCGGCTGAGCCGCTGCGCACGGCGCACGCCGTGAGGCGGACCGTCCCCGCGGGGACGGTCCGCCTCACGTGTCTTCACGTCTTCACGTCTTCACGCCGGGTGACTACCAGCCCCCGGTGCCGATCTCCTTGCGGGCGCCCAGGCCCCCCGAGCCGGTCCCCGGGTAGAGGAAGAGCTTGCCGGTGGAGTTCTGGACGGCGATCAGGTCGTCGGACATCTGCGAGTTCAGCAGGTCGCCGCCGATCAGGTCGGACATGCCGTTCCAGCCGCCCGAGCCGATCTGGATGCGCGGGCTCAGGTAGCCCTTGTCACCGGGGTACATGAAGAGCTTGCCCGTCGACTTCTCCACGGCGACCAGGTCCTGACGGCCGCTGTTGTTCAGGTCCATGCCGGTCAGGTTGGACATGCCGTTCCAGCCGCCCGAGCCGATCTGCTTGCGGGAGGCGAGCTGGCCGCTCGACGTACCCGGGTAGAGGTAGAGCTTGCCGGTGGACTTCTCCACGGCCGCCAGGTCGGCGATCTTGTCGCCGTTGAGGTTGAGGGCGGTCAGGTTCGACATGCTGTTCCAGCCGCCCGTACCGATCAGCACGCGGCTGCCGCCGGACGCGATCGTCGAGTTGTCGGCGCCCTTGTAGAGCCACAGCTTGCCGGTGGACTCCTCCACCGCGACGATGTCGTCCCTGCCGTCGCCGTTGAAGTCGCCGCCGGTCAGGTTGGACATGCCGTTCCAGCCGCCCGTACCGATCAGGACGCGGCTGCCGCCGGACGCGATGGTGCCGTTGGGGGCGCCCTTGTAGAGCCACAGCTTGCCGGTCGAGGCCTCCACCGCGGCGACGTCGACCACGCCGTCGCCGTTGAGGTCGGCCGCGGCCAGGTCGGTCATGCCGGTCGTACCGGGGGACGGGTCGCCGGGACCGGGGATGCCGGGCTCCGGGGTGGGAGTGCCGCAGTTCTTGCTGGTCAGGGACTTCGACCAGGAGCCGCTGCCGCTGAAGGGGCTGCCGTTGAACACCGTGCGCTGGTCGTCCGCCTGGTAGCGCTGCTCGTAGTGCAGGTGGGCGCCGGAGGAGTTGCCGGTGCTGCCGACGACGCCGATCTGCTGGCCGGCCTTGACGGTGGCGCCGTTGGAGATGCTGAAGCCGTTGAGGTGAGCGTAGACCGTCGACCAGCCGCCACCGTGGTTGATGACGACGTACTTGCCGTAGCTGCGGTTGCCCAGGTCGGTCACCTGTGCCACACCGCCGGCGCTCGCCACCACGGGCGAGTTGAGCGTGGACCCGCCGTGCGTCCAGTCGACCGCGTGGGCGGTGGGGCTGTGGTACGAGCGGGAGGCGCCCTGCCAGGTCTCCCCGCACCTGAACGGCATCTGGAAGTCGGGGCGGTTGTCACCGGAAGCCGCCGCCATGGCCATGGGGGCCGGGCCCTCGGGCAGGCCCAGCTCGGCGGCGGTCAGCTCGGGCAGGTCGCCGTGCGGGTCCTCCGCACCGCCGTCGGCGTTCGCGCCGCCGGCCGAGAGGGCCACCGCGGCGACGGTGGCGCAGACCAGACCGGTCGCTATCCGGACCCGGCGGGACATGAACCGGGCGAGGGGGGAGGTGGTCTCAACAGACATGGGAGTGCTTCCAAACCGGCACGAGGGTGCCAAGAAAAGGTGTCAGGGAAGGGGAGTTGCGCAAGGTGAGCGGGGAGATGCGCCGCGGCGCGGGGCTACCAGCCCCCCGAGCCGATCTCCTTGCGCGCCCCCAGACCCGTGCCGGTGCCCGGGTAGAGGTAGAGCTTTCCGGTGGCCTTCTCGACGGCGACGAGATCGTCGTTCGCGTTCGAGGTGAAGTCGCCGCCGATCAGGTCGTTCATGCCGTTCCAACCGCCGGAGCCGATCTCCTTGCGGGAGTTCAGGCCGCTGCCGTTGCTGGTGTAGAGGTAGAGCTTTCCGGTGGACTGCTCGGCGCCGACGACATCGGTCCTGCCGTCGTTGTCGATGTCCATCCCGACGAGGTCGTGCAGGCCGTTCCAACCGCCGCTGCCGATCATGACGCGGCTGCTGCCGCCGCCGATCGATCCGGCGCCGTTGCCCTTGTAGAGCCACAGCTTGCCGGTGGACCTCTCGACGCCCGCGACATCGGCCCTGCCGTCGCCGTTGAAGTCACCGCCCATCAGCTCGGACATGCCGTTCCAGCCGCCTGAGCCGATCTCCTTGCGGGAGTTCAGGCCGCTGCCGGTGCCCGGGTAGAGGTACAGCTTTCCGCTGGCCTCCTCCACCGCGACGATGTCCTCCCGGCCGTCGCCGTTGAAGTCGCCGCCGGTCAGGTTGGACATGCCGTTCCAGCCGCCCGAGCCGATCAGGACGCGGCTGCCGCCGGACGCGATGGTGCCGTTGGAGGCGCCCTTGTAGAGCCACAGCTTGCCGGTCGAGGCCTCGACGCCGACCACGTCGTCCACGGCGTCGCCGTTGATGTCGGCGGCGACGAGGTCGGTCATGCCGGGTCCGGGCGCCGGCGGGGTGGTCACGTCGTCGGCGATGTTCTTGTAGCGGACGGGCTGGTAGGGGCCGTAGCCCGGGTAGTACGGGTAGTCGTAGACGCGGTGGTGGACTCCGCTGGGGGTGAAGTCGAAGCCCCAGTACTGGGTGCGGCCGGAGTTGGCCCACTTCTCGAAGAGGACGACGTGGCCGGCAGAGCCCGCGTCGTCGTCCAGCAGGGCGTCGCCCGCCTTCAGTTCCGCCTTGGTGATCGGCTCGGTCACGCCGCGGGAGGCGAAGGTGTTGGTGGCCGGCTGGAAGTCCAGGTCCCAGGCCATCGAGACGAAGCCCGAGCAGTCCGTGCGGTATCCACCGTGACGGCCGCCGCCGGAGTAGACCAGGCCGATGCCGACCCAGCTCTTGGCCCGGGCTATCACCGAACTGCGGGTGATCTTCGTGGTGGCCTCCGCGGCGAAGGCCGTCGCCCGGGACTCCCCGTCGACCGGCCCCTCGGGGCCCTGGCCGGGGCTGCCGTAGTCGGGGTTGGCGGGCGGCTCGGCGGTGACCGCCGCCGGGGCGGCGACCGCCGCGGTGTCGGCGGCGACGACGGCGCCGGCGGCGACGGCCCCGGCGACGAGGGCGGCTACGGCGGCATGGCGGGCGTTCAACCCGTATCGGGACATGGTTGTGCTCCGGTTCTGGTCGGGCGAGGTCTGGGGTGACGGCCGGGAGCGCGGGCTCGACCGGCGGTGGCGCTGCATGATGTGCGGTAGGTGAGGTCGCGGTGCGTGATGTGCGCGGTGCGTCATGTGTGAGGTGCGTGCGACGTGGCGGACGGACGGCTGTCCTGCAGGTACAGCGGTCCCGCGGGGCGACGCGGTGGTGCGGGGCGGTGGTGCGGGGCGGTGGTGCGGGGCGATCCGGCTGCGGGACCTTACGGACGGCTCGTCGCCGCTGCCGGCAGGGCTCCGGCGGGGCCCGCCTGACCGGCCGTGCTGCCCGACACCGCGACCGGGTGGGCCGGGGCGTGGGCGGAGGCCATCGGTGCGACGGAGGTGATGCCGAGGGTGAGGGCGACGACCGCGGTGGCCCGGAGCATTCCCTTGCGCATGGCGTGGTTCGTCCTTTCGGTATGCATGACTGGTGGCTTGAACCCATCGCCCTCGGACGTCCCGCGGTGGCGTCCGTTGAGGGGCTTCAGGGCCTTCGGTCCTTGCCTCCGGGGCGGCTGCCCCGCTGACAGGCATTAGATTCGCCGCTGCCAGGGCCGGACGGAAGAGAGATCAACTGGCCCGAAAGGGCCTTGGCCGGACCCGTCCACAGTGGCCTGATCCGGTTGCCTCCACGCATGCGAAAGGCCGCCCGGCGGGACCACTTTCGTGAACCCGCCGGGCGGCCTTCGTGTGCGGCGCCTGCCGGAGCGGCGCCTGCGGGCCTCAGGCCCGCGTCGGCAGCCAGCCCTCCTGGACGGCCCGGGCCCCGGCCTCGAAGCGACTGCGGGCGCCGAGCCGTTCCATCAGCTCGTTGGCGATGCGCCGGGCCGTACGCGAGGAGACCCCCAGCCGCTTGGCTATCGCCTCGTCCGTGTGCCCCTCCGCCAACAGGCGTACGGCGGCGGCCTGCTGGGAGGTCAGCCCGTCCGGACCCAGGACCGCCACCTCCGCCAGCGGCTGCGCCGTCGCCCACGTCGACTCGAAGAGCGCGCAGAGGGCGACCAGCATCCCGTGCCCGCTCAGGACGACGGCACCCGCCGCGGAGTCGTCGCTCACCGGGATCAACGCCGTCCGGCGGTCGACGATGAGCATCCGGGTCGGCAGCGACGCTGCCGTACGGACCTGGCCGCCGAGCTCCGTGAGCCAGTTGGCGTGCTCGACGGAGGGCCGACTGTTGCGCACGCTGTCGAGATAGAGGGTGCGCATGCGGACGCCGCGTTCCAGCAGCGTTCTGTTCAGAGGGCGCGAGGCGGCCAGGGCCGACTCGCTCAGCGTCGCGTCCGGCGAGAACGCCAGCAGCTCCTCCTTCGTCTCCCTGGTCAGCGCGACCAGTCGGTCACGGACCGCGTCGAGCCCGATGAGCTGCTCCACGCCGGGGTGTCGGGCGGCCGGCCGCAGCTCCGAGTACTCGGAGATCAGCCTGGCCGCGGCGGCCCGGGACGCCTCCAGCCGCTGCTGCTGCGCGGCGAGCTCCGCCTGGCCCCGGGCCATCAGGATCTCCATCCCGATGTCCGGGGAGACGGCCCGCAACCGCCCGCTGTCGTCGGCCGACGGCTGGACCAGGGCCAGCTCACTCAGCAGGTCCAGGGCCTCGCGTACGCCGCTCTCGCCGATCCCGACGGCGTCGGCGAGCGCGGCGACACCCGACCCGGGTTCCATGAGCATGGCGCGGTAGACGGCTTCGGCTCTCGCATCGAGGCCCAGTTCGGTCAACATGTGGTTCCCCCCACCCCCGTTGGCACTTCACTGTGAAAGATCATCTCAAAGAAGCGGCGGATGGCCAGATGCGTCCACGGCCGCAACCGGCCTGCCGGATCGGTGTCGGGCACGGGGGCGGCGACGCGACGGTGGAGGCATGTACCTCGTCCATGCCCGTCTGCGGACGGTGCCCCCGGTGGAAGTGCCCGACGATCTGCGCGAGGCTGCCCGCGCCGGCCTGAGGCCGAGGGACCGGGTGGAGCACCTGGCGGTGCACCCGCAGTCCGCGGAGCACTTCACCCTCGGCTTCTACCTCCTCTCGGACTCCCTGGAGGAGGCGGAGCGGCACGCCGAGTCGGTCTGCCGCCGCCTGCTCGGCGCGCGGGCCCTGCCCGCGGCCCGCCTGCTGGACGTCGGCGTCCCGCTGATGCCGGTGTCCCTGATGGAGCGGCGGAGCGGCTGACAGCCGGGGGCGTGGCGACCGCTGTCCTCATCCGTCCACGGACGGTTTGGGCCAGCAGATACCCCTTCTCCCCCCGCTGAGCTGCGGCTTAGCTATGTCTCACCGGAAAGGGGACAGCGCCACCGCGGGGTGCGGGACCGACCGGGAAGCCACCGCCGATACGCCTCATGGCAACCGAAGGGACACCGGACATCATGAACGCCACCCGCCTCGTCAAGGCCGCCGCGGTCGTCGCCCTCGCCCTGGTCCTGGGCACCCCGGCGGTGGCTTCCGCCGCCCCGATCGCCGCCGCCAAGCCCCCGGTCGCCGCCCAGAACGGTGACATGAGCTGGCAGTGACCGCCCGGCCACGGCCGGCAGCGCACCCCTCGCGGCACAGCCCCTGCGTCCACGACGCAGGGGCTGCCGCGTTAGGCTCGACGGGTGGACCCCAAGACCCGAAACCGTGTGATGGCCGGTGTGCTCGTGCTGATGTTCCTCGTCGTCGCCGTGGCTGCCGCCACCGGCCAGTAGGCCTGCACCTCCTCGCCCGGCCCCAGCTCGATGGCGCCCGGCACCCGGCGCCGGGGCGAGTCCCCGGCGTACGCAGAACCGGCGAGCGGACCGGTGACCGGCCCTGCGGTCGGCCCGCTGCCCCGGGACGCGCCGACACCCGAGGAGCGGCCGAGCGCCCTGCTCTTGCCTGGAGTGGACTCGAAGCAGTTGGCTTGTGCCCCATGAAGTACACGCAGCTCGGACGCACCGGACTCAAGGTCAGCCGACTCGTCCTCGGCACGATGAACTTCGGTCCGCAGACAGACGAACCGACCAGCCACGGCATCCTGGACGCCGCCCTCGCCGCAGGTCTGAATTTCGTGGACACGGCCAATGTGTACGGGTGGGGTGAGAACAAGGGGCGCACCGAGGAGATCATCGGAACCTGGTTCGCCCAAGGCGGCGGCCGCCGCGACAAGACCGTCCTGGCCACCAAGGTCTACGGCTCCATGTCCCGTGAGGGCGAGACCTGGCCCAACGAGGACCGCCTGTCGGCACTGAACATCCGCCGGGCCGTCGAGGCCAGCCTCAAGCGGCTCCAGACCGACCACATCGACCTGTACCAGTTCCACCACATCGACCGCCGGACCCCCTTCGAGGAGATCTGGCAGGCCGTCGACGTGCTGATCCAGCAGGGCAAGATCCTCTACGCCGGCTCCTCCAACTTCCCCGGCTACAAGATCGCCCAGGCCAATGAGACGGCCGCCCGGCGCGGGATGGTCGGCCTGGTCAGCGAGCAGTGCCTCTACAACCTCGCCGAACGGCGGGCCGAGATGGAGGTCGTCCCGGCCGCCCAGGACTACGGCCTCGGGGTCATCCCGTGGTCGCCGCTGCACGGCGGACTGCTGGGCGGGGTCATCAAGAAGGAGGCCAAGGGCGGCCGCCGCGCGTCGGGGCGCTCCGCGGACGCGCTGGCCAACAGTTCGGTACGGGCCCAGGTTCAGGCGTACGAGGACCTGGTCGACAAGCACGGCCTGGATCCCGCCGAGACCGCCCTGGCCTGGCTGCTCACCCGGCCGGGAGTGACGGGCCCCATCGTCGGCCCGCGCACCGCCGAGCAGTTGGACGGTGCCCTGCGCGCGCTGGAACTGGAGCTCGGCGAGGAACTGCTGACCGGCCTGGACGAGATCTTCCCCGGGCCGGGACCGTCCCCGGAGGCCTTCGCCTGGTAGTCGGACAGCCGTCCGCACGGTGGTCGCCGTCCCCTCGGGCGGCGGCGGCCGCCTCCACCCCTTCGGCCGTCAGGACGCCGGCCCGGCGTCGTGCCCGGGGCGGTAGGGCCCGCCGATGCCCCAGGCCTGGTGCAGGACCGCGGCGAACTCCCCCGCGAGCCGGTGCTCGCCGGAGGCGTTGGGGTGGGTGCCGTCGTAGGTGTCCCGGTGGATGTCGTAGGCGGCCGGGCGCGCGGCCAGCAGGATCGGAGAGGTGTCCGTGGTGAGGTCGGCCACGGCCTTCGCGAGGAGCTCGTTGAACCGGGCCACCTCGGCCGCGAAGGGGGCGTCCTCCTCTGCGCGGCTGTTCGGGATGACGGGCAGCAACACCATGCGGACGCCGGGGCGGGCGGAGCGGGCGCCCGCTATGAAGCGGCGGACGTTGTCGGCGGTCTGCCCGGCGTCGGTGTAGAAGCCGAGGTCGATCAGGCCCAGGGAGACCAGCAGGACGTCCGGGCGGTGCGCGGCCACGGTCTCGCCCATGACGGGCGCCATGTGCTGCCAGCCCTCGCCCCAGCCGGCGAGGTGGCGGCGGGCGTGCTCGGGGAAGCCGGGGGCGGCGTACTCGTGGCTGATGGGCGCGTCGGCGGCGGTGTCGTAGACCTCGCAGCGCGGGCCGACGATCCGGTAGGGGCCGCCGAAGGTCGAGTTGAGGTGCTGCCACATCCGGTAGCGCCAGGTGTAGTCGCCCGCGCGTCCGATGGTCATGGAGTCGCCGACGAACATGAAACGCATCCGGTCATCATCGCGGATCGCGCGACAGAAGCCTCTGTGACGCCGGACACGCGCCACGTACTGGCACGCTGGGAGGATGCGCCTGCCCCTGCCGTCCGCCGCCCTCGCCGCCGCAGCACTCGCCGCCGCCCTCGCCGCCGTGCTGCCGGGCACGGCGTCCGCCGCGCAGCCCCCCGGCGCGTCCTCGTTCACCATCTCGGACCCGCGGATCAAGGAGTCGAGCGGGCTGGCGGCCAGCCGCATCCATCCGGGCGTCTACTGGACGCACAACGACAGCGAGGACGGCCCCTACGTCTACGCGGTGGACTCGGCCACCGGCGACACGGTGGCCCGGGTGACCATGGCGGGGATCGGCAGGCCGCGCGACATCGAGGCGATCTCGCTGGGCCCGGACGGCCTGCTCTACGTCGGGGACATCGGCGACAACCGCGGCGGCACCTGGGACCACGTGTGGATCTACCGCTTCCAGGAGCCGAGCCGACTCGGTGATGTCACCGTCAAGGCAACGCAGTTCACGGTGCGGTACGAGGACGGGCCGCGCGACGCCGAGTCCCTGATGGTCCATCCGGTGACGGGCCGCGTCTACATCGCGAGCAAGGACCAGAGCAAGGGCGCGCTGTACGAAGGCCCCGCGAAGCTGTCGACGGGCGGGGCCAACGTCTTCCGGCGGGTCGCGCCCGTCCCGTGGGTGACGGACGGGGCGTTCTCCCCGGACGGGAACCGGCTGACCCTGCGTGGCTACTTCACCGCCCGGACGTACCCGTGGAAGGACGGCCGGCCGGAGGGCGAGGGCGAGCGGGTGAACGCCCCGTGGCAGGGGCAGGCGGAGTCGGTGACCTACACGGTGGACGGCTCGACGCTCATGTTCGGCTCGGAGGGCACCAACAGCAAGGTGATCGCGGTCCCGGTGGCCGCGGCGGCGCCGTCCGGCGGTTCCGCCTCGCCGCAACCGGGATCTCCGCCGGACGCGGCGACCTCACCGGGCCCGACGGGCGGCTTCGGCAAGGGCGCC
Source organism: Streptomyces sp. PCS3-D2 (assembly GCF_000612545.2). GTDB lineage: Bacteria > Actinomycetota > Actinomycetes > Streptomycetales > Streptomycetaceae > Streptomyces. The sequence continues at coordinate 4,245,160 of NZ_CP097800.1, read as the reverse complement.
CTGGTCCTCGCGGGCGGCCTGGCCCTGGTCTTCGGTGCGAAGCGCCTCTTCCGGCGCCGCACGCAGGACTGACGGGGCTGACGGGGCGGGACCTCGCGCACCGCGCCGCCGCGGGCCCGCGGGGGTCACGCGTGTCCGAGGTCCGGGTCCGCGGCCTGGGCGTCCGGGGCCGGAACCGAGCCCGTGTCGGCGGCCGGCCGCAGTGCGAACTCGTCCGAGGCCATCGAGTCCAGGACCGGCGGGGCCGGCCGCAGCGGCGCCGGCATGACCGCGGCCTCGGAGTGGCCGCCGCAGCCGTAGGACAGCGACACCAGGCGTCCGTCGGCCGGGCTGAACTCGTTCGCGCAGACGCCGAAGGCCTGGCCGAGCGAACCGCCGACGGCGACGAGGAAGCCGCAGGAGACACAGGACGCAGGGGCGGCCTGCGCCATCGGGGTCTTCGCCCCGAAGGACTCGTCCCAGCGGTCGGCCGCGCCGTGCAGCCCGTAGCGGGAGAGCACGCGCGCCCGGCGCATGCCGAGTTCCTCGGCGACCGCCGTGATGGATCCGCGGGCCGGAACGGTCACACGGTCGGTGACGTCGGCGTCCTCCGCCTCGACGAGTTCGGCCATCTCGGTGGAGACCACGGAGTTCGGCGGCGGGGCGTCCTCGCCCGACCAGCCCGGCTCCAGCCTCAGGTCATCGGCCTCGGTGGGCAGCAGGTCGCCCGGGCCCATGTCGCCGGGGCGCAGCCGGTCGCTCCACGGCACCCACTCGGGGGCCAGCAGGGCGTCGTCGCCGGGGAGCAGCACCGTTTCGTCGAGGGTGACGTTCTTGGCCCGGGAGGCGCGGGCCACGGTGACGGCCCAGCGCCAGCCGCGGTATCCCGGTTCCTTCGACTCGAAGAAGTGGGTGACGACGCGGTCGCCCTCCGCCACGGCGGAGACGTGCGCGCCCACCACACCGGGGAAGGCGGCCTCCTCGGCGGCCGCGCGGGCGAGTTCCACCGCCTCGACGCACAGGCGGTCGGGGGTACGCGGGGTACGGCTTCGCGTCGTCGCAGCACTCACTGGTCTCGTTCTCTCCTACGCCGTCTCACGTGTGCGCCGTCCGTACTGTCGTCCACAACGACCCGGTGGTGCTGTCCGTACGAGGCGCGGGCGGAGCGGACCAGAGGGCCGCGTCGACGTCCGCACCCGATCGGACTCCGGGCACACCCCACTGCGATCCATTCTGCGGGATCACGAAGAGGCGCGCGGCCAGGAGCAACCGCCGGTGGCGCGCTACGCACGCTACCTCCTCTCAAGCCCTGGGCACACATGCAAGGTCCGATTCGCGGACAAGCCGCCGGTTCCGCGACGCGCCGGGAGGCGTCCGCGGGGGGCCCGGGTGGGGCACTATGTCGAGTGTGGCACCCGCACGGTCGTCCGACGACGGCTCGGGACCGGCCAGGCGGGCCGGCCGGGCTGTCGGGCGTGCTCTGCACCGTCCGATCACCGGTCCGGCCAAGGGGATCCGGCGGGCCACGCACGCGCACGGGGCGGGCGAGTCGGGCCTGGGCAAGCTGATCGAGCTGCACGCGATCAACGGCGCGGGCGACATGATGATCACGGTGGCACTGGCGTCGACGGTGTTCTTCTCCGTGCCGACGGACGAGGCGCGGGGCCGGGTGGCCCTGTACCTGGCGATCACGATGGCGCCCTTCACGGTGCTGGCCCCGGTGATCGGTCCGCTGCTGGACCGGCTGCCGCACGGCCGCAGGGCCTCGATGGCGGCGGCGATGCTGGCGCGGGCGCTGCTCGCCGTGACCATGTCGGGAGCGGTGGCCACGGGGGGTCTGGAGCTGTATCCGGCGGCACTGGGCGTGCTGGTGGCGTCCAAGTCGTACGGAGTCGTACGCAGTGCCGTGGTCCCGCGGCTGCTCCCACCGAAGTTCTCACTCGTCAAGGCGAACTCCCGGGTCACGCTGGCCGGTCTGCTGGCCACGGGCGCAGCGGCGCCGGTGGCTGCCGGGCTGAACTCGATCGGGCCGCAGTGGCCGCTGTACGGGGCCTGCGTCGTCTTCCTGGTCGGCACCTTCGCCGCGTTCACGCTGCCGCACAAGGTGGACGAGGCGAAGGGCGAGCGCCGCGCCCGGCTGTCGACGCACGAGGCGCACTCGAAGCGGCCGGGGCTGCGGACCGTCAGCCGCAGCGTGCTGTGCGGGCTGCTGGCGAACGCGGCGATGCGCGGACTGTCCGGATTCCTGATCTTCTTCCTGGCGTTCCTGCTGCGCGAGCACCCGCTGGCGGGGCAGAGCGCGGCGGTGTCCCTGGGCATCGTCGGCGTGTCGGCGGGGGTGGGCAACGCCTGCGGGACGGCGGTGGGCGCGTGGCTGCGGGCGCGGGCGCCGGAGGCGATCGTCGCGTCGGTGCTCTGCGTGACGCTGGGGGTGGCGGTGCTGGCGGCCGTCTTCTACAGCGGGCTGTTCGTGGCGGTGCTGGCCGCGACGGCGGGCTTCTGCCAGGCGCTGGCGAAGCTGTCGCTGGACGCGATGATCCAGCGGGACGTGCCGGAGGCGGTGCGGACCTCCGCGTTCGCCCGTTCGGAGACGCTGCTGCAGGTGGCGTGGGTGATGGGCGGGGCGATCGGCATCGCGCTGCCGCTGAACGGCGTACTGGGCATGTCGGTGGCGGCGGCGATCGTCGCGCTGGGCGCGGCCATGGCAGTCCGCGGCGTCATCTCGGCCCCTCGCCACCACTCGCGGCAACGCCCGTCCCGCCCCAGCGTGGCCTGACCCCCCGGCTCCCGCCCGTCGCGGCCGCGCCCGTACGGGCGCGGTGGCGACGACACGCGCACGGTTCCCGGCGGGAGTCACACCCGCCCCCGGTGGAACCCGGACGACGGCACGCCCGCCCCGGTGGGGAGCCACAGGGCGCCACGCCCACCCCCGAACGGCCACCCGGCCGGAAGCCGAACGGCGGCGCGCCGCGGGCCTGCGGTACCCCGTGCAGCGGCGCAGCCCAGGGGCCCGATAGCCTTCGGCTCATGACCGCACCGCTTTTCTCGGGTAGGGCCCGCCGCAGCGTCGCGGCCCTCGGAGCCGTGTCCGCCGGCCTCCTCCTTCTCTCCGCCTGCGACAAGCCGACCCCGCTCGCGACCGTGACGGTCGGCAGCGAGTCGGTTTCCGCCGAGGCCACTTGCCACAACGACGGCAAGGAGCTCTCCGTGGACGAGGTCCAGGAGTGCCTCACGAACCTGAAGAACCCCAAGACCATCGAGTACGGCCGCGGCGACACGCTGCGGCTCGGCGTCGAGCCGGCGATCGTCGAGGACGGCAAGCGCTGGTCGGCGGTGCTCGACGGCCAGCCGATCACCGAGCCCTCGTCGAACACCTACCGCAGCTTCCCCGGCGCCGACGTCTTCGCGACGGGCGGCCAGGGCGAGGCCCCGACCTCGAAGAGGCTGGCGTTCCTGCAGATCGACGAGGCCGGCAAGCCGCTCGCCGTCTGGTCCTTCAACCTCAAGCTCAAGTAACCGGGCGACACCGGTGCGCGCGCTCGTCGTGACGGCGGTGGGGGCGGAGTCGGACTCCGTCCTCGCCGGTCTGACCCCTCATCCGGACAGTCCCGGTCCCGAGCCGCGCACGCTCCCCCCGGGGCGTCCCCGGACGCAGTCCGGGGCGGGATACCCCGTCGCCCGCCGGGACCTGCCGGGCATCGCCCTCGACGTGCTCGTCGGCGGCGTCGGTCCCGCGGCGGCCGCCGCGGGCACGGCCACGGCGCTGGCCCTCGGCGAGTACGAGCTCGTCGTCAGCGCCGGCATCGGCGGCGGGTTCGCGCCCGCCGCGCCGGTCGGCTCCCTGGTGGTCGCGGACGCGATCGTCGCCGCCGACCTCGGGGCACAGACCCCCGAAGGGTTCCTCGACGTGGCGGCGCTGGGCTTCGGGCACAGCGTGCACCTGCCGCCCGCCGAACTGGCCGCCCGGGCCGCGGAGGCGACCGGGGCCCTGCTGGCGCCCGTACTGACCGTGTCCACCGTGACCGGAACCGCCGACGGGGCGGCCGCTCTCACGGCCCGGCACCCGCTGGCCGGTGCCGAGGCCATGGAGGGCTTCGGGGTGGCGGAAGCGGCCGCCGCGTACGGCCTGCCCGTGCTGGAGATCCGCGCCGTGTCCAACACCGTGGGACCGCGCGACCGTGCCGCCTGGCGGATCGGGGACGCGCTGGCGGCGCTCGCCGAAGGCTTCCGCGTGCTCGGGCCCGTACTCGCGAACTGGGGAGAACGCCATGAGCAACACCACCACCGTGACCGACGGTGAAGCGCTGAAGATCGCCTATTCGCCCTGCCCGAACGACACGTTCGTCTTCGACGCATGGGCGCACGGCCGGGTACCGGGCGCCCCGGCACTGGACGTCACCTTCGCGGACATCGACATCACCAACGGGATGGCCGAGCGCGGCGAACTGGACGTGCTGAAGGTGTCGTACGCGGTGCTGCCGTGGGTGCTGGAGGAGTACGCGCTGCTGCCCTGCGGCGGTGCGCTCGGGCGCGGCTGCGGACCGCTGGTCCTGACCCGGGAGCCCGGCCTGGACCTGGTGGGGAGGACCGTCGCGGTGCCGAGCGAGCGCTCCACCGCCTACCTGCTCTTCCGGCTGTGGGCGGCGGACGTGCTGCCGGAGGGCGTCGGCGAGGTGGTCGTCCTGCCGTTCCACGAGATCATGCCGGCGGTGCGCGACGGCCGGGTGGACGCCGGACTGGTCATCCACGAGGCCCGGTTCACCTACCAGGACTACGGGCTGCACTGCCTGGCCGACATGGGCGAGCACTGGGAGTCCGCCACCGGCCTGCCGATCCCGCTCGGCGCGATCATCGCGAAGCGCTCGCTGGGGGCGGAGCGGCTGCGCGAGCTGGCCGCATCGGCGCGCGCCTCCGTTCGGATGGCCTGGGACGACCCGCAGGCCTCCCGCCCGTACGTGCGCGCACACGCGCAGGAACTGGACCCGGTCGTCGCCGACCAGCACATCGGGCTGTACGTCAACGAGTTCACGGCGGACCTGGGCGAATCCGGCTACGCGGCGGTGCGCGGGCTGCTGACGAGGGCCGCGGCCGAGGGGCTGGTACCGGCCATCGCGCCGGACGCGCTCGCCTTCCCGTAGCCGGTGCGGGCGCCGTACGCGACGGCGCCCCGCCACTCGCAGGAAACCCTGTACGAGGGGCGGGGCGCAGGTGCCTACGCGGTCAGACGTCGAGCTGGTCGGCCACCGCGCGCAGCAGACCGGCGATCTTCGTGCCGTGCGCCTTGTCGGGGTAGCGGCCGCGCTCCAGCATCGGGGTGATGTTCTCCAGCAGGGTGGTGAGGTCCTGCACGATCGAGGCGAGCTCGTCGGGCTTGCGGCGCTGGGCGGCCGCGACGGACGGCGCCGGATCCAGGACGGTCACCGAAAGTGCCTGGTCACCGCGTTGTCCGGCGACGACACCGAACTCGACTCGCTGACCGGGCTTGAGGGCATCGACCCCGGCGGGGAGCACCGACGAGTGGACGAAGACGTCGCCGCCGTCGTCACGGGAGAGAAAGCCGAAGCCCTTCTCACTGTTGAACCACTTGACCTTGCCGGTAGGCACGTCCGTCCTCTGTCCTTGTGCTCGTCGGGGGTCCGAAGGGCCGCGAACGGCTCCGGACAACAGCGCAGCGGGTCATGTGTGACCCGCCGCCTCAAGGCTAATGGTCGGGGACCGGGTGACAAGACGTTCCCCGGTCCTTCACGGTCGGCTGCTTCGGCCAGGGAACTACCCTGGTGAGGTGACTGTTACTCCTCATGCGGACGAAGCACGGCCCGGCGACGGACTGGTCAGGGCCGGCGGCATCGTGTTCATCGCCGGTGCCGTGGCCACTCTGGCCACGATGGCCCCGCTGTTCCTCGGCACCGACCCGTTCCCGTCGTACGCGTGGGCCGTGTGCATGCTGATGGGCCTCGGCTTCGCGATCTCCGCCGCGGGCGTGCTGCGCTCGGCGGCCGCACAGCGCAACGCGGCGCGCGCCTCCCAGGAGCCCCGGGCCCTGCCCGGCCGCACGCCCTAGACGGGCTGCACGGCGACGTACCCCGCGAGCCACCGCGGCAGCGCGGTGAGGTCCGCCAGCACCACGTCCGCGCCCGCGGCGCGCAGTTCCGGCTCCGGGCACGGGCCGGTCGGCACCGCCACGGACAGTGCACCGGCCGTCCGGGCACCGCGTACGTCACCGATGTGGTCGCCGACGTAGATCTGCGCCCCGTGCTCGCGCAGCGCACCCGCCTTGGCCTCCGCCCACAGCCAGCCGATCACCGCGTCCGGCTCGATGCCGAGGTGCTCCAGGTGCAGGCGGGCGTTGGGCTCGTGCTTGGCGGTGACGACGATCGCGCGGCCGCCCATCGCCTGGACGGCGGCGACGGCCTCGCGGGCGCCGGGCATGGCCGGGGTCGGCGCGATGGCGTGGTCGGGGTAGATCTCCCGGTAGCGGTCCGCCATGGCCGGGATCTCGGCCTGCGGGAACCAGTACGCCAGCTCCTCGTCCAGCGGCGGGCCCAGGCGGGTGACCGCCGCGTCGGCGTCGATGTACGTCCCCGTCTCGGCCGACAGCGCCCGGTAGGCGGCGTGGATCCCCGGGCGGGAGTCGATCAGGGTCATGTCGAGGTCGAAGCCGACGGTGAGGTTCATACCGCCCATTGTGCCGAGGGCGGCGGACGGTGGTGGACGGTGCGGCGAACCTTCCCGGAACTCGTGTTCAACCTTTTCGACGCGGCGCGGGACTTCGGGCCCGGCTACCGGCGGGACGGGATACGGGACCAGGGCCCCCGACCGGAGGCCGGACGCCACGCGACAGCCGGCGGCCTCGACTTCGAGACCTTCGCCCGGCGTCGCCTCAGCGCCGGCGCGCCCGCCACACCAGGTACAGCACGGACGCCAGCGCGGCGCCCCGCAGCAGCCACGGCCACATCCCCTGAACCGCGCCGCCGACCTGGTCGTCGGCGAGGCTCTCGCCCCACGTGCCGTGGGTACGGCCCCACAGCCACACCGCGGCGCCCGCGAGGAACACACCGGGCGGCCCGAAGACGGCCCACTTGCGTTCGGCGGGCCCCAGCACCCGGGAGGCGTACGGCAGCAGCCAGCCGATGACGAGCAGCAGCCACTGCCCGCTGACGACACCGGCGACGAGGACCGCCGCGGCCAGCAGCAGGAAGGCGTTGGGCCGCGGACGGGCCGGAGCCGTGGCCTCCTCCGGCTGCGCCCCGGCCTCCGCGGCGGCCGCCGCCTTCGCCCGGCGCCGGTCGCGCAGGAACCGTACGAGGGTCCGCGTACGCGAGTCCGGCGGCCCGGGTGCACCCGCTGCCCCCGCCGCCTCCTCCTCGGCGTCCTGCCCCGGCTCCTTCTCGAACGGGCCCGGCATCTCGATGCCGCCCGCGAAGCCCTCGACCTGCGGGCCGCGTCCGTAGCCGCCGGGCGTCATCCGCCACCAGTCGGGCTCGGCCCCGCCGGACGGTCCGAGCTCGTCCAGCCCGGCCAGGTGCGGCGGCACGTTCTGCGCCTCGGGCTCCTGCTCGGGCGCCGGCCGCGGCGGGGGCACCCCGGGCAGGCGCAGCCGGCCGGCGGCCCGCTGGGCGGGCACCGACGGGACCTGCTCGGCGGGGCCTGCGGCGGAAGCCGCGCCCTGCCCGGAGCCGAGGGCGTCCAGGACCTCCTCGGGCGTGCCGATGCGTTCCAGGATGCGGCGTACGGCCGCCGGGGTCTCCGGGTCGTACTTGGCGCGCCGACGGTCGATCTCGTCCCGCAGGCCCGCCACGAGCCTCATCCGGTCACCGGAGGCGAGGTGCCGTCGTTGCGCCAAGTCCCCGACGGCGCTCAGATATTCGTAGACCAGGTGGTCGCTTTCGATCCCCACGCCCAGGCTCCTCCCGTACCGCCTCTCCCGAAGGTAGCGCGTGCACCCGTGGAGCCGCCCCGGGCGCAGCGGATACCGTTGGCCGGATGGGGACCGGCCGACACGACCGGCCGACGCGACCGGGAGGCGACTGTGCCCGAGCCAAGCACTGCTGCGGGAGCTCCGGAGAACGGGACCGGGACGACGTCCCCGCGCTCCCTCGCCGAGGCGCTGCGCGCCCGCGACGACGCCGCGCTCTGTGCCCTGCTGCACTCCCGCCCGGACCTGCTGAACCCGGTCCCGGGCGACGTGACCCAGCTCGCCACGCGCGCCGGGACCCGGGCCTCGGTGGTGCGGGCCCTGGAGCGGCTGGACCGGTTCACCCTGCAGACGGTCGAAGCCCTCGCCGTGGCCCCCGACCCGTGCCCGTACCCGGTGCTGGAGGGGCTGCTGACCGGCGGCGAGGACGAGCGGGCCCGTACCGCGCTCCCCCGGGCCCTGGCCACCCTGCGCGACCAGGCCCTGGTGTGGGGCGCCGAGGACCGGCTGCGTCTGGTGCGCACCGCCCGCGAGCTGCTCGCACCATCCGCGCAGCGGCCTTCGCCGACCGGACTGGGGCCGACCGTCGCCGAGGCCACCGCCGGGATGTCGCCGACGCGGGTGCAGGAGATCGTGGCGGCGGCCGGGCTGCCCGCCACGCACGACCCGGTCTCCGCGGTCACGGCGCTGACCGCGCTGTTCACCGACCCGGAGCGGATGTCCGCGCTGCTGGACGAGGCCCCGGCCGAGGCGCACCAGGTGCTGGGCCGGCTGGTGTGGGGTCCGCCGTACGGAGAGGTGACCCCGAACCCGGCACCGCCGGTGCGCTGGCTGCGCGACCGGGGTCTGCTGCTGCCCGCGACGGCACGGACCGTGGTCCTGCCGCGGGAGGTGGCACTGCACCTGCGCGGCGGCCTCGCCCACCGGGACACCTCGCCGGTGGCTCCGCCGGTGACCGCGCACCGCGAGCACCGGCCACCGCTCGTGGACGCGAACGCCGCCGGCCAGGCGCTGGCCGCGCTGGCCACCGTCGAGGAGCTGGTGAAGTCCTGGGAGCACACCGGTCCGCCGGTGCTGCGGGCGGGCGGGCTGTCCGTACGGGACCTGAAGCGGGCCGCGGCAGCCCTGGACACCACCGAGGCGTCCGCGGCGTTCTGGATCGAACTGGCCTACGCGGCCGGGCTGCTGGCCAGCGACGGGGAGGCCGACGAGCGGTACGCGCCCACCCCGGCCTTCGACGACTGGCGCGAACTGCCGCCCGCCGAACGGTGGTCGGCGCTGGCCGCCGCCTGGCTGCCGGCGACCCGTACGGCCGGCCTGGTCGGCGAGCAGGACGCGAAGGCGCGCACCCTGTCGGCGCTCGGCCCCGAACTGGACCGCTCCGCCGCGCCCGAGGTGCGCCGGCGCGTCCTGGAACTCCTCGCGGACCTGCCGGAGGGCGGCTCCCCCGATGCGGAGGCGGTGCTGGCGCGGCTCGCGTGGGAGCGTCCCGTGCGCACGCCGAGCGACCTGCGGGCCCGGCTGGCGGGCTGGGCGCTGACCGAGGCGGAGGTCCTCGGGGTGACCGGCAGGGGCGCCCTGTCGGGGCCCGGCCGGGCCCTGCTGGAACACCGGGACCCGGCGCCGCTCCTGGCACCGCTGCTGCCGGAGCCGGTCGACCACGTACTGCTGCAGGCGGACCTGACGGCGGTGGCGCCGGGACCGCTGCGCCGCCCGCTCGGGGACACCCTCGCGGTGCTCGCCGACGTGGAGTCCAAGGGCGGGGCGACGGTGTACCGCTTCACTCCGGGATCGGTGCGGCGGGCACTGGACGCCGGCCATGCCGCCGCCGACCTGCACGCCTTCCTCAAGGAGCACAGCCGTACGCCGGTGCCACAGCCGCTGGCGTACCTGATCGACGACGTGGCCCGCCGGCACGGACACCTGCGGGTCGGCGCGGCCTCCTCGTACGTGCGCTGCGACGACGACGCGATGCTGGGCGAGATCCTGGCGGACAAGCGCTCGGCGGGGCTGGGGCTGCGCCGATTGGCGCCCACGGTGCTGGCCGCGCGGGCCGAACCGACCGCGCTGCTGGAGGGCCTGCGGGCGATGGGGTACGCGCCGGCCGCGGAGTCCGGTACCGGCGACGTGCTGGTGGCACGGGCCGACGCCCACCGCACACCGGCCCGCTCGGCACCCGTACCGGTACCGGACGGTCCGCCGGTGCCGGACGCGACGCTGCTCGGGGCGGCCGTACGGGCGATCCGTGCGGGCGACCTGGCGGCGACGGCGGTCCGCAAGGAGCCGGGGCCGGCCGCCGCCGTGCCGGGCGATCTCCCGCGCACGAGCGCGGCGGAGACGCTGGCGACGGTACAGGCGGCGGCCCTGACGGGGTCGGCGGTGTGGATCGGCTACGTGAACGCGGACGGCGCCGCGAGCCAGCGGGTCATCGCCCCGGTGCGCGTCGAGGGCGGCTTCGTCACGGGCTACGACCACACGGCGGACGAGGTCCGCACCTACGCCCTGCACCGCGTGACCGGCGTGGCGGAACTGGCGGACGAACACCTCTGAGACGAGCCGTGGCGGCGATCGGGGCGCGAGGGTCCGGGAGCGGTGCCCCCGTGACGGTCCCTCACGGGTGCGGAAAACGGCTGGCCGGGCCGCCGGGCGCTCGGCACGCTGGGGTCATGCAAGCCGTACCGCACCGCCGGATCCGCGCCGCCCACACCGACACCACCCTCACCGTCTACCAGGCCTACGCACCCCGTCTCGGGGTCCCGGCCGCCCGCGACAACCGCTTCCCGCCCGCCTGGAAGCGCGAGCGGATGACGTGGATCAAGCCGTCGTTCCTGTGGATGATGTACCGCTGCGGCTGGGCCACCAAGGCCGACCAGGAAACGGTACTGGCGGTCGAGATCACCCGCGAGGGCTTCGACCGGGCACTGCGCGGGGCCTGCCTGTCGCACTTCGAGGCGGGCGTACACGCCGACCGGGCGTCCTGGCAGGAGTCGCTGCGCGCGGCGCCCGCCCGCGTGCAGTGGGACCCCGAGCGCGACCTGCACCTGAACCCGTTGCCCTACCGCTCGCTCCAGCTGGGCCTGTCGGGTCCGGCGTCGCGGGCGTACGCCGACGCGTGGACGGTCTCCATCCGCGATGTGACCCCGCTGGTCCGGGAGATCCACGGCCTGCTCCGGTCGGGCGCGGAGGGGGCCGAGGACGCGGCCCGCGCCCTGCTGCCGGTGGAGACCCCCTACCCGTCGGGTCCGCTGGAACACCTGGGCGCGTGAGCGCCCGCCCTGCGGTGCCGTGTGGTGGTGCCGTGCCGTCAGTCCCGGATGAGCAGGACGACGAAGCCCGCGACGGCACCCACCAGCAGGGCGAGCAGGGAGTACTGGGGCCGTGATGCGCGCAGTACCGGGAGGTGGTGGTCGACGGCATAGCGGCCGGGCCCGGTGAGCGTGAGGGCGATGACCGAGGCGAAGAGCACCACTTCGAGTTCCACGCCCTTGGGCGGGAAGTAGGCACCGAAGCCGCGGACCGCGAGGATGTTGACGAAGACGCCGGTCAGGGCGGCGCCGGCGAGCGGGGTCAGCAGGCCGAGGGCCAGACCCAGGCCGCCGAGGGTCTCGGAGAGACCGGCGATGACGGCCATGGCGTCCCCGGCGGGATAGCCGGCCGCGGAGAAGCCCTTGCCGGTCGCGGTGAGGCCCGGGCCGCCGAACCAGCCGAAAAGCTTCATCGTGCCGTGGGCGGCCATGGTGAGGCCGACGGCGAGACGCAGCAGGAGCAGGCCGACGTCGTGGACGACCGTGGCGGCGGGCGGCGAGGGGTCGAGGAGGCGCGACCGGTCGAACCGCGTGGAGGTCATGAGCGTCCGTTCGTCAGGAGGTTCCGGTCCCCCCGGTCGCCTGAGCGACGGCCACCCTATGACAGCACTTTCACGATCATCGGGCCGCAACGTCGCGGGGCGGCGTCCTCGACCCGTTCGGCCCCGTCCCCGGCCTGCTGCGCGCGGGACTGGGCGGCTGACCCGCCGGGGCGACGTGTTCCCAGCCCCGGCGCCGTACGGCACACTGGAGGTTTGACCTGAGTGAAACGGGGCGCCGCGCGTGAATGGTCCACTTATCGTCCAGAGCGACAAGACCCTCCTGCTGGAGGTCGACCACGAGCTCGCCGGGGCCGCGCGCCGCGCCATCGCTCCGTTCGCCGAGCTGGAGCGTGCACCCGAGCACATCCACACCTACCGGATCACCCCGCTCGGGCTGTGGAACGCCCGGGCCGCCGGGCACGACGCCGAGCAGGTCGTCGACGCGCTCGTGGAGTACTCCCGCTACCCGGTGCCGCATGCGCTGCTCGTCGACGTCGCCGAGACCATGGCCCGGTACGGCCGCCTCACCCTCTCCAAGCACCCCGTGCACGGCCTGGTGCTGACCAGCACCGACCGGCCGGTGCTGGAGGAGATCCTGCGGTCGAAGAAGATCACCCCGCTGGTCGGGGCGCGGCTCGACCCGGACACCGTGGCCGTGCACCCCTCCGAGCGCGGACAGATCAAGCAGACGCTGCTCAAGCTGGGCTGGCCCGCCGAGGACCTCGCCGGCTACGTCGACGGCGAGGCGCACCCGATCGACCTGGCGGAGGACGGCTGGGCACTGCGCCCGTACCAGCAGCAGGCCGTCGAGGGCTTCTGGCACGGCGGCTCCGGCGTGGTCGTGCTGCCCTGCGGCGCCGGCAAGACGCTCGTCGGCGCGGGCGCGATGGCGAAGGCCAGGGCGACCACGCTGATCCTGGTCACGAACACCGTGTCGGCTCGCCAGTGGAAGCACGAGCTGGTCAGGCGGACGTCGCTGACGGAGGACGAGATCGGCGAGTACTCCGGCACCCGCAAGGAGATCCGGCCGGTCACGATCGCCACGTACCAGGTCCTGACGACGAAGCGGAAGGGCGTCTACCCGCACCTGGAGCTCTTCGACTCCCGGGACTGGGGCCTGATCGTCTACGACGAGGTGCACCTGCTGCCCGCGCCGGTCTTCAAGTTCACCGCCGACCTGCAGGCGCGGCGCCGGCTGGGCCTGACGGCGACGCTGGTGCGCGAGGACGGGCGGGAGTCGGACGTCTTCTCACTGATCGGGCCGAAGCGGTTCGACGCCCCGTGGAAGGAGATCGAGGCGCAGGGCTACATCGCGCCCGCCGACTGCGTGGAGGTCCGGGTCAACCTGACCGAGTCCGAGCGCCTGGCGTACGCGACCGCCGAAACGGAGGAGAAGTACCGCTTCTGCGCGACGACGGCGACGAAGCGGAAGGTCACCGAGGCGCTGGTGCGCAAGCACCGGGGCGAGCAGACCCTCGTCATCGGGCAGTACATCGACCAGCTCGACGAGCTCGGTGAGCACCTGGGCGCGCCCGTCATCAAGGGCGAGACCTCCAACGCGCAGCGCGAGAAGCTCTTCGACGCCTTCCGCGAGGGCGAGATCAGCGTACTGGTCGTCTCGAAGGTCGCGAACTTCTCCATCGACCTGCCGGAGGCCACGGTCGCCATCCAGGTGTCGGGCACCTTCGGTTCGCGCCAGGAGGAGGCGCAGCGCCTGGGCCGTGTCCTGCGCCCGAAGGCGGACGGCCACGAGGCGCGTTTCTACTCGGTCGTCGCGCGCGACACGATCGACCAGGACTTCGCCGCGCACCGGCAGCGGTTCCTCGCCGAGCAGGGGTACGCCTACCGGATCATGGACGCCGACGAGCTGTTGGCGAACGACTGACCGTCCGGTTGCGGGCGGTGCGGACCCGCGCGACGAGCACGGTGAGCAGCGGGACGCACCAGACCCACAGGCCCGGCCCGTCCAGCACGAGGGCGCGGCCGGTGGCGGCCAGGTGCCGGGACCAGAACGCGGCGGATTCCTCGGGCAGGACCAGCCGTCCGAGCAGGGCGGTGCCGGCCAGGGCGGCCAGTGCCGTCAGCCCGGCCCGCACCCGGCGGGTGGCCAGCAGGTACGGGACGAGGACCGCCGGGGTCAGGGTGATCCCGGCGGCGGTTCCCAGTGCGAAGCCCTTGCCGAGCGCGGCACCGGGGCGGGCCAGGTCCCACAGGACCAGGCAGGCGAGGGCGAGGTTGACCTGACCGGGGAGCGGGGCCTGGAACAGCGGCTCCAGCCACAGACCGGCGATGGTGGCGGCCAGGACGGGCGCGGTCCTGGCCGGCAGTCCCGCGAGCCGGCAGGACAGGGCGATCAGCAGGGCGAGCAGGGCGGCGTTGCCGAGGAGGAGCACGGCTTTCAGTAACCCGGTCGGCAGCCAGGCCGCCGGGGTGAACAGGATCGCCGCGAACGGCGGGTACCCGGCGGGCGGGCGCCATTCGGCGGCGGAGAGGCCCCGGGCCAGATCGTCGGCCATCGGGACGCGCAGGGCGATGCAGAGCACGCCCAGTACGAGCAGCGAGCCCGTCGCCAGCACACCGGCGAGGGACGACGGCGAGCGGCTGGGAGCGGGGCTCAAGGTCACGCGCGTGACCCTAGTGGATCTACGCGTTCACCCCCAGCTCATTGCAACACGTAAGGGGATTCCGCAGTGCATTCAGCGTCAGATTGATTGCAACGACTGCCAAATATCCCTTATAGAGAAGCCCTTATGACCCCCTCAAGCTTGTTGCCCGATCAGTGAACGCAATGTAGCTTCAAAAGCGTTCAGCATGTTCCGAACGCGAGGCGACGGGGAGATTCATCATGGGCAGGAGCAGGGACGGCTTCCACGGAGCGGGGCTGCGCAAGGTGCGCGACGTGCTGGCACGACACGTCGACTCCGGCAGGATCCCCGGAGTGGTCGCCCTGATCGGACGCGGTGAGGAGACGCACGTCGAGGCGATCGGGACGATGCGCCACGAGGGCGGCGCGCCGATGAGCCGGGACACGATCTTCCGTATGGCGTCGACCTCGAAGCCGGTCACCATGGCGGCCTCGATGGCGCTCCTCGACGACTGCGCGCTGCGGCTCGACGACCCGGTGGACCACTGGCTGCCCGAACTCGCCGGCCGCCGGGTGCTGCGGCGCATCGACGGCCCCGTCGACGACACCGAGCCCGCCCGGCGCCCGATCACCGTGCGGGACCTGCTGACCTCCACCTTCGGCCTCGGCATCGACCTGACGGCACTGGGCTCCCCGATCATGAACGCGATCTTCGAAGGAGGCGTCTTCAGCCAGGGCGCGGTACCGCTGCCCGAACAGGACGAGTGGATGCGCCGCCTCGGCGCACTGCCGCTGATGCGCCAGCCGGGCGAGCACTGGCAGTACCACCTCAGCCACGACGTCCTCGGCGTACTCGTCTCACGCGTCACGGGCAAGCCGTTCGAGGCGTTCCTGCGCGAGCGCGTCCTCGACCCGCTCGGGATGAAGGACACCGGATTCCACGTGCCCGCCGACACGATCGACCGGCTGCCGCCCAGCTACGCCCCCGACCCTCGGACCGGGGAGTTCACCGTCTGGGACGAGGCGGAGGGCGGTCAGTACAGCGCGCCTCCCGCCTTCCAGGCGGGCGGTGGCGGGCTGGTCTCCACCGTGGACGACTACCACGCCTACTTCCGGATGCTGCTGCACCACGGCACGCACGCGGCCGAGCGGATCCTGTCCCGGCCCGCCGTCGAGCTGATGACCACCAACCGGCTCACCCCCGAGCAGGAGGCCGCCCGGTCGGCCCTGGCCCGGGGCGCCGTCCACGTGTCCTTCGGCCAGGGGCAGCAGGGCGGCTGGGGCTTCGGAATGGCGGTGCGCACCTACCGTGGCGACTACGCGCCCGTCGGCCAGTTCGGCTGGGACGGCGGGACCGGGACCTCGGTGTACGCCGACCCGGAGAACGGGCTCACGGGCATCCTGCTCACCCAGGTCGGGCTGACCACCGCCGCACCGGCGCAGCTCATCCACGACTTCTGGACCACGGTCTACCAGGCGATCGACGCCTGACACGGGGGCCTGGGGGGCGGAGGGCGGAGGCAGGGGCCGGGGTTACGCAGGACCGCCTCAGCGGCGTATGACGCCCGCGTCCTCGGCGTACTCGCCCAGCACGACGACGCTCACAGCGGCCGTCGCGAACACCTTCACGGCATGCAGCATGCTGCCGAGACGGTGGCGGGGCGTGGAGTCGGAGAGGGCGGTGGCGCCGCTCGGGCGGCTGCCCCGCATCGGGGTGAAGGTTGCGGTGCTCATGAATCCATGGTGCTCCGCCGCCACCGGATCCACATCGGCCCCGGGGCCCCATTCCAGGGCTCCCGGCCTCCTCCTCCCGGCGTACACCAGGCCCGGGCGGGTCTCCCGGAAGTCTGACACTCCCGGGTACGACACCCGTTCGGAGGTTCCGGCCGCGGCGGGCTTCCGGCCCGGTCAATGCGTTCGCGCGGGCGCGCCGCGCTGGCTAGAATCTCCGCTCTTGCCGCCTCCCACCGCCTCATCGGGGAGAGCCGCCTGCCGGCCGGAAACCGGGGGCATCTGTTCCGTACCAGCAGCTGGAGGCACTCCCGTGTCCGCGCACGCCCCCGAGACCAACCCCGACGACGCGGCCCCGCCCGCCGACCCGCTCGGCCGCGAACGGGCCCACCTCACCGCCTCGCGTTCCGCCCTGCGCGCCATGCGCGCGGACGTCGAGGCCCTCGACATCCGCGACGTCACCGCGAACTGGGTCAACGCGATCGTGCTCCAGGCCCAGATCGACGACCGCATCAAGGCCCTCGCCGACCTCGCCCACACCCCGCTCTTCTTCGGCCGCCTCGACTACCTCCACGCCCCCGGCGCCGACCTCGCCGAGGGCGCGGAGGGCGAGCAGTTCTACATCGGCCGCCGCCACGTCCACGACGCCGACGGCGACCCGATGGTCATCGACTGGCGCGCGCCCGTCTCCCAGCCGTTCTACCGGGCCTCCAAGAAGGACCCGCAGGACATCGGCCTGCGTCGCCGCTTCGGCTACACCGGCGGCGAGCTGACCGCGTACGAGGACGAACACCTGTCCGACCCGGCCGAGGCGGCAGCCGTCAGCAAGCTGCTCCAGCAGGAGATCGAGCGCCCGCGCGTCGGCCCGATGCGGGACATCGTCGCCACGATCCAGCCCGAACAGGACGAGATCGTCCGCTCCGGCCTGTCCGGCTCCGTCTGCGTGCAGGGAGGCCCCGGCACCGGGAAGACGGCCGTCGGCCTGCACCGGGTGGCGTACCTGCTGTACGCGCACCGCGAGCGCCTCGCCCGCACCGGCACCCTCGTCATCGGGCCGAACCGTTCCTTCCTGCACTACATCGAGCAGGTCCTCCCGGCCCTGGGCGAGTTGGAGGTCAAGCAGGCCACCGTCGACGACCTGGTCGCCCGCGAGGGGCTGGAGGTCCGCGGCACCGATCCCGCCGAGACCGCCGTCGTCAAGGGCGACGCCCGCATGGCGGAGGTGCTGCGCCGCGCGGTGCGCTCGCACGTCGGCCGCCCGACCGAGCCCCTCGTGGTGGTCCGCGGCTCACGCCGCTGGCGGGTGCCGGCGTACGAGCTGGAGGAGATGGTCGAGGAACTGCAGAACCGCGACATCCGCTACGGCGCCGCCCGCGAGGCCCTCCCGCAGCGCATCGCGCACGCCGTCCTGGTGCGCATGGAGCAGGCGGGCGAGGCTCCGGACGACCGCGTCCAGGACGCGGTCGCCCGCAGCGCGGCCGTGAAGGCCGCCGTCAAGGAGGTCTGGCCGGCCGTCGAACCGGCGAAGCTGGTCCTGCGGCTGCTCTGCGAACCGGACTTCCTCGCCGAGCACGCGCAGGACGTCCTGACCGCGGACGAACAGAAGCTCCTGCTGTGGCCGAAGCCGTTCCGGAGCGTGAAGTCGGCGAAGTGGTCGGCGGCCGACCTGGTCCTCATCGACGAGGCGGCCGACCTGGTGGAACGCACCCATTCGCTGGGCCACGTCGTCCTCGACGAGGCGCAGGACCTCTCCCCCATGCAGTACCGGGCGGTGGGCCGGCGCTGCACGACCGGCTCGGCGACGGTCCTGGGCGACCTCGCGCAGGGCACCACGCCGTGGGCCACCCGCAGCTGGGACGAGGCCCTGACCCACCTGGGCAAGCCGCAGGCGGTGCTGGAGGAACTGACCGCCGGCTTCCGCGTGCCGCGCGAGGTGATCGCTTACGCCTCCCGCCTCCTGCCGTCGATCTCCCCGGGCCTGGCCCCGGTCTCCTCGGTCCGCGAGACCCCCGGCTCGCTCCGGGTGACCGCGGCGGACGACCTGACGGCGGCGGTGGTGGAAGCCTGTCGCGAGTCCCTGACCCACGAGGGCTCCATCGGCCTGATCGCGGCGGACGCCCGGATCCCCGCCCTGGCCGATGCCCTGCTCGCGGCAGACCTGCCGTACCTGTCCCCCGGCGAGGAGACGACCGCTCAGTCCCGCCTGACACTGGTCCCGGCGTCACTGGCGAAGGGCCTGGAGTACGACTACGTGGTCCTCGACGAGCCCGCGGCGATCGTCGACGGCGAACCGGACGAGCGGACCGGCCTGCGCCGCCTGTACGTCTGCCTCACCCGGGCCGTCTCGGGCTTGACGGCCCTCCACGCCTCACCCCTCCCGGCGGCCCTTGCCTGACCGCCGGCCCCGGGGCGCACGGGACGGGGCGCAGGACGGGGCGCACGGGGACGGGGCGCCGCCTCGGACCGCGCGCTGCAAAGGACGGCGAGGCCTCCTCGCCGCGGCCCGGGCCGCGGACCTGCGCCCCGCACCTGCGCCCCGCGTTTCAGGCGCCGGCGGGCCCGGATTCGTCCAGTACGGCCCGCCACTCGGCGACCGCCGCCGCCGAGACGGGGCCGCCCCAGCCGTCGGGACGTGCGGCACCGCCGATGTGGAAGGCGTCGATCCCGCCCGCCCGCAGCACCGGCAGGTGCGCGAGCGTGAGCCCGCCGCCGACCAGGATCCGCGGCCCGTACCCCGGCTCGCCGCCCCGCGCCGCCTCCGCGAGCAGCACCGGCAGCCCCTCGCCGACCCCGGCCGCGGCCCCCGCGGTCAGGTAGGTGTCCAGGCCCGGCAGGTCGGCCAGCGCCTTGCGCAGCTGGTCCCGGTCCGCCGCGCGGTCGATCGCCCGGTGGAAGGTCCACGCGCAGCCGCCCAGCTCCGCGACGACCGCCTCGACGGCGGCCAGGTCGGGGCTACCGTCCGCGTCCAGGAAGCCGAGCACGAACTCCCGCGCCCCCTCGGCCCGCAGCTGCCGCGCCGTCGCCGCCAGGACGGAGACGTCCCCCGCGGCGAAGCCGTCGGCCTTCCGGATCATCACGCGCAGTGGGATGTCCACCGCTGCCCGGATCGCCGCGAACGCCTCGCGCGCCGGGGTGAGGCCGTCGGCGGCCATGTCGGTGACCAGCTCAAGGCGGTCCGCCCCACCTGCCTGGGCCGCGACCGCGTCCTCCACGTCGAGGGCGATCACCTCCAGGAGCGCACGGTTGCTCATTCGATCCCATCCTTCGGAAGAACGCTCAAATAGGTCTAGTCCAATATCCAGGGTACGGGTCTCCGGCCGCGCTCCACCAGCGCAATCACGCCACCCCCACAATGTGCGCATGGACACAGGCATTCCGAGCACCGACACCACGGCCCTCCGCGCCCGCTGGCGGGCCACCGTCGCCCAGGCCGGCGCCCCTGCCGACCTCGATCCGACCCCCTACGCCGACCGCCTGCTCAGCGCGTGGGCGGAGCCGCAGCGCCGCTATCACACCACTGCACACCTGGCCGCCGTACTCGCGCACATCGACATACTGGCGCCGCACGCCGCCGACCTCGCGGCCGTCCGGCTCGCCGCCTGGTTCCACGACGCCGTCTACCGCCCGGACCGCTCCGAGAACGAAGAGCGCAGCGCCGCCCTCGCCGAGCGCGCCCTCCCCGAGCTCGGCATCGACGCCGCGCGCACCGCCGAGGTGGCCCGCCTGGTCCGGCTCACCGTCACCCACGATCCCGCCCCCGGCGACACCGACGGCGAGGTGCTCTGCGACGCCGACCTGGCCGTCCTGGCCGGCAGCCCGCAGGCGTACGCCGCCTACGCCGACGCCGTCCGCCACGAGTACGGCTTCGTCCCCGACGACGCCTTCCGCACCGGCCGGGCCGACGTCCTGCGCCAGCTCCTGGACCTGCCCCGGCTCTTCCGCACGCCCCACGGCGCGGCGCACTGGGAGGCGCCGGCCCGCGCGAACCTGGCCGCCGAGCTGGCCGCCCTGACCGCCGGGGGTTCACACGACTGACACACCGGGGGGAATTTGATCCCGTTCGCACGGGTTGGTGACAGTCATGCCCGCAGATGCCGCCCGCCCCCGCATGCCCGTCGCCGTCTACGTCCTGGGACTGTCCGTCTTCGCGCTCGGCACCAGCGAATTCATGCTCTCCGGTCTGCTGCCGCCGATTGCCGACGACATGGGCGTGAGCATCCCGCAGGCGGGTCTGCTCATATCCGCCTTCGCCATCGGCATGGTCGTCGGCGCGCCCCTGCTGGCCGTGGCCACCCTGCGCCTGCCCCGCCGCACCACCCTCATCGCCCTCATCAGCCTCTTCGGCCTCGGGCAGGTCGCAGGCGCGCTGGCCCCGTCCTACCAGCTCCTCTTCGCCTCCCGCGTGGTCGCGGCCCTCGCCTGCGCCGGCTTCTGGGCCGTCGGCGCGGCTGTCGCCATCGCCATGGTCGACAGGGACCAGCGGGCCCGCGCGATGGCCGTGATGATCGGCGGCCTGTCCATCGCCAACGTCCTCGGCGTCCCGGCCGGCGCCTTCCTCGGCGAGCACCTCGGCTGGCGCTCCGCGTTCTGGTCGGTCGGCGCGGCCTCAGCCGTCGCCCTCGCCGGCATCCTGGCGCTGGTCCCCCGCATCCCGCCGCCCACCGAGAAGCCCAGGCTCCGCCGCGAGCTGCGCATCTACGGCGACCGCCAGGTGTGGCTCGCCGTCGGCGTCACCGCACTGGCCGCGGGCGGCGTCTTCTGCGCCTTCAGCTATCTGTCGCCGCTGCTCACGGACGTGGCCGGGCTGGACTCGAAGTGGGTCCCATGGATCCTCGCCCTGTTCGGGACCGGTGCGCTGGTCGGCACCACCATCGGCGGCCGGGTCGCCGATGCGCACTTGTTCGGCGTGATGATCTGGGGCATCACCGCGTCCACCGCCTTCCTGACGCTGCTCGCCCTGCTGGCGTCGGCCGCGGTGGCCGCGATCGCGCTGTCCTTCCTGCTCGGCGTGTCGGCCTTCTTCACCGCCCCGGCGCTCAACGCCCGCATGTTCAACGTGGCCGGCGCCGCCCCGACCCTGGCCGGGGCGACCACCACGGCCGCCTTCAACCTGGGCAACACCGGCGGCCCGTGGCTCGGCGGCACCGTCATCGACGCCGGCCTGGGCTTCTCCGCGACCGCCTGGGCGGGCGCCGCCATGACCGTGACCGCCATCGCCCTCACCGTCCTCGCCCTGCGCCTGGACCGCCGTACGCCGCCGCAAGCGACCCGCGTGGTCGCCGGGAGCGCCGCCGCCCCCGTCGGGGCCCCCGCCCACACCTGACGAGGCCGCTACCCGTCGCCGAAGATCGCATCGGCCGAGGGCGCGGTCACCGCACGCCGCAGCCAGCGCCCCAGGGTCGCGACGTCACCGCAGCCGACGATGCGCTCGCGGGCCGCCCCCGAAACCTGCAGGCCCCGTTCCCCGAGAACGGCCAGCACGTCCTCGGCCGCACGCCGTGCCTCACCCTCGGCGCGGAGTTCCTCGGAAAGGGGCGACGTGTAGAAAGAGAGGTCCACGGCCACCAGTTTCCTCCAGAGTGCTGCGGCTGGGTGCTTACCCATGCCTTGCGCGATGAATTCGATGATCGGGTTGGCGAGGGCTGCGGGGGTGTCCCGCAGGACGTTGGTCACCGCTTTGAGTATGGCCCCGATGTCGGGATGCGTGGCGTGGGTGATCGCGGACAGGGTGGCCAGCGCCAGGTCCTTGCGGACTTCGGCGGGGCTGGTGATCAGCGGCATGTTGTGCGGCCCCGCCACCAGCGGGCGCAGGGTGAGCAGGGGCCACTGGGGCGGCCCGAAGCGAACCGGCCGCGCGGCCCATTCGGCGGTCGAGCGGTCCTGGCAGACGACCAGCAGCATCGGCTGCAGCCGGTACTTCGTGAGCAGATACGAGGCGTAGTACGCCCAACTCGCGGGCTTGTCAAGGTCCTTCTTGCCCTGGGCCTCGACGGCGAGGAGGAAGGGCCCGTCGTGCTCCGTGTCGAACCGCAGCAGGGTATCGACACGGCGTTCGAGGGGCTGGGTCTCGGTGAGGTCGTTGGGCAGGACGGTGAACGACGTGGGTGGGGAGAAGTCGATGCCGAGCACCTCCGAGACCCGGGAGAAGAGCTCCGGGTGTTCCTGGAAGATGCGGTGCATCGCCTCGTGGGGCGAGCTGACCATCGGGGTTCCTGTGGGGAGTGGGCCGGACGAGAAGGAAACTGCATCTGGCATATGCCAGAACTGGGCTCCGGGGCCGAACCTAGGGCGCGGTGCGTGCGGAACGGGACGATTCGGCGGCGGTTCACCCGGAGGGGTGAGCCCCGGGCGGTGCGGTCCGGCAGTCACGGCAGCGGCCGGGTTCGGCCGCGCGGAAGGCGTGGTCGCAGGCGTCGCAGTTCTGCAGGGGGTGTCTGACGACCAGGGGCGCGACCGGGGCGCGGAACGGCGGCACGGGCGGGAGCTGGGCGGCGAGCCGGTGGGCCAGGAGGGCGGCCGGGCGGTACAGGGGCTCTGACGGCAGGTCGGCCGTCAGGGCGTGGTGCACGGCGCTGGGCGGCAGGTCGCGCTCCAGCCAGGCCGCCACTCCGGGGGCGAGGTGCTCGACGTCCGTGGTGGAGAGCAGCAGCCGGGGATCACCGCGGCGCAGTCCGGCCAGGACCTCGACGGCGGACCGGAGGAGATCGGGAGCCCGGTACGCGGGCTGCGGCACGGCGGGGAGGGCGCGGCGCGGCGGCTCGCCCTCCTGGCGGGCGGGGCGCCGGGCCCGCGGCTTCGGCTGCGGCTCCGGCCCGTCCGCGGCAGCGGCGGCGGACCGGCCCGGCTGGTTGCAGGAGACCGTGCGGGTGACGACGCGGCCGTTGCCGGTGCGTTCGCAGGTGCGGCGCAGATAGCCGTGGGCCTCCAGTTCGCGCAGGGCCGCGGCGATCCGGGTCTTGCCCTCGGGGAACCGGGCCGCGAGGGTCCTGATGTCGATGGGCGCACCGCCGGGCAGGGACTGGATGTGCACGGCCAGGCCGATGGCCAGCAGCGACAGCTCGGCATGCTGCGCGAGGTGGTTGCCGATCACTGTGAAGCGGCTGGTGTGGCGGGAGTTGTCGTGGATGACGCCGCCGGATCGGGTGTTCGCGCGGGTGCCCCGGGAAGGGTGGTTTTCCCGGCCGTTGCGGGACTGCGCGTGCGGGCGCGCGCTAATGTTCTGGGTATCCATCGGGAAGGCTGTCTTCCTCGGTGGTCAGGCCCCCGCACTGGGATTCGCACTCCCGGCGGGGGCCGACGCATGTCAGCGGTGATGTGCTCTGTCGCGCTGAGCGTAGATCAGGCAACCCGCCCCAAAGCCAGCTGAGTTGGCCTTTTTCACTCAAGCGAGTGAGAGTGCGCCACGGGCGGGAGGACCGGGGATCGGTGGGGCACAGCGGGGTCCGGTGGGGCCTGGTGGGGCTTGGTGGGGTCCTTTCCCCGTGTTCCTTGGATTCCGGGACCGTCCCCGCCACCGGCGTCCCGGCGCACGGGCTCCGGTTCCGGTCACCGCCCGCCCCGGACCCCGGATTCCGGGACGGGAAGCTCGGCTCGGAACCCGGCCGGGCGCTCGCGGACGTGCGTGGGGCGATCCTCCCCGGGCCGCCCCGACGCGGTGGCCGTCGGGCGGCTCGACGACGCGATCACCGGCGCGGTGCGCGGGGGCGACATCTCCCGAGGTGGGGCCGGCCTGCGGATCGACGGCGACGGGCTCGGCTCACCGGCGACCGCCACCGGGCGCCGCGCCGTCACCGGCACTCCCGCCCCGGCCCGGCGCCACACGCCCGCCGTCGGCCGGCGCGCTCCCCCGGTCAGCCCGGTCGGCCCGGTCGGCCCGGTCGGCCCGGTCGGCCCGGTCGGCCCGGTCGGCCCGGTCGGCCCGGTCGGCCCGGTCGGCCCGGTCGGCCCGGTCGGCCCGGTCGGCCTGCGCGGGCCGGGCAGCCGGGCGGCCCTTCGGACGGCGCAGACCGGCCGCGGTGAGGCGGCGGACGAGTTCCTTGCTGCCGATCTCGACGGCTCCCGCCCCGACCGCGTCGGCGTAGCGGTGCGAGGGCACGTCGTAGTGGTCCCGCTCGAAGGCCCGCGGCGGGCAGCCGATACCCGCCGCGAAGGCGTGCAACTCCTCGTAGGAGACGTCGCTGACCAGGTGGGACCACATGCGGCCGTGGCCCGGCCAGGTCGGCGGGTCGATGTAGACGGTCACCGGCGGCTCACCTGAGGCCGAGGACGGGACCGAGGCCGCCGACCGCGGCCACCCTCACACCCGCCTCCGAACACACCCAGTGCGGGTCGGGTCCCAGCTCCGGCTCCACGTCCAGGGCGTGCGGATCGCCGTGGGTGCAGACCGGGCACAGCGGCCAGCGCCCGTACTTCTCCAGCAGCGAGTCCTGTACGTCCTGGGCGACGAGCCCCGGAAGGTAGTCGGCCCCCTCCGGCCACTGCTCCACCCACCAACGGCGGTGCGTGACCGAGTCCTCGACGAGGGAGACGACATCGGCATCGGCGACCTCACCTGCGGCGAGATCGGCGAGCACGAGTGCGCGGGCGACGTGCAGCGCCTGTTCCAGGGGGGTCGTATGGTCCATGCAGCCATTGTGGACCTGCCGGGTGCCGGCGAAGAAGGGCCTCCTGCCGTGGGCCCAATGGCGGATTGACCGCCACCCCGCCGGAAAATAGCTTTCGAGCGTGACGAGGGAGCCGAGAGGGACCTCCGCCGGGCCCCAGGCCCCGGGCCGCGAAGCCCCGGCCGTGCGGGCGCGCACCCGGCGGGCAGCCGGCTCCCGCGCGGGGCCCGCGTCCGCGCCGCCGCCGTGTCCCACCCCGGTGCCCGCGCCCGAAACCGCCGCCCGCGCGCCCGGCGCCCCCGCACGGGCCGTCCCCACCGAACCGCCGAACCGCCCGGAGGCCACCGCCATGACCGCACACTCCGAGGTCCGTGCCCAGCTGGAGACACTGACCACCGAGGCCTTCCGTCCCGAACTCGCCGAGATCGACCGGCTGTCCACCCTCGACATCGCCCGCACCATGAACGCCGAGGACGCGACCGTCCCGGCCGCCGTCGCCGCACAGCTGCCGCGGATCGCCGCGGCCATCGACGCGATCGCCGAGCGGATGGCCCGCGGCGGCCGTCTCGTCTACGCCGGCGCCGGCACGGCCGGCCGGATGGGCGTCCTGGACGCCAGCGAGTGCCCACCCACCTTCAACACCGACCCGGCCGACGTCGTCGGCCTGATCGCGGGCGGCCCCTCCGCCATGGTCAAGGCGGTCGAGGGCGCCGAGGACTCCCCGCAGCTGGCCGCCGACGACCTGGCCGGATTGCGCATCGGCCCCGACGACACCGTCATCGGCATCTCCGCCTCCGGCCGCACCCCGTACGCGATCGGCGCCGTCGAGGCCGCCCGCGCCCGCGGCGCGCTCACCGTCGGCCTCTCCTGCAACGCCGGCTCCGCGCTCGCCGCCGCAGCCGACCACGGCATCGAAGTGGTCGTCGGCCCCGAGCTGCTCACCGGCTCCACCCGGCTCAAGGCGGGCACCGCGCAGAAACTCGTCCTCAACCTCATCTCGACCATCACCATGATCCGGCTGGGCAAGACCTACGGGAACCTCATGGTCGACATGCGCTCCTCCAACGAGAAGCTGCGCGCCCGCGCCCACCGCATCGTGGCCCTGGCCACCGGCGCGTCCGACGAGACGATCGCGGCCGCGCTCGCCGCCACCGGCGGCGAGGTCAAGAACGCCGTCCTCGTCGTCCTCGGCGAGGTCGACGGCCCCGCCGCCGCCGAACTCCTCGCCGCCTCCCGCGGCCACCTCCGCGCGGCGCTCGCCCGTACCCGGACCCGCTGACCCCACCCCCTACGGCAAGGCGACCACCACATGCCCACTGAGCCCACCGAGCCCGCCGAGCCCGCCGACAAGAACCGCGCCACGGCAGCCGCGATCCTGCCCCTCGTCGGCGGCCCGGACAACGTCACCTCGATCGCGCACTGCATGACCCGCCTGCGCATCGCGTTGCGCGACCGCTCCCTCGTCCGGGACGAGGCCCTCCGGGCCCTCCCGGCGGTCCTCGGGGTGGTCGAGGACGACACCTACCAGATCGTGCTCGGCCCGGGAGCCGTCGCCCGCGTCACCCCGGAGTTCGAGGCCCTGGTCGAGCAGGGCTCCTCGGCGGCGCCCCCGGCCCCGGCCGATCCCCACCCGGTCACCGCGGGCGAGCTGGCCGCCCGGGGAGCGGCCCTGAAGGAGGCCAGGAAGGCGCGCAACGCCACCCCCGTCAAGCTGATGCTCCGCCGGATCGCGAACATCTTCGTGCCGCTGATCCCGGCCCTCATCGGCTGCGGAATCATCGCCGGACTCAACGGCCTCCTCATGAACCTGGGTTGGCTGCCCGGCGTGGTCCCCGCGCTCACCGCCCTGGCGTCCGGCTTCATGTCGCTGATCGCGGTGTTCGTCGGATACAACACCGCCAAGGAGTTCGGCGGCACCCCGATCCTGGGCGGCGCGGTCGCCGCCGTCATCGTCTTCCCCGGCGTCGCGAAGATCACCGCCTTCGGCACGGAGCTCAGGCCCGGCCAGGGCGGCGTCCTGGGCGCGCTCGCCGCCGCCCTGCTCGCCGTGTACGTCGAGAAGCGCTGTCGGCGGCTGGTTCCCGAGACCCTGGACGTCCTGGTCACCCCCTCCCTCACCGTCCTCGTCGCCGGCCTGGCCACCCTCTTCGGCCTGATGTTCCTCGCCGGTGAGGCGTCCGCCGCCATCGGCACCTTCGCCGACCGGCTGCTCTCGGCCGGCGGCGCGTTCGCGGGGCTGGTGCTGGGCGGGCTGTTCCTCCCGCTCGTGATGCTCGGCCTGCACCAGGCCCTGATCCCGATCCACACCACGCTCATCGAGCAGTCCGGCCACACCGTCCTGCTGCCGATCCTCGCCATGGCGGGTGCGGGCCAGGTCGGCGCGGCCCTCGCGGTCCACTGCCGGCTCCCCCGCAACGGCTCGCTGCGCGCCACCATCAGGTCGGCCCTCCCCGCGGGCTTCCTGGGCGTCGGCGAACCGCTGATCTACGGTGTCTCCCTGCCGCTCGGGCGACCTTTCGTCACCGCCTGCGTCGGCGGCGCGGCCGGCGGCGCCTTCGTCGGCCTCTTCAGCCAGCTGGGCATCGCCTTCGGGTCCACCGCCATCGGCCCCTCCGGCTGGGCGCTCTTCCCGCTGCTGGACGGTTCCGCGAACCCGGTCGTCACGGTCGCGATCTACGCGGGCGGCCTGCTGACCGGCTACATCGTGGGCTTCGCCGCCACCTACTTCTTCGGCTTCACCGGCCGGATGCTGGCCGACCTGAACACCGACCCGACCCCGGCCTCCCCGGCCCCGACCGGCCCGGCCACCCCCGCCGACCCCGCCGCCCCGGCGACGGCCCCCGCCCTGGCCAAGCCCCAGTAGTGCGGCGACCGCCGAGACCTGCCGCGTCGCGGTCACCACACCGGCCACTGGCCGGCGGAGCACGCCCCCGGCCGCCCCGCCCCTCTTCGAAGCCGCGTTCTGCTACGGCTGCGTTTCCGGGAGGCAGCGGGGATGATCGGACGATGATCGACTCCATACCTCCCGTGGTCCCCGCCGGGCGCCTGCGCGACCTCGCCCAGCCGGAGCTCGCCCTGCCCGGCGGGATGCTGCTGCGCCCCTGGACCCCGCACGACGCCCCCACGCTCGTCGCGGCCCACGACGACCCGGACATCCGGCACTGGAACCGCCCGAGCCGGCTGGACCTGGCCGGGGCCGAGGCCCGGATCGCCCTGTGGCACGAGCGCTGGCAGGCGGAGAAGGCCGGGACCTGGGCGATCGCCCCCGAAGGCGGCCGGGCCGTCGGCCTGATCGGCCTGGCCGACATCGACCTGGCGGGCGGCAGCGGCGAGATCCTCTACTGGCTGCTGCCCGCCGGGCGGGGCTCCGGCGCCACGGTGCGGGCCGCCGACCGGCTGGCCCGCTGGGCCTTCGAGGACCTCGGCCTGCACCGCGTGCGCATCACCCACTCCGTGGCCAACCCGGCCTCCTGCGCCGTCGCGACGAAGGCCGGTTTCCCCCTGGAAGGCACCCTGCGCGGCGCCCTCCTCCACGCGGACGGCTGGCACGACCAGCACCTCCACGCCCGCCTGAGCACGGACACCGCCCCGTAGCACCCGTCGCCCGGGGCCGCGCCCGGCCCCGGGCGACGGGCGACGGGACGGGCCCCTGTTCAACCACCCACTCCACGGGCCGGCCCGTCACCTTGGCGATGCCGTCGTAGTCGGCGTCGTGGCGGAGGACCACCACCCCATGGCGCTCTGCTGTCGCAGCGATCAACAGGTCGGCGAGCGACGCACGCAGGCGATCACCACTCTGGGCGAGAAGACCCTGCACCTCGATGGCACGTTCGCCGATCTCGTCGGTGAGCGGAAGCCAGTCGAAGCCTCGGCGTACGGATCGGCCGGGTGCATGATCCTTCGCGTTGCGCGGGCTGTACAGAGTCCCGAGGGCCACACTGGTGCGCGTCACGAGAAGGCCCCGCTCCAGAAGCGGTATCAGCCGGTCCCGGACCGCCGGCGGATGCATCCGGGCCCACGCATCCTCGTCGACCAGGTACTTGGTCACGGCCACGCACACCGCATCACGTCCGGGTCGCGCAGGTCGTCGAAGACGCCTTCATCCATCAGCTCCACGAAGCGCCGCCGCCGGGCGGCGGCCACGAACTCGGCCAACGCCCCCGTTGATCGTCGCTCGCTTCGTCGTCGTGCCCAGGATCTCCGCCGCTTCAGCAAGGAGTGCGTCATCCAGGTCCACCATGGCGCGCGACATGGGACCCTCCAGGCATACGAGTCTGATCAATCTGTAGGCCGTCCCACCGCCGGGCGGGCCGGGTCGTCAGCCGACCGGTCGGCGTGCGGCCCCCGGTCGGCCGCTCCGAGCAGCCCGCGCCCGTCCCGCGGCGCAGGCTCCGGCGGCCCGCCCTTCCAGCCGGCGTCGGTGAAGTCCTTCTCCAGCCAGCACAGCTTCCAGGCCAACTCGAACTCCCAGCTCACCGCCACCTCGAAGAAGCCCTCCAGGGCGGCTTCGCACCACTCCCGATCGCGCTCGCTCACGGATGGGCCCGCTCGTGGAGCACGGCGGCCAGCCGGAGCGCGGTGTCCAAGTTGCAGCGGCCCAGGTCGACCAGCGGGAGCCCGTACGTACCGGCCGCCGAGACACGTTCCACGCCCAGGGAGGGAAAGACGACACCGACCCCGTCGAGGGCCTCCTTCAGTTCCCGCACGGCCTCCTCGGCCGCCTGGATCCGTTCCGTGGGCGTGAGCACCATGTACTGCGCCTTTCTACGCTGAGTGGTCTCGTTCTGCACACAGCGTGGCGACGGGCTGGCTAGCCTTTCAAGGAAGCACCGAGAACAACCCCACCTGTTGGCCCGGGAGTTGCCATGGCAGGCAAGAACCTCGATCCCTGCTCGGCGCCGAACTGCGCGTGGCGCGCGAGCGGGCCGGGATGAGTCAGGCCGAGTCGGGCGAAGTCCGTCATCGACGAGCTCGTCGAAAACCGCCTTGCGCGTGCCGCGCTGCTGCGTGATCCAACCACCCCGCTGTTGTGGTGCGTCCTCGACGAGACGGTTCTCCGACGAGTCGGAGAGAACAAGGCGGTGCTTGGCGAGGCCTTGCGGCACGTTGCGGGCCTGATCCGGTCGCACAGGATCATCGTGCAGGTGCTCCCGTTCAGCGCTGGCCCGCACGCCGCCATGGAGGGCTCTCTGAAGCTGATGTCCTTCGAGGAAGCGCCCGCTCTCGCCTACGTTCAAGGCATCGGCATGGGCCAGTTGTTCGATGATCCAGCCACGGTCACACACCATGCCCTGACCTACGATCTACTCACGGCCAGCGCGCTGTCACCACGCAAGTCACTGGCCCTGATCGAGTCGGTGGCGGAGGATTACGAACATGATCAGTACGCCTGAGTACGACCTTTCGGCGGCCACCTGGCACAAGTCGAGCTACAGCGGCGGAAGCGGTGGCGACTGCCTGGAGATGGCCACCTGGCGGAAGTCCACCCACAGCGCCGGGGACGGCGGCAACTGCGTCGAGGTCGCCGACGGGCAGCACGACCTCGTGCCCGTCCGGGACTCGAAGGTGCCGGACGGCCCTCACCTCGCCTTCAACGGCCCCGCCTGGAAGGCGTTCGTCACCAGCCTGTGACCCGCTTCAGGGCCACGTACGACGGCAGTTCGCCCCCCGGGTCCAGGTTCACGAAGGTGTAGCCCTCGACGCCCGTCGGGTAGATCTCGAACCGGCGGCCCAGCGGGACGTCCCGCAGGATCGTGGGCCGGGCCCCGGTCCGGCCCGTGGCGCCGTCCAGGTGCCACAGGTGGGTCCGCGCGGCGGTCGACGTCACCACGTCGACCCCGCCCGGGGCGCGGCCCTGCGCAAGGCCGAGGACCGTCGCCCCGTCGAGCCCGGCGTGCCACACGCGGCTGCCGTCCAGCAGGGAGTACGCCGAAACCCCCGGGACCCGGCCCTTCACCGGGAGCACCAGCAGTCCGCCGCTGACCAGCGGGCCCGGTTCCGCGAGGAGGTCCTCCCCGGGGCCCACCACGGGCACGGCACCGCGCTCGCGCCCGGCGTCGTCGAACAGCCGTACCGCGTCCCCCGCGCGCAGCGCGATCGGGCGCGCCGACAGCAGCCGCAGCTCCGCCGCCGGGCCGGCCCGCAGCGGGGTCTGCCAGGCCGGGGTGCCGGTCCGGGCGTCCAGGGACGTCAGCCGTGCCGTGCCGGCGGCCGGGCAGTCCTCGACGTACAGGACCCGGTCGGCGGCGCCGTCGAGCGCGCGGGCCCGGCAGCCCGCCGGTACCGGTGTCCGCCAGCGTTCCCCGCCGCCGCGCAGGTCCAGGCCGAGGAGGGCGCCGTCCGCCACGACGACGGCCGTGGTGTCCACGACCGCCACGGGCGGTGCGTCCCCGCCGGCGGGCGGGGCCGCCGGAAGGTCCTTGGACCACAGCTCTTCCTGCTGCCGCAGGTCCACGGCCGAGACCCGGGTGCCGCAGCCGCCCGGGGTCCGCGCGGCCGCGACGAGTCCGACGTCGTGCGCGGTGGTCCGGCTCAGGGCACAGAAGACCGTGCCCTGCGGGGCCGCGCGCCCGCCGGCCCGGCGGCCCTCGCCGTTGAAGAGGACCAGTCGGTCCGTGCGGGCCCGTACGAACCCCGCCGAGGGGAGCTCCCAGGCGCCGACGGGGCGCGCCGACTCCGGGTTCTCCGACTGCCACCAGGTCCACGCGTACGCCTGCGGTCCGCGCATCCACACGTACCCCTGCCAGGCCGGCCACAGCGCGGCCAACGCGACGGCCGCCGCCAGCCAGCGGACCGCCGCGCCCCGGGAGCCGCCGCGCCCGCGCGCCAGCAGCACGTACCCGAGGACCCCCAGGGCCGGGGTGACGAGGAGCAGCAGACCGCGGCCGCGGGACCAGTCGACGAAGGCCAGATGCCCCAGCAGGAGCAGGTACAGGACGGTCACGGCGGCGACGGCCGTGCCGGCGACGAACAGGGCGCGCGGCATCCGACGCGCGCCCTGGCGTGTGCTGTTGTTCATGATCCCCCCGGTCGCGAGCCTAACCGGCTGCGCCGCCGGGGGGCGGTCAGCGGGTCCCGGTCAGCGCGGACCGGTCAGCGCGGACCGGTCACAGGCCGCCGGTGAAGAGCAGCTTGTCGGGGCCGTTGTCGCTGAGGTTCTGGATGACGTCCTCGGTGGCCTCGTTCTTCAGGAAGTTCGCCACCTCGGCCGGGCGGGCGTCGGGGTGCGCCGCCTTGTAGAGGGCGGCCACGCCGGTGACGTGCCGTACCGGCCGCCACCGGGGTGACGGCGAGCAGGGCGGCGGTGGCGAGGCGGGCGAGCAGGCGCATGAAACGGGCTCCCTTGCGGGGTGTGGGGTGGAAGCGGCATGGGTGAGCCGCGCCCGCGGCGTCGAACACCTCCGCGGGAGCGGCCACTCCATGCATCGGGCGGTGGTCCGGCGCGGCTTGAACCGCTGCCCCCACCCGGCCGATCGGCCCGCCGGACCGTCACCACGGCACGGCCGGTGCGCCGGCCGTGCGCCCGCCACACCCCCGGGCTTCGTTGACCGGCACCGCGGCCCGTGATGGCCTCGCCCCATGCGCATCCTCCTGAGCCGAGCGGGCCGAGCCCTGCACGTGGCCGCGGCCGCCGCCGCGCCGGCCGCCGCCACCGCCCTGCCCGTGGCCGCGGCTACCGCCGCGCCGGCCGGGCCCGTGGCCCGTGCGGCCCCCGCCGACGAAGCCCCGTACATCGTCACCGTGCGCCAGGACGTCGATCCGGCGGCGGTGGCCCGGATGGTCGGGGCCTCCCCCGACCACGTCTACCGCACCGCGCTGCGCGGCTTCGCCGCCCGGCTCAACCCCGGCCAGGTCGCCGCCCTGCGCGGCTTTCCGGGGGTGGAGTCCGTCTGGGAGGACGGCGGCGTGTCCCCGTCCGGCGCGGCCGGCTGACCGGAGGGCGGCCGCGGCGGACGGCTCCCCGGCACCCTCGCGCACCCGCCCGGCGCTTAGGGTTGCGTGGATCAACCCACCGGTTGGTCACCGGGGGGGTCGGGGGGAGACCGATGAACAGTGCGACCGATGTGTTCCAGCCGCTGCGGGCCGACGATCCGCAGACCGTCGGCGGCTACCGGCTCGCCGCGCGGCTCGGGTCGGGCGGCATGGGCCGTGTCTACCTGTCGCACACCCGGGGCGGCCGCCCCGTCGCGATCAAGGTGGTCCATCCCGATCTGGCCGAGGACCCGACCTTCCGGCGGCGCTTCCGCCGGGAGGTGGAGGCCGCCCGGCGGGTCCGGGGTGCGTACACCGCCGAGCTGATCGACGCCGACCCCGGGGCGACACCGCCCTGGCTGGCCACCGTGTACGTGCCCGGTCCCTCCCTGTCGGACGCCGTCGCCCGGCGCGGGCCGCTGCCGGACGCCGCGGTGGTGTGGCTGATGGCGGGCGTGGCCGAAGCCCTCGTGGCCGTCCACGGTGCGGGCATCGTGCACCGGGATCTGAAGCCGTCGAACGTGCTGCTGGCCGCCGACGGGCCCCGGGTCATCGACTTCGGGATCTCGCAGGCCTCCGGCCTGACGGCCACCGCCACGGGAAGCACCATCGGCACACCCCAGTACATGGCCCCCGAGCAGGGGCTGGCGGGCGAGACCACACCGGCCACCGACGTCTTCGCGCTGGGGCAGACCGCGGCGTTCGCGGCGCTGGGCAAACCGCTGTACGGGGACGGGCCGTCCATGACCGTGCTGTTCCGGATCGTGCACTCGAAACCCGACCTGACCGGACTGCCGGAGCCGCTGCGTCCGCTGTTCGCGCTGTGCCTGGCCACCGAACCGGAGGAGCGGGCCACCCCGGCGGAGATCCTGGCCTGGTGCCGCGCGTATCTGGGCGAGGAGGCCGCGGGCGGCGGCCCGGCCGTCTGGCGGGAGGTGGCCGGCCTGGACGAGGAGGTACCGACACCGGTCCCACGGCCCGCCGCGGCAGGCGCCACCCCGGGCGGAACGGCCCCGGGGAGCTCGGCTCCGGGAGGCACCGGACACGCGACGGCGGCCCCGGCGGGAGCCGTCCCGCCGGCATCCGCGGCGACGCCGGCCGCGGTGGCCGTGCCGACAACGGGGGGCACCGGGCTCAAGCGGCGGCGAACCGCGCGGGTCGCCGCCGTGGCGGCGGTGACGGGTGCGCTGACCCTGGGAGGCCTGGGCTGGAAGCTCATGGACGTGACGGACCGGGCGGCCGAACGCGAGGCGGCCGCGGCCAGGTCGTCCGGCCCGACGCTGCCGACCGGGGCCGCCGCCCCCACGCCCACTCCGACGCCGAGCGCGTCCCAGCCGCCCAGGCCGATCCCCTATCCGGGGCTGGAGCTGAACGAGAAGAACTCGATCAGCTTCGACGAACCCGTCCAGCACGAGGACGGCGACCGCACGGGCGACATCCGCATGAAGTGCGGGCTGGCCAGCGGCTGCACGATGGAGAGCGACACGAGCGTGTTCTCCATGCCCCGGAAGGCGGGCACCGGGAACCTCGAAACCTGCCGCGAGGAGCTGGAGTTCGCGCGGCAGAACAGTCTGACGCTGCACGTCATGGCGGCCGGCAGCGAGGTCTGCGTCAAACACCCCTCGGGTGACATCGCGCTGTTCGTCATCGGCATCAAGTCGGCCCCGGGCCTGTCGAAGGACCCCAGCTGGATCAGGGCCGACATGACGGTCTGGCGCGCGGCCTCCTGACGAGGGGCCTCACGCCGCCTTCCGCGGCGCCTCCCCGTCCGCGTCCCCGTCCGCGTCCGCATCGAGGGACACGACGAGGAAGGCGTCCCGGTCGAGGTCCATGACGACGGTCACCCGCAGGCCGCGCTCCCGGCAGCGGGCCGCGCACTCCTCGGCGGGCCGGCTGCCGTAGGGATCACCGGCGGGAAAGACGTCGAGCACCTGCGTACGGCGCACCGCTGCCACCTCCTGAACGACGGATCGTCCTCACCGCCCGGGTGCCCCGTCCGCCGCATCCCATGCGCCGCCGCACAGAGGGAGATGGCAACACCCGGTGGTGTTGCCACCGCCGGCGCGCACACGACCCGGGGCGCCGGCCGCGATCCGCCGGACAGGCCCTAACCGCGGGCCGCCCCGACGAAGGCCCGGATCAGGTCCGGCGACTTCACTCCGCGTTCCCGCTCCACCCCGCTGGAGACGTCCACGCCCCACGCCCCGGTGGCCGCGAGCGCCTCGCGCACGTTGCCCGGGTTCAGCCCGCCGGCCAGCAGCCAGCGCCCCTCGGGCGCGGTGAAGTCCGCCGAGCCCCAGTTCCACGGCTTGCCGGAGCCCGGATCGGGGGCGTCGAGCAGCAGCAGGTCCTCGCCGTACTCACCACAGCGCTGCACGCGCCCCGCGGTGGCCCGCAGCAGGACGCGGCCCTCGGCGCGCAGTGCCGCGAAGTCCTCGGGGCCCTCCTCGCCGTGCAGCTGCACGCCCCGTACGCCGCTCTCCGCGGCGAAGCGGCGCACCTCCTCGACGGACTGGCCGCGGAACACCCCGACGGTCAGCACCGTGTCCGGCACCCGGGCCGCCAGCTCGCGCGCGGTGGCGGCGTCGACCGTACGGGGACTGCCGGGTGCGAACACGAAGCCGACGGCGTCGGCCCCGGCCGCCACCGCGGCGTCGACGTCCGGCGCGGTCCTGAGCCCGCAGATCTTGACGAAGAGGTCAGCCATGCTCCCAGCCTATGCGTCCCCGGGGGGCCGGGGCCGGGCCCGCCCGCATGCCGAACGGCTCCGGCCGGATCACCCGCCCGCCCCTCAGCGCCCCACCTGAACGGGACCGAGCACCGCCCCGCCGACGAGGGCCGCGAGATGGGCGGCGCCCACCTCGTCGGCGGACCGGAAGTGCACGTAGAGCGTGTGCCGCCCGTCGGGATGCGCCTCGTTGAGGTCCAGCTCCACCCGCTGGTCCGTCGGGTCGGCGCACGCGGACGGTATTCCGGGCACCTCCGGCCAGGCCCCCCGCCACAGCATCGTGGCCGCCCCGCCGCGCAACACCCGCAGGAACTTCGCTTCCACCGGGCCGGGAGCCGCGTACGCGTCGACCGTCAACGGCAGCGCCGCAGCCAGTTCCCGGTCGTCGCCCGGCAGTTCGGCACCCAGGTACCAGGTGTCCGCCGCCGCCCAGTAGTCCGACGGATCGAACATGCCGGCCGGCAGCAGCGCCGCCATCCCCCGGGCCTCGGCGACGGTCTCCGTCCGCGCGCACAGCCACATCTCCGGGTCGAGCGGCCTCATCCGCGCGCACAGCAGCCGGGCCCGGCGGTGGGCCTCCCCGAGGTCATCGGTCCGGAACACGGGATAGGCCCGCGAACTCCCCACCCCGTCCTCATCCCTGCCCGTCGCGCCGGGGCGGCGGTGCCGACGGGCGGCGCACCTTCGCGTACGTCCCGGCGGGATCGGCGGTGTGCGGCACGGGATGTGTGACGGAGTTCCCCATGGCCGTACGTTCACACGCTCCCGCCCACCCCGGCCAGCGGTTTTAGCCACCCGGTCGAAGGGGAGCGCCCCCAGGGCCGGGCGGGGCCCGCGCCCGCACGACGGTGTCCTTCGGCGAGCCGCTGCGCATCCCCGCGCCGTTCGACCTCACGCTCGACACCACGTCCCGACCGTCCCGGCCGGGAACGCCCGAGGGCGGCACCCCCGTCGGGGTGCCGCCCTCGTTCGAGAACAGCCGATCGACCAGCAGGCCGATCAGAAGTCCATGTCACCGCCCGGCATGCCGGCCGGAGCGGCAGCGGCCTTCTCCGGCTTGTCGGCGATGACGGCCTCGGTGGTCAGGAACAGCGCGGCGATCGACGCGGCGTTCTGCAGCGCGGAGCGCGTGACCTTCGCCGGGTCGATGATGCCCTCGGCGATCATGTCGACGTACTCGCCGGACGCGGCGTTCAGGCCGTGACCGATCGGAAGGTTGCGCACCTTCTCGACGACGACGCCACCCTCAAGACCACCGTTGACGGCGATCTGCTTCAGCGGGGCCTCCAGGGCGAGCTTCACGGCGTTGGCGCCGGTCGCCTCGTCACCATCGAGCTCCAGCTTCTCGAAGACCGCGGAGGCCTGCAGCAGGGCCACGCCACCACCGGCGACGATGCCCTCCTCGACGGCCGCCTTCGCGTTGCGAACGGCGTCCTCGATGCGGTGCTTGCGCTCCTTGAGCTCGACCTCGGTCGCGGCACCGGCCTTGATGACGGCCACGCCGCCGGCCAGCTTCGCGAGGCGCTCCTGGAGCTTCTCGCGGTCGTAGTCCGAGTCGGAGTTCTCGATCTCGGCGCGGATCTGGTTCACACGACCGGCGACCTGGTCGCTGTCACCGGCACCGTCGACGATGGTGGTCTCGTCCTTGGTGATGACGACCTTGCGGGCGCGGCCGAGCAGGTCGAGACCGGCGTTCTCCAGCTTGAGGCCGACCTCCTCGGAGATGACCGTGCCGCCCGTGAGGATGGCGATGTCACCGAGCATGGCCTTGCGGCGGTCGCCGAAGCCCGGGGCCTTGACGGCGACGGACTTGAAGGTGCCGCGGATCTTGTTGACGACCAGGGTCGACAGGGCCTCGCCCTCGACGTCCTCGGCGATGATCAGCAGCGGCTTGCCGGACTGCATGACCTTCTCCAGGAGCGGCAGCAGGTCCTTGACCGAGCCGATCTTGGAGTTGACGATCAGGATGTACGGGTCGTCGAGAGCCGACTCCATACGCTCCATGTCGGTGGCGAAGTACGCCGAGATGTAGCCCTTGTCGAAGCGCATGCCCTCGGTGAGCTCCAGCTCCAGACCGAAGGTCTGGGACTCCTCGACGGTGATGACGCCTTCCTTGCCGACCTTGTCCATGGCCTCGGCGATGAGCTCGCCGATCTGGGTGTCGGCGGCGGAGATGGAGGCCGTGGAGGCGATCTGCTCCTTGGTCTCGACATCCTTGGCCTGGGCGAGCAGGGCGGCGGAGACGGCCTCGACGGCCTTCTCGATACCACGCTTGAGGGCCATCGGGTTGGCGCCGGCGGCCACGTTGCGCAGGCCCTCGCGGACGAGCGCCTGGGCCAGGACGGTGGCGGTGGTCGTGCCGTCGCCGGCGACGTCGTCCGTCTTCTTGGCGACTTCCTTGACCAGCTCGGCGCCGATCTTCTCGTACGGGTCCTCGAGCTCGATCTCCTTGGCGATGGAAACACCATCGTTGGTGATCGTGGGGGCGCCCCACTTCTTCTCAAGGACGACGTTGCGACCCTTGGGGCCAAGGGTGACCTTGACGGCGTCGGCGAGCTGGTTCATCCCACGCTCGAGGCCGCGGCGGGCCTCCTCGTCGAACGCAATGATCTTGGCCATCTGAAGTGGTCCTCCCGGACAGCGGTGGATTGCTCCCAGGACCGCGCCCGCGCCCGCGACGGACGGCCTGCATGCCCGGCGGTTCCTTCCCACCGGACCCTGCGGGCCTCACCGACCCGGTCCTCGTTTCAGTAGCACTCTCACTCGTAGAGTGCTAACGCCAATGATTAGCACTCGACCCCCGAGAGTGCAAGCGGCTTCGAAGAAGCCTCGGCGTGGGGTGGCGGTCGGGTGACGGGCGGGCGCAAGCGGCTTCGAAGAAGCCTCGATGTGGGGTGGCGGTCGACTGACAGACGGGCGCAAGCGGCCTCGGGGAGAACGCGGGCACACGGGGGGACACGCGAGGGGCCCACATCCCGGACACGGGATGTGGGCCCCTCGTAGGTCTTCCGGGTCTTCGACGGAAGACCGAGCGTCGGTGGTCGATGCTCCGGGACTAGCCGAGCGCGAGCTTGACCATGTCCGCCTGCGGACCCTTCTGGCCCTGCGAGATCTCGAACTCGACCCGCTGACCCTCTTCAAGGGTGCGGTACCCGTCCATCTGGATGGCGCTGTAGTGGACGAACACATCCGCACCACCGTCGACCGCGATGAAGCCGTAGCCCTTCTCCGCGTTGAACCACTTGACGGTGCCCTGAGCCATGCCTAACTCCCCTATTACTGGCCCTTGCGCGGGAACGCACTTCGCGTTCCCGGGTCAGAACTTGCGTCGGAACGCGTCGACCGAGGCTGAATGTATCTGCGCGAGTGCTGTCTGCAACAGGTCAATCCGACGAGAAATCTGGACACCGAGAAACATTGAAATAGAGTGAAAATTTGGCATCTTCCAGGGCAACTCGGGCCAGACATATCTCGCCAAAGCCCCATACCGCGCCCGCACATTGACCCGATGTCGACCCTCACGCGACCCGTTCATATGCAGCGGGCAAGTCCAGCGGAGGGGACTTCCCCAACTCTACCGTGCCCAATCAAACAGAATTACCCCCTCCGCTTTTAGCGGAGGGGGTAATTTCGGTTTGCCGGGAGGGTCAGCAGCCGCCCGCGACGGCCGGGATGATCGACACGCCGGCGCCGTCCGGCGTCACCGCCGCCAGACCGCCCTCGAAGCGCACGTCGTCGTCGTTGACGTAGACGTTCACGAAGCGTCGGAGCTTGCCCTGGTCGTCCAGGACGCGCGCGGCGATGCCCGGGTGGTTCTTCTCCAGGGACTCGATGACCTCGGCGAGGGTCGCGCCCTCGGCCGGGACCTCGGCCTGACCGCCGGTGTAGGTGCGCAGGATGGTGGGGATGCGGACGTTGACGCTCATGGCGCTACTGCCTTTCCGGTAGTACGAGGGAGGGTGGTCAGGCCAGGCCGGCGGCGCGGAACGCGTCCAGGCTGGGGCGGATGGTGGCGGTCTGCCCGCTGTCCGCGGCCACCGCCTCCAGGGTCTTGAGGCCGTCGCCGGTGTTGAGGACGACGGTGGTCAGCGCCGGGTCCAGCTGCCCGTTCTCGATGAGCTTCTTCGTCACGCCGACGGTCACGCCGCCCGCGGTCTCGGCGAAGATGCCCTCGGTCTGCGCGAGGATCTTGATGGCCTCGACGACCTGCTCGTCGGTCACGTCCTCCACGAAGCCGCCGGTGCGGCGCGCGATGTCCAGGACGTACGGGCCGTCGGCCGGGTTGCCGATCGCGAGGGACTTGGCGATGGTGTTCGGCTTCTGCGGGCGGACCACGTCGTGACCGGCCTTGAAGGCGGTCGAGACCGGGGAGCAGCCCTCGGCCTGAGCGCCGAAGATCTTGTACGGCTTGTCCTCGACGAGACCCAGCCTGACGAGCTCCTGCAGCCCCTTGTCGATCTTCGTCAGCTGCGAGCCGGACGCGATCGGGATGACGATCTGGTCGGGCAGCTGCCAGCCGAGCTGCTCGCAGATCTCATACGCCAGGGTCTTGGAGCCCTCGCCGTAGTACGGGCGGAGGTTGACGTTGACGAAGCCCCAGCCCTCGCCCAGCGGGTCGCCGATGAGCTCGGAGCAGAAGCGGTTGACGTCGTCGTAGTTGCCCTCGATGCCGACCAGGTCGCCGCCGTACACACCGGCCATGACGACCTTGCCCTGCTCCAGGTCGTGCGGGATGAACACGCAGGAGCGGAAGCCGGCCCGGGCGGCCGCGGCGCCGACGGCGCCGGCCAGGTTGCCGGTGGAAGAACACGACAGGGTGGTGAAGCCGAAGGCGCGGGCGGCCTCGACGGCGATGGCCACGACGCGGTCCTTGAAGGAGTGCGTCGGGTTGCCGGAGTCGTCCTTGACGTACAGCTTGCCGGTGACGCCCAACTCCTTGGCCAGGTTGGCCGCGTCGACCAGCTTGGTGAAGCCGGGGTTCAGGCTGGGCTTGGAGGCCACGTCGGCGGGGACCGGCAGCAGCGGCGCGTAGCGCCAGATGTTGTTCGGGCCGGCCTCGATCGCGGCGCGCAGGGCCTCGGGGTCGCCGGTCGGCAGCTCGTAGGCGACTTCCAGAGGTCCGAAGCACTCGGCGCACGCGAAGATGGGATCGAGTGCGAAGCGGGTACCGCACTCACGACAGGAAAGGCCGGTGGCAGGTCCGAGATCGACAGAGGTGGCGACAGTCTGTGCAGCCATGATGGCGAGGCCCTTTCTCCTCATCTTCCCCATGGCGCATTTCGCCATGAGACGGAATTGGCACCTTCCCTAGCCGGGGACCTCGCTGACGAGCGCTGACGCGCGATCGCGAGAACCGACTGGAGGGTTGCCGGGGCTTCAACGGGCCGTATCCCTCTGCCCCTCTGGATGAGCGGTATGGCACCGGCACACGCGCTCTGTGGCGCGCCGGTGCGTTTGTCCGCGGGGACCCCGGCATGCGGTGGTCCTTCGCGTTGTTCAAGACTGTAACCGAAGGGGCGGGCGGTTGAGACAGCCGTCCGAACCGCGAGATGGATCACAAAACGGCTGATAACACCGACACGCAGGGAGTGCTGAGAGTGCTGGAAGAGGTGGAGCGCTGGCTGGCCGACCGCTCCTGGTCCGCCGCCGACCGACCGCTCGACCAGTTGCTCGACCTCAAACGGGCGGCCGGGACCACGGTCAGCGTGGTGCTGCCCGCGCTGGACGAGGAGGCGACGGTCGGCGCGATCGTCGAGGTCATCCGGCGTGAGCTGATCGAGGGACTGCCGTTCCCGCTCGTCGACGAACTGGTCGTGGTCGACTCCGGCTCGGCCGACCGGACCGCCGAGGTCGCGGCGAAGGCCGGCGCCCGGGTGGTGCACCGCGACGAGATCCTGCCGAGGATCCCGGCACTGCCCGGCAAGGGCGAGGTGCTGTGGCGCTCGCTGCTGGCCACCAGCGGGGACGTCGTCTGCTTCGTGGACGCCGACCTGCGGGAGTTCTCGGCCACCTTCGTCTCCGGAATCGTCGGCCCGCTGCTGACCGACCCCGGCGTGCAGTTCGTCAAGGCGATGTACGACCGCCCGTTCGGCACGGAGTTCGACGGGCCCGCCGCCGGCAGGGCACCGGGCCAGGGCGGGCGGGTCACCGAGCTGGTCGCCCGCCCGCTGCTGAACCTCCACTGGCCGCAGCTGGCCGGCTTCGTCCAGCCGCTGGGCGGCGAGTACGCCGTGCGGCGCTCGCTGCTGGAGCGCCTTCCCTTCCCCGTCGGCTACGGCGTCGAGCTGGGGCTGCTGGTCGACGCGCTGCACACGGTCGGGCTGGACGCGCTGGCCCAGGTGGACGTCGGCGTACGGCTCCACCGCCATCAGGACGGACAGGCGCTGGGCAGGATGGCCGCGGCGATCTACCGCACGGCCCAGGTGCGGCTCTCCCGCGGCCACCTCGTACGGCCGGAGCTGACGCAGTTCGAGCGGCGGCCGGAGGGCTTCGTACCCCGCACGTACGCGGTGGACACCGAGGAGCGGCCGCCGATGGTGGGCATGAAGGAGTACGGCCGGCGCCACGTGGCGTGACCGTGTCCATACGTTTGAGCGAGCGCGGGCCGGGCTAGGTTCGGCGCATGGCTTCTCAGGTACTCGTCGCGGCCAACCGCGGCCCGCTCTCCTACGCCCTCTCCGACGACGGCACGCTCAGCGCCCGGCGCGGCGGGGGCGGACTCGTCTCCGGTCTCTCGGCGGCCCTCGCGGAGCAGCCGGGGGCGCTGTGGATCTGCGCGGCGTTGTCGGAGCCGGACCGGGAGGCGGTCCGCCGGGGGGTCGCCGAGCCAGGCGTCCGGATGCTGGACATCGATCCCACGGTGTACGACGACGCGTACAACGGCATCGCGAATTCGGTGCTGTGGTTCACCCACCACCACCTCTACGACGTGCCGCGCGAACCGGTCTTCGACGCGGAGTTCCGCCGCCGCTGGGGGGGTTACGTCGCGTACAACGAGGCCTTCGCGCGCGCCCTCGCCGAGGAGGCGGCGCAGGGGGCCCGCGTGCTGGTCCAGGACTACCACCTGGCGCTGGTGCCGGGCCGGTTGCGGGAACTGCGACCGGATCTGCGGATCGCGCACTTCACGCACACGCCGTGGGCCTCGCGGGAGTTCCTGGACATGCTCCCGGCCGACGTCAGGGAGGAGCTGGTGCGGGGGATGCTCGGTGCGGACGTCGTCGGCTTCCACACCCGGGTCTGGGCCGACGCCTTCGCGGACGCCGCGCACGCGGACGCCGAGCGGCGGGTGGCCGTCTTCCCGCTGGGCGTGGACGCGGACGAGCTGCGGGCGCTGGCGCAACGGCCGGAGGTGGACGCGAAGCTGGCGGAGCTGCGGGCGGAGGTCGCGGGACGCAGGACCATCGCCCGGGTGGACCGGACCGAGCTGTCGAAGAACATCCTGCGGGGCCTGCTGGCCTACCGGGAGCTGCTGACGGTCCGCCCCGAATGGCGCGGCCGGGTGGTGCACCTGGCCTCGGCGTACCCGTCGCGGCAGGACCTCAGGGTGTACCGGGACTACACGACGGCCGTCTCGGAGCTGGCGGCGGAGATCAACACGGAGTTCGGTACGGAGGACTGGCAGCCGGTGCTGGTGTCGGTGAAGGACGACTTCGCGCGGTCGCTGGCGGTCTACCGGATGGCGGACGTGGCGCTGGTGAACCCGGTGCGGGACGGGATGAACCTGGTGGCGAAGGAGATCCCGGTGGTGTCGGAGGCGGGGTGCGCGGTGGTGCTGTCCACGGGCGCGGGGGCCTACGAGGAGCTCCGCGAGGACGCGCTGACGGTGAACCCGTACGACGTGTCGGCGACGGCGGAGGCGCTGCACGCGGCGCTGTCCCTGCCGGACGCGGAGCGTGCGGAGCGCACCGAGCGCCTGGCCGCCGCCGCGACGGCCCTCCCTCCGTCGGCCTGGTTCAAGGCTCAGCTCGCGGCCTTGGACTGATCCGCGCCCGGCGGACGGCGGACGGGCCGGCGGCGGAAGGCGGGCGGAGCGGCAGCGGCGGGCGGCGGAGCGTCAGCGGCGGACGGCGCCGGCCAGGGAAGCCAGGAACGATGCGACGGCGGCCGGCCCCGGCAGGACGAGGTCGGCCCGGGCGGCGAGCTCGGGGACTTCGGCCGAGCCGCTGCACACCAGCAGCCCCGGCAGCCCGTCGGCCCTCCGCTTCTCGACGGCCGAGTACGCGGCCAGGTCGCCGAGGTCGTCCCCGGCGTACAGGACCGTCTCCGCGTCCCGCTCCGCCAGGAACTCCGTCAGGGCCACGCCCTTGTCCATGCCCGGGGGCCTCAGCTCCAGCACCGCCCGCCCCGGCTCGACCATCAGCCCATGCCGGGCGGCCAGCTCCGTGAGGGGTTCGCGCAGCGCGGCGAACGCCGCCGCCGGGTCCTCGGCACGCCGGGTGTGGACGGCCAGCGCCCGGCCCTTCTCCTCGATCCAGGTGCCGCGCCAGGCCCCGATGGAGTCCAGGAATCCGGGCAGCTCGGCCCGTACGGCCGCCACCCCGGGGTGCTCGGCGGGGGCGTGGACTATGCCGGTCACGGCGTCCCAGCGTTCGGCGCCGTAGTGGCCGAGGACGACGAGGTGTTCCAGTCCGGGCACCCCGGCGAAGCCCCCGTAGCGTACGGCGACGCCTGCCGGCCGCCCGGTGACCACGGCCACCGAGTCCACCTCGGGGGCGAGCGCCGAGAGCGCGGGAACGGCGTCGGGATGTGCCCGGGCCTGGTCCGGGTCCGGGACGATGTCGGCGAGGGTGCCGTCGAAGTCCAGGGCGACCACGGACCGGCGGGGTGCGCGGAGCAGGGCTTCGAGTCCCTCGCGTCCGGCTGCGGTGACGGGCATCGGCAGATCGTGCGGATGGCTCCCCATACGCACGACCCTAACGGCCCGGCGGGTCCACGGCTACGGCTATCGCCGGGCTCGCTGGGCCTCGCGGATCCTTCGCAGCCGGTTGACGGTGCCCGGGGCGTGGGCCAGTGCCCGCGGGTCGTCCATGAGGGCGTTGAGCAACTGGTAGTAGCGGACCGGGGTCATCCCCAGTCCTTCCCGTATGGCCCGTTCCTTCGCTCCGGGCCCCGGCCAGGTGCGTCCCTCGTACGCGAGCACCGCGGCCTCCGTGGCCGTCAGCTGCCCGTCGTCCGTCATACGGCCAGATTAACGCCGCCGTCCGACAGACGGCGGCGTCCCCCGGATCAGCCCTTGTCCGCGGCGCGCGCCGCGGTGGCGATCTCCTCCAGCACCTTGGCGGGCTGTCCGCCGGGCTGGACGGCCGTGCCGATCTTCTGCTTGATGTCCTCGCTGACGCCCGCCCAGGACTTCTTGCCGACCGGGTAGAGCCGCGAGCCGGGCAGCGCCGTCAGGAAGGGCCTGAGCTGGGCCGCGGGGCCGGTGGCGGCCTGCTTCGCCTGGAAGCCGGTGGTGGTGGCGGGCAACAGGTCGTACTTCTCGGTGAA
Organism: Streptomyces sp. PCS3-D2; assembly: GCF_000612545.2. GTDB lineage: Bacteria > Actinomycetota > Actinomycetes > Streptomycetales > Streptomycetaceae > Streptomyces. The sequence continues at coordinate 4,200,316 of NZ_CP097800.1, read as the reverse complement.
GGCCGTCACGTTCTCCGGCTGGTACAGGTAGTCCAGGAAGGCGCCGGACTGCTCGCGGTGGCCGTTCTTGAAGGCCATGACCCAGTCGGCGACGCCCATCGCCGGCTGCGGGGAGCCGTCGGAGGTCGGCAGCGGCACCATGCCGAACTTCACGCCCTTGGCCTCGGCCTGCTTCATCAGCGTCGGGTGGCCGTTGAGCATGCCGACCTCGCCCTTGGTGAAGGCCTCGAATGCGGCCTGGCGGTCCAGCTTGCCGGGCTCGACGGGCCCGACGAGCTGCTGGCCGACCATCTTGTCCCGGAGGAACTCCAGCGACTTGACGTTGTCGGCGGAGTCGATGGCGTAGCCCTCCTCGTTGTCGGTGTAGCCGCCACCGCCCGCAAGCATCCACATCATCGTCTCGGCCTGCGCCTCTTCGCGGCCCAGCGGCAGCGCGAAGGGGACGGGCACGCCCGCGGCCTTGAGCTTCTTCGCCGCGGCCTCCAGGTCGGCCCAGCTCCTGGGCTGCCAGCCCTTGCCGTCCTTGCCGATCACTCCGGCGTCGGCCAGCAGCTTCTCGTTGTAGAAGAGCAGCCGGGTGCTGGAGACGAAGGGCATGCCGTACTGGGTCTGCTTGACCTTCCCGGCGTCCGCGAGCGGCGCGAGGAAGTCGGCCTCGGTCTTCACCGAGAGCAGCTCGGCCGTGGAGTACAGCTTGCCGGCGGCGGCGTAGTCGGCGTAGGCGCCGATCTGGGCGATGTCGGGCGCCTTGCCGGCCTTGACCATCTCGGCGACCTTGGCGTCGACCTCGGACCACGAGTAGACGTTGACCTCGACCTTGACGCCGGGGTGGTCCTTCTGGAAGCCCTCGGCGAGGCCCTTCCAGTAGCCGGCCGAGGAGTTCTGCGGAGTGTCCCCGTAATCGGCCGCCACGACCCGCAGGGTCACCTCGTTGTCTCCGGTGAGTCCGCCGATGGCTCCGCAGCCCGTCAGCGTGACGGCGGTCAGGCACAGCGCGGCGCCGGACGCGGCCAGGCTCTGGTAACGGCCCTTCACAGGTATCGATCCACCCCTTGTTGTACGTACGATCCACGTAAGGTCTACACCACTTTGGCGGCTCGTCCACATCAGGCCCCCCACCAGGGCGCCCGATTTGTATGGCCACTCAACAATCCCCCCCAATGGACTAGACCTTTCCCCGCCGAGCACGCGAGACTGTCTCTGTGAAACCCGTGAAACACGTCATCGCCCTCGATGTGGGCGGCACCGGGATGAAGGCCGCCCTCGTCGCCGACGACGGCACCCTGCTGCACGAGGCGCGCCGCGCCACCGGCCGCGAGCGGGGCCCCGACGCCGTCGTCGAGACGATCCAGGACTTCGCCTGCGAGCTCCTCGCCACCGGCCGGGAACGCTTCGGACGGGCCGCCTCGGCCGCCGGCGTCGCCGTCCCGGGCATCGTCGACGCCGACAGCGGCACCGCCGTCTACGCGGCGAACCTCGGCTGGCGCGACGTCCCGCTGCGCGCGCTGCTCACCGGGCGGCTCGGCGGCATCCCCGTGGCCCTCGGCCACGACGTGCGCACGGGCGGACTCGCCGAGGGCCGCATCGGCGCCGGCCGAGGCGCCGACCGCTTCCTCTTCGTCCCGCTCGGCACCGGCATCGCCGGCGCCATCGGCATCGCCGGCCGCATCGAGGCCGGCGCCCACGGGTACGCGGGCGAGATCGGGCACATCGTGGTCCGCCCCGGCGGCCCCGACTGCGGCTGCGGCCAGCGCGGGTGCCTGGAGACCCTCGCCTCCGCCGCCGCCGTCAGCCGCGCCTGGGCGGCCGCCTCCGGCGACCCCGGAGCCGACGCCGCCGACTGCGCCAGAGCGGTCGCATCCGGTGACGCGCGCGCCCGAGAGGTCTGGCTGGCCGCCGTGGGAGCCCTCGCCGACGGGCTGGTCACCGCGATCACCCTGCTGGACCCGCGCACGCTGATCATCGGTGGCGGACTCGCCGAGGCGGGGGAAACCTTGTTCACACCACTACGGAAGGCCGTGGAGGAGCGCGTGACGTTCCAGCGGCTCCCCCACATCGTGCCGGCGGCCCTCGGGGACACCGCCGGCTGCCTGGGCGCAGGGCTGCTCGCCTGGGACCTACTCGCCACGGAGGTACCGGCCTGATGTCCGGAAGCGCACACAGCACTGTTCTCTCCGGCGCCAGGGTGGTACTCCCCACCGGGACCGTGGCGGGCGGCCGGGTCATCGTCGAGGGCGCCCGCATCGCCGGCAGCGCCCGGGAGGACGCGGAGATCGTCGACCTGACCGGGCACTGGATCGTCCCCGGATTCGTCGACATCCACAACCACGGCGGCGGCGGCGCCTCGTTCACCTCGGGCACCACCGAGGACGTGCTCCGGGGCGTACGCACCCACCGCGCGCACGGCACCACCACCCTGGTCGCCTCCACCGTCACCGGGGACCTGGACGAACTGGCCCGCCGGGCCGGGCTGCTGGCCGAACTGACGCAAGCGGGCGAGATCGCCGGCATCCACTTCGAGGGGCCGTTCATCAACCCCTGCCGCAAGGGTGCCCACAAGGAGGACCTGCTCCGCGACCCCGACCCGGCCGAGGTCCGCAAGCTCGTCGACGCGGCCCACGGCACCGCCCGCATGGTCACCCTGGCCACCGAACTGCCGGGCGGCCTGGACTCGGTACGGCTGCTGGCCGAACACGGGGTCATCGCCGCGATCGGGCACACCGACGCCTCGTACGAGCAGACGCGCGCCGCCATCGACGCGGGCGCGACCGTGGCCACCCACCTCTTCAACGCGATGCCCGCGCTCGCGCACCGCGAACCCGGCCCGATCGCCGCCCTCCTGGAGGACGAGCGGATCACCGTCGAGCTCATCAACGACGGCACCCACCTGCACCCGGCCGCCCTCGAACTGGCCTTCCACCACGCAGGCGCGCACCGCGTGGCACTGATCACCGACGCCATGGACGCGGCCGGTTTCGGCGACGGGACCTACCACCTCGGCCCGCTGGAGGTGGAGGTCAAGAGCGGTGTGGCCCGGCTCGTCGAGGGCGGCTCCATCGCCGGCTCGACGCTCACCCTGGACACCGCGTTCAAGCGCTCGGTGACCCTCGACGAACTGCCGGTGGAATCCGTGGTCCAGGCGATCTCCGCCAACCCGGCCAAGCTGATCGGCCTGTACGACGAAATCGGCTCGCTGGAGCCCGGCAAGTACGCCGACCTCGTCGTTCTGGACGCCGCCTTCGACCTCAAGGGCGTCATGCGACGCGGCGAATGGGTCGTCAGCCCCGCCTTCCGAAGGCCCGCCTGACGGCCATGCGGCTGGACGGAACGAGGCGGTCGGCCCGTAGGACTGGGCCGACCGCCTCGTGTTTGGCATGATCCCGGCAGCAACAGACCCGGGGGTGCCCATGATCCTGACCGTGACGCTCAACACCGCACTCGACGTCACCTACCGCGTGCCGCGGCTGCTCCCGCACGCCTCGCACCGGGTCACAGCCGTCAGCGAACGGCCCGGCGGCAAGGGGCTCAACGTCGCCCGCGTCCTGGCCGCGCTCGGCCACGAGGTCACGGCGACGGGCTTCGCCGGCGGGCCGGTCGGCTCCGTCGTACGGGACACGCTGGCCGCCTCGCCCGGGGTGGTGGACGCACTGCTGCCCTGCGAGGGCGCATCCCGCCGCACCCTGGCCGTGGTCGACGAAGCCTCCGGCGACACCACCCAGTTCAACGAGCCGGGCCCGCTGATCACGCCCGACGAGTGGGCGCGGTTCCTCGCGCACTACGAAGAGCTCGTGGCCGGGGCGCGGGCGGTGGCCCTGTGCGGCAGCCTCCCGCCGGGCGTCCCCGTGGGCGCGTACGCGGTACTCGTACGGGCGGCCCGCGCGGCCGGCGTCCCCGTCCTCCTGGACACCAGCGGCGAGGCCCTGCGCCGTGGGGTCGCCGCCCGCCCCGAGATCATCAAGCCGAACACCGTCGAACTGGCCGAGCTGACCGGCTCCCGCGACCCGCTCCCCGCCAGCCGCGACGCCCGCCGCCGCGGCGCGCACGCCGTGGTCACCTCACTGGGACCGGCCGGCCTGCTGGCCGCGACCGCCCAGGGCACCTGGCAGGCGGCCCCTCCGCGCCCGCTCTCCGGCAACCCCACCGGAGCCGGCGACTCCGTCGTCGCCGGTCTGCTCTCCGCCCTGACGGAGGGCCTGGACTGGCCGGACCGCCTCACCCGCGCGGTGGCCCTCTCGGCGGCCGCGGTGCTGGCCCCGGTGGCGGGAGAGTTCGACGCCGGCGTCTACGAGGAGCTGCGCCGGAGCGTGCGCGTCACCAGCGGCGGCTGACCCGTCCGCCGGGCGGGCCGACCGGGCGCCCGCGCGGCCGAGTCGCTGAACGCGCACCCCGAACGCCTGGATGACTGCGTTTCGCACTGTCACGTATGCACGTTTGACGACGTCTCAACGGTCGGCCGGCTGGGTCCACTGCGGCTGTCGGGCCGCCACCTCGAACGCTTCCGGCCCCGCCGCAGGTGCGGCGGGGCCGGAAGCGTTCGGCGGGGCACGGTCAGCGCTTGGTGTGGCCCGAGGCCAGCTCCAGCTGGTCGAAGATCACGTCGCACTGGTTGCCGGGCTCGCACGAGATCTTCATCGAGTTCGAACCCTTCTTGAGCGTGATCCACGCGTAGGTGCGCGTCCAGCCCTTGTCCCAGGCGCCGTCCGCCGCCTTGGCGAAGTTCGCGAGGTTCAGCCCCTGGGTCGGGGTCTGCCCGTTGACCGTGAGGGTCGCCTTGCCGTCCTTGCCGGGGACGCCGTAGTTGACGAACAGCGTGTAGTCGCCCGCCTCCGGGACCTCCACCGTCCAGGTGAGCGCCGCACCGGTCTGGTTGAAGCCCGCGACGTACTGCCCGCCCGAGCTCTTCGAACCGGGCACCGTGCTGTCCAGCTTCGCGCCGCCGGTCAGCACCATGCCCGCCCCCGCCGCCTCGCCCTTCGGCAGCGGGGCCTGCGAGGGCTGCGCGCTCTGGGTGGGGCCGGCCGGGTCCTTCGGGGCCGCCGACTGCTGGTTGCCGGTGGCGGTGTCCTGGCCCTTGTCCACGGGCTTGTTCTTGTCACCGAAGGCGAGGGCCGCGCCGATGCCGATCGCGACCGCGCCGACCACCGCGACGGCGGCGATCAGCAGACCGCGGCGGCTGGAGGAGCCCCCGCCGTGCCCACCGTGCCCGCCGTGGCTTCCGGCCGACCCGGGCGTCTGGGTCTGGTGCTGCGGCTGAGGCTGCTGCGGCACGCCGTAGCCGCCCGCCTGGAGCGCCTCGGGGGCCTGGTACTGGGCCTGGTAGCCGGGGCCCTGCTGCTGGGGGACGGGGCCGCGCTGGCCGCCGTTCCTCCGGTCACCGACCGTACGCACCTGGTGGTGCGAGGTACGGGGGACACCGGGCTGTGCACCGGGGTGACCGCCGACCGACGCACCGGGGTAGCCGTACCCGCCGCCCGACGTGGGCGGGGTGGCTCCGGCAGCCTGGCCGTCCGCGTAGAGATAGCCGAACGGATCGTCGTCCTCGGGCTTGTTCGCCCCACCGTCCGGGCCGTTGTTCGCGGGCGTCGTCATCGCAGGTCACTCCTTTCGACCCCCGGGAGCCTACCCCGAACAGGTGCACCCACGGGCGCCGGACCGCCTCAGCCCGCCCGGCGGTGCGCCTTGGAGCGGGACCTCTTCTCGATGTACATCCGCTGGTCGGCGGAGCGCAGCACTTCGTCCGCGGACATGCCGCAGCTGGCCCAGCCGATACCGAAACTCGCGCCGACACGCACGGCCCGGCCGTCCACGCGGATCGGCGGAATGATCGCGTTGCGCAGTCGGACGGCGAGGTCCGCGGCGTCCGCCGCGCCGAGGCCGTCGGCCAGGACGACGAATTCGTCACCGCCCAGCCGGGCAACGGTGTCACCGTCCCTGACGCCGGTCGTCAGGCGCCGGGCCACCTCGATGAGGACCGCGTCACCCGTGTGGTGCCCGAACCGGTCGTTGATCGACTTGAAGCCGTCGAGGTCGCAGAAGAGCACCGCGAGCCCCTTCGTCCCGTCGTCGACGTCGGCCGCGGGCGCCACCGTGTGCACGTGGTGGTCGTACGGCCCGTCCGTCGGCGCCGTCGGCGCCCCGGGGAAGTCGAAGGGATCGGCCGCGGTGTAGCGGTCGGGGCCGTCGGGGTGAAACCCGCGCTCACCCGCACCACCCGCCTCGAACCCGGCCTCGTGTCCGTCCTGCCCGCCGGGCGCGTCGCGCCCCTCGAAGGCCGCGTCCAGGGCCTCGATGGCGCTGGCCCGGGCGGACTGCGGCCTGCGGCACAGCCGCGCGCCGAGCCGGGCCCGCAGCTCGGCGCTGTTGGGCAGGCCGGTCAGCGAGTCGTGGCTGGCCCGGTGGGCGAGCTGGAGCTCGTGCCGCTTGCGTTCCTCGATGTCCTCGACGTGCGTGAGCAGGAAGCGCGGCCCGTCCGCGGCGTCCGCCACGACGGAGTTGCGCAGCGAGACCCATACGTACGTGCCGTCCCGGCGGCCCAGGCGCAGCTCGGCGCGGCCGCCCTCGGCGGAGGTGCGCAGCAGGGTGCCGATGTCCTCGGGGTGGACCAGGTCGGAGAAGGAGTAGCGGCGCAGCACGGAGGCGGGTCTGCCGAGCAGCCGACACAGCGCGTCGTTGGTGCGCAGCAGCCGGCCGTGCTGGTCACCGCCCATCTCGGCGATGGCCATGCCGCTGGGGGCGTACTCGAAGGCCTGCCGGAAGGACTCCTCGCTGGCGCGGAGCGCCTGCTGCTCGCGCTCCAGCCGGACGAGGGCGCGCTGCATGTTCGCGCGGAGCCTGGCATTGCTGATCGCAATCGCCGCCTGGAAGGCGTACATCTGCAGCGCCTCGCGGCCCCACGCGCCGGGGCGGCGGCCGTTGCGCGGTCTGTCCACCGAAATGACACCCAGAAGTTCCCCACCGGACGCGTACATGGGGGCGTAGAGCCGGTCCTCGGGGTGCCACTCGTCCTCGAAGCGCGGATCGGGGCCGTCGGTGTGCCACTGGGGGACGTCGTCCTCCAGCAGGATCCAGCCCTCCGTGTGCGGGATGAAGCGGAGCCCGTCCCAGCACTCACCCATCGTCAGGCGGCGCTCCCAGGAGGCCCGGGAGCCGACGCGACCGGTGATGAGGGCCTCGGCGGCCGGGTCTCCGGCGAAGGCGGCGACGACCAGATCGCCGTCCGGGCGCACGAGGTTGACACAGGCGAGCTCATAGCCGAGGCCCACGACGATGCCGTCCACGACGGTCTGCAGAGTGTCCGCCAGGCTCCGGGCCGTATTGAGATCGGCCACCACCCGGTGCAGCTGCCGCAGGGTCGCAAGACGGACGTACGGCTCCGACTCGGTCTCCATTGCTCGCTCTCCCCGAGACCTCGACAGCAACTCCAGTTTTGTCATCGGCGTTTCGTTGCGGTGTCCCGTCCACTGAATCACAGTGAGCTGTGCGGCAGGTACACAGGGTCAACAAATCTTGCCCTCTGTGAGTCAAGTCACATGAGATGAATAACGGTACGCGTTGGGACGGTTCGGACTGGGAGCGCTCCCCCCGCCTTCTCGTGAGCAAACGATACGCCCGGGCCTAGGCCGAGGGGCGGGGGCACGACTCGGACCAGGGCCCGATGTGCCGCACGGGAGGGCGAGATTAGCGTTTCAGCGTGCTGAAGACGACCCCTCTGCCCGCCCGGCCCGACGCGAACCCCCATGCTGAGGGGGTGAGCAATGACGAGTTCCGCGCCGCGATGTCCCGGCTGGCCGCGGGCGTGTGCCTGATCACCGCGCACGAGAGCCCGCTGGCGGACGGCGGACCGCGCGGCGAGGACGTCGGCATGACGGCGACCGCCTTCATGTCCGTATCCCTGGACCCGCCCCTGGTCCTGGTGAGCCTGCGCGAGGGCTCCCGCATGGACGACCTGCTGGCGGAGCAGCCGCTGTGGGCGGTCTCCGTCCTCGCCGACCACCAACTCCCGATCGCGGGCCGCTTCGCCATGAAGGGCCGCATCAGCGACCGACTGCTCTTCGCGGACCTGCCCCACGTGCGCGGCGAGGCCTCCGGCGCGCCCCTGCTCAGCGGCGCCCTCGCCACCCTGGAATGCCGTACGGAGAACCGCGTCGAGGCGGGCGACCACACCCTGGTGATCGGTCGGGTGCTCACGGCCGCCCTGCCGTCCCCGGACTCCGCGCCGCTGACCTACTTCCGCGGGCGCTACCGGCACCTGAGCTGATCCGCGGCCCCGCCCGGCCCGGCCCCGCGCCGGCCCACCGCCGACGTCCTCGGACCCTGACCCGCGGCGGCTACCAGTCCCGGCCGGTCCGGCCCCGCTTGGTCTCGGACCGCGCCTTCTTCTCCCGCAGCCGCCGCTCGTTGATCCCGCGCGGAATCTTCGTCGGCCGGCGCTGCCTGGGCGGCGGCGCCGTCGCCTCGGCCAGCAGCGACGCCAGCCGGACCAGCGCCATCTCCCGGTTGCGCAGCTGCGAGCGGTGCTCGGAGGCCCGCACGCTCACCACCCCGCCCACCAGCCGGCCCGCGAGGCGCTCCAGCGCGCGCTCCTTCCAGACCTCGGGCAGCGCCTTGGTCGCCGCCAGGTCGAACAGCAGCTCCACGCGCGAGTCGGACGTGTTCACGTGCTGCCCGCCCGGCCCGGAGGACCGCGAGAAACGCCAGGAGAGCTCCCCCTCGGGGAGCACGACCGAACCGCGGATGACATAGGGACCAGGCATGCCCCCTATGATCCGCGCCCGCTCGGCCCGCGTCACCCGCATTTGCCGGGACCCGCGATCCCCGGCGGGAACCCGAGCGGCCTCTCGTCGCGTTATAGGGGTCAGCGGTACCTTGACCGCCTGTACGTGCATGTTGGATGAGGAAAGGGACATTCCCATGGCTGTCAGCCTGTCCAAGGGCGGCAACGTCTCGCTCTCGAAGGAGGCCCCGGGCCTCGCCGCCGTCACGGTCGGTCTCGGCTGGGACGTCCGCACCACGACCGGTGTGGACTTCGACCTCGACGCCTCGGCCATCGCCGTGAACGCGATGGGCAAGGTCGTCTCCGACGGCCACTTCGTCTTCTTCAACAACAAGTCCACCCCGGACCAGACCATCGTCCACACCGGGGACAACCGCACCGGCGAGGGCGCGGGGGACGACGAGGCCATCAAGGTGAACCTCGCGGGCCTGCCCGCCGACGTGGACAAGATCGTCTTCCCGGTCTCCATCTACGACGCCGAGAGCCGCAGCCAGAACTTCGGCCAGGTCCGCAACGCCTACATCCGCGTGGTGAACCAGGCCGGCGGCTCCGAGATCGCCCGCTACGACCTCTCCGAGGACGCGGCGACCGAGACCGCCATGGTCTTCGGCGAGCTCTACCGCAACGGCGCGGAGTGGAAGTTCCGCGCGGTCGGCCAGGGCTACGCCTCCGGCCTCACCGGCATCGCCCAGGACTTCGGCGTCAACGTCTGAGTCCGCCCGGTCCGGCGCTGACCGACACCAGCGCGGGCGAAGCCCCCTCCCGGCCGTCCGGGGAGGGGGCTTCGCTACCGTTCCCCACGTGATCCTCCAACCGCTGGTCCCCGTGGACGGCGCCCTCCCCGGCCCGGTCCTGACCGAGATCGCCGCCCTCTACTCGACCAACCACGCCTTCTTCGAACTCAGCGGCGACTTCCCCGACCCGAACCGCATCACGGTCGAACAGGTCGCGGCCTCCCTCGCTGACGAACTGGCCCACGCCGGCGCGGAGATCCTGCTCGCCCGCAGCGCCGGCCGCCTCGTCGGCCTCGCCGCCACCCTCGACCGCAACCCGGCCGCCGCCCCGGGGGACGACGACCCGTGGATCGGCCTGCTGCTCATCGACGCCACCGCGCACCGCGAGGGATTCGGCCGCGCCGTGGCCACCCTGGTCGAGGACCGCTTCCGAGCCGCCGGACGCACCGGCGTGCAGATCGCCGTACTGGACAACAACCCCAAGGCCCTGGCGTTCTGGCAGTCCCAGGGGTACTCCCCCGTGCGCCGGGCCAAGGACCGCGAGCTGGGCCGCGACTGCACGGTGCTGCGCAAGCCCCTCGGCACGGCGTAGCGGCGTCGCTCCCGCCCGGCCACGGCCTACTTCGGGCGGGCCGTCCCGTACAGCCACACGTCCCAGACCTCCGTCAGGTCATGGCCGGTCTTCCCCTGCGCGTAGGCGGTGAAGTCGGCGGTGCTCGCGTTCCCGTGCCGGTGGTCGGCGGCCCACCCGCGCACCAGGGCGAAGAACCCCTCGTCGCCGACCTCCTGCCGGATCCGGTGCAGGACCATCGCGCCGCGCTGGTACACCGGGCTCGCGGAGATGTCCTTCGGACCGGGCGGATCGGCCGGCGGGAAGGCGTCCCAGCCGGAGTCGGCGGCCTCGTCGACGTCCGTGTCACCGGCCAGGAGGGCGTCGAAGTGCTGCTGCGCCGTGGGCCCGCCGTGGTCCTCGTCCCACAGCCACTCGGCATAGGTCGCGAAGCCCTCGTTGAGCCACATGTCCTTCCAGGTCTTCGGCGAGACGGAGTTGCCGAACCACTGGTGGGCCAACTCGTGCAGCACCAGCCCGGCTTCGGGTGCGCCCGGGTACACCGGCTTGGTCTGCGTCTCCAGGGCGTAGTCGAGCGTCCCGGCGGGCAGCACCACCGCGCCCGCCGTGCCGAAGGGGTACGGGCCGAACCGGCGGGTGCCCCACTCCACCATCTCCGGCAGCAGCTTGAGCGCGGGCTCGCTCGCCGCCGCCTCCCCGGGCGACACCGCGTTGTAGACGGACACCCCCGAAGGCGTCTTCCCGGTGGTCACCCGGTACGGGCCGACGACGGCGGTGGCCAGGTAGCTGGCCATCGGCTCCGGGTTGTGCCACGCGAACCGCGTGCGCCCGTCGGCGCCTTCGGTGCGGGAGCGCAACTCCCCGTTCGACACCGCCTCGTAGCCGCCCGGGACGGTGATCGTGATGTCGTACGAGGCCTTGTCGCTCGGATGGTGGTTGCCGGGGAACCAGGTCATCGAGCCGACCGGCTCACCGACGCCGACCGCGCCGTCCTCGTCCGCGATCCAGCCCTCTCTGGTGCCGTCCACGTCCGTCAGGGCCCTCGGCCTGCCGCTGTAGGCGACCTCCGTACGGAAGACCTGGCCCTTCTCCAGGTCGTCGGCCGGGCGCACCGTCAGCTCGTTGCCGGTCCGGTTGAAACGGGCGCCCTCACCGTCCACGTCAACGCCCTCGACGTGCAGGCCGCTCAGGTCGAGGTTGAAGGAACTGAGCCCCTGTCCGGCACGCGCCGTGATGACGGCCCTGCCGTGCAGCACCCCGTCCGCCGGGTCGTAGTCCAGGTCCAGCGCATAGTGCTCGACCTGGTAGCCGCCGTTGCCGGCCTTGGGGAAGTACGGGTCGCGCAGCCCCGAAGCGCCCGGCCGCCCCTGCACCGGGCCCCCCGTGCACGCCGTGGTGACGGTGAGCAGGGCGACGAGGGCGGGGGCGGCGAGGCGGGGAAGCGCGCGGTGTTCCACGCCTTCGATCCTAAGCGGCCACGGCGCGCCTCCTACTTGCTCAGCGCGTCCACGCCGGCCTTCGCGAACTTCTCGTCCAGATCGCCGCTCGGGGCGCCGGCCACACCGATGCCGGCCACGGGGGCGCCGTTCGCCTGGACCGGGGTGCCGCCACCGAGGAAGAGGGTGCCGGGGATGTCCTTCAGGTTCGGGGCCTGGGCCAGCCGGCCCACGAGCACCGAGGTCGGGGCGTTCCAGGACACTGCGGTGAAGGCCTTGCGCTGCGCCGACTCGTAGGACTGCGGTCCGGCGCCGTCGCCACGCAGGGTGACGATGGTGTTGCCGTTGCGGTCCACCACCGCGACGGTCACCTTCTGGTTCTCCGCCGCGGCGGCCTGGAGGGCGGCCTGCGCGGCGCGGGTGGCGGCGTCGACGGTCAGGTGGGTCGTCGTGGTGAAGTTCTTGTCGCTCGGAGCGTCCTTCTTCGCCGCGAGGGCGGCGGCCTGGGCGGTGGTGGCGGCGGGGCTCGCGCTGGCGCTCACGGCACCGAAGGCGCCGGCGCCCAGGGCGACGGCGAGGGCGGTACCGGTGAGAACGCGGGTGCGGGTCTTCATCTCTGCTGCTCCTGAGAACGGTGGCACGGTGACGGCATCGGGTCTCGTTCCGGGCCGGTCGGACCGGCTCCTTCACTGCTCCAAGCCTGTGCCCGGTCCCCCCTCCGCCCCGTCCCCGTACCGGCTCGCCCCGCCCACCGCACCGGCTGACCCGGGGGTCGTCCGATCGGTCGATGCGCTCCGCCCCCGGCACGGTATTCCCTGGTCGGACCCGGGTGACCTGGGTGACCCGGGCCCGGGGCGGCGCCCGGGGCCCGGCGCCGCAGCCGACAATGGACGCATGCCCCCGACCGAGGAGCACCCCGTGAGACCCGCCGCGCCGCGCAACGACACCCGCACGCTGGCGACGGTCGCCCACACCGCCTTCTTCCTCCTCCTCGGCGCCTCCGTGGCCCGCTTCCTGCTGCGCCACCCCGGCGAACCCCGCACTCCGTGGGTCATCGCCCTCGGCGTCACCCTGGCCCTGCTCTACGTGCTCGGCCCCGCGCTCGGCGCCGCCCCCACCCGCCGGCGCCTCCTCTGGCTCGGCCTGGTGGTCACCACCTGGGTGGTCCTCGTCGTCCTCGCGCCCAGCTTCGCCTGGTGCGCCGTGCCGCTCTTCGTCACGGCCCTGCGCACCCTCCCGCCCCGCCCCGCCATCGTCCTGGTGGCCCTCCTCACCGCCTTCGTCGTGACCGCCCAGCTCCAGCTGTCCAAGTCCTTCGATCCCAACCTGCTCCTGGCGCCGCCCGCCGTCGCCGCCCTCGCCACCGCCGTCTTCGTCCACATGGAACGCCAGGCCCGGGCCCAGCGGGCACTGATCGACGACCTGATCCGGACCCGCCGGGAACTGGCCGCCACCGAACGCCGCGAAGGCACCCTCGCGGAACGCCAGCGGCTGTCCATGGAGATCCACGACACCCTCGCCCAGAACCTGTCCAGCCAGCAGATGCTGCTCCAGGCCGCGGACCGCACCTGGGACACCGACCCCGCCACCGCCCGCGCGCACGTCCGCACCGCCACCGACATCGCCGCACACGGCCTCGCCGAGGCCCGGCGGCTGGTCCACGACCTGGCCCCCTCCGAGCTCGCCGACGGCGCCGGCCTCGCCCAGGCACTGCGCCGCCTGGACGCCGGACCGGGCATCGAGGTCCGCTTCCACCTCGAAGGCGCCCCCGCCCCGCTGCCCGACCGCGTCCAGTCGGCCCTGCTGCGGATAGCCCAGGGCGCCCTCGCCAACGTCCGCGAGCACTCCGCCGCCCGTACGGCCGCGCTCACGCTGAGCTTCCTCGGGGACCAGGTGGTGCTCGACGTCGCCGACGACGGCCACGGCTTCACCCAGCCCCGCGCCGACGCCGACGCCGCCGACGGGCGCGGACACGGCCTCCCGGCGATGCGGGCCCGCGTCCGCCAGCTGGGCGGCACCCTGACCATCGAATCCACGCCGGGCGAGGGCACCGTCCTGTCCGCGGCCATCCCCCTGGAGCCCGCTCCATGACGACGATCCTGCTCTGCGACGACCACGTGGTGGTCCGCGCCGGCCTGCTGGCCCTCCTCGGCAGCGAACCCGACATCGAGGTACTCGGCGAGGCCGGCAGCGGCGAGGAGGCGGTCGCCCTGGCGTCCAGGCTCCGCCCCGACGTGGTCCTCATGGACCTCCAGCTCGGCGAGGGCATCGACGGCGTCGAGGCCACCCGCCGCATCACCGCGCTCCCGCGGCCCCCGCACGTCCTGGTCCTCACCACCTACGACACGGACGCGGACATCACCCGGGCGATCGGCGCGGGCGCCACCGGCTACCTGCTCAAGGCCGAGCGCCCCGAGGAGCTATTCGCCGCGATCCACTCCGCCGGCCAGGGCCGCACCACCCTCTCCGCGCCGGTCGCCAGCCGCGTCATGGCCCACATGCGGGGCGGCCGCCCCACCCTGACCGACCGCGAACTGGACATCCTCGGGCAGCTGGCCCGCGGCCTCGGCAACCGCGACATCGCCCGTGCCCTGTTCATCAGCGAGGCCACCGTCAAGACCCACCTGGGGCGCATCTACGACAAGCTCGGCGTCGACACCCGTGCGGGCGCCGTCTCGGTCGCGAAGGAGCAGCGCCTCCTCCCCTCCTGACGCCGGGGTGGGGCCCCCTCCGCACCCGTGACACCATCGGGTACGTGCTCGACATCGGCTACTCCCTCTCCCGGCGCTTCCCCGACCCCCCGCAGACCGACTACCGCTCGGCGGACGTCCACGCGCTGCGCCACGACCTGTTCTGCGGGGACGTCTACCTCGCCGACACCGACTCGGACCGGGAAGTATCCACAGCCTGGGGATGGGTTCCGGTGCTGGACTTCGCCTGGGCACTGTGCGACATCGTCGAGCGGCTCGACCAGGACCCGCGGGGCAGCCGCTCCGCCAACCGCCAGTACGCCGAGATCGACTTCACCGAGTCCACGGACCGCATGCTCTTCGAGCGCCGCTTCGGCTGGGTCGACGTCGAGGCCGACTGGATGCCGGCCGAGGAGGCCCCGCTGACCTTCAGCCACCGGCTGCTGCGCCGCGAGGCCCGCGACTTCCTGCACGACCTGCTCGCGGACCTGATCGACATGCACGACGGGCTCGGCGACAACCCGGCCGTCTGGACCCTCCAGGCCCGCTTCCCCCGCGTCCCCGGGTAGTCAGGGCCGTCCGCCGGACAGCACCTCCCGGAACACCCGCGCAGAGCGCGGGTTCTGCCCGCACTGCCACACGCCGTGCGGGCAGTAGTCGGTGATGCTGTGGTAGAGCGGCTCGTGCTCGGCGAACCAGGCCAGCATGCGCCGCACGTACTCGGGATTGTCGCCGTGCCGGAACAGCCCCCATTCGGGGTACGAGATCCGCTTGCCGTGCGCCTTCGCGAAGTCGACCTGCTGCCGGAGCCCGTAGGGCTGGGTGACCTGCTCGTCGAAGGTGCGGCCGGGCTCCTGGTCGTAGGTGTCCATGCCGATGACGTCGACCACGTCGTCTCCGGGATAGCAACGGGTCCAGGCGATCGCGTCGGCTCCGCGGTTGGGCGCGTAGTCGAACCGGAAGCGCTGCCCCTGCACCGCACGCATGGCGGTCACGATGCGCCGCCAGTAGGCCTTCCAGTTCTCGGGGTCGGGACGGCAGCGGTGGGTGTAGTCGAAGCCGTTCATCTCCCAGCCGAGCACGATCACCGCGTCCGGCAAGCCGAGGCCGACCAGCCGGTCGGCCAGGCGCCGGAAATGGTGGTCGTTCGCCCCGCGGGCACCGGCGCGGATCAGCTCCGCGACCCGGGCGTCGGGGACACGGGCCTCGTTGCCCTCCTGCATGGGCACGTTCAGGACGAAGAGCCGGTCGGCCCTCTCCCTGCGCCAGCGCGCCCAGCTGCGCAGGGAATCCGGCGCCCCCTCGATGTTCGTCCAGGTGTCGCCGGGCAGGTACGTGTGCCCGGCGCGCAGCTCGGTACCGCCGAGCCAGCGCGAGAGTTCCGCCATCCGCTCGACGCCGGGCGACCCGTAGTGGAGGTAGGCACCCAGGGCCGTCCCAGTGGCCCCCGCACCGCCCCCGGCGCCCTGCCGCGGCAGCCGCGGGCCGGGGCCGGGGGCGGGCACCACGAGGAGCAGGGTGACGGCGACGGCACTGACGCAGGCTCCGACCAGCCATCGGATCCGGCAGCTCCGGTGGGACATGACACCTCCACAGGCCTCGGGCACCGGTGTGTCCGCCTGCGACGTTAGGCGCCCACCCCGGTGCACCGCCCGTCCGGACACCCGGTCGCTCGGCCATTCGCCGCAGCCTCCGCCCCGCCGTCGCCGCCCTCCCCGTCCGCGGACACCTCCCGGCGGGAGCCGGGGAGGCCGGGGGCGCCTCCCCCGCCACGGCGCCGCACCCGGACCGCGGGCCCGGTCACGGCACCACCCGCACCCCCAGCCGGGAGGCGAGCGCCGGGGCCAGGTCGAACAGCTGCGCCGGACTGATCACCGCCCCGGCCAGCGCCTCCACCCCCCGCGCGATCTCCAGTACGGCGGCCTCCCGCAGATCCACCTCAGCCATCCGGACCCCGCTGAAGTCCGCCCCGCGCAGCGAACACTCCCGGAACTCCACCCGTTCCAGTACCGCGCCCGCGAAGTCCGGCTCCACCAGCACGCACCCCTCGAAGACCACGTCGCGCAGCCGCGCCGTCCGCAGGTTCAGGTAGTCGATCTTGCCGCCCCGGACCACCACCCGCTCCAGACCGGCCCCGTGCAGCTGCACCCCGCCCAGCCGCGCGTCCACCAGCTCCACGTCCCGCAGCGAGGCCCCCGACAGGTCGGTCCCCACCCCGCGGACCCCCTCCAGCACCGAATCCAGGATGCGTGCCTTCGCCAGACCCGCCTCGTCCAGCGTGCAGCGCCGTACCGCGCAGTCCATGAACCGGGCCCCGACCCCCTCCTGCCCCGCCAGGTCCAGGTCCGCGAACTCCAGCCCTTCGTAGTCCCCGTCCGTCTCCAGCTCCCGCCCCTGCCAGGGCACCAGGTCCGGCAGCCGCAGCTGCGGCCTCCGCGCTGCCTTCACCGACTGCTTCCGCCCGTCTCGCACCATGCCCCCATCCTGGCCGACCGCACTGACATCGGCCCGCGGCCCGGGCCCGTGCCCGCCGCCGCCCCGCGCGCCGCCAGGAACCCGGTCCGTCTCCGCGCCTTCGGCTCCGCCGAGAACCCCGTCCATCGGCGCACCGTGACCCGCGCCTCGCGCCGTCCTTCCCGTACGCCGCCCGCGGATCACCGCCGGGCCGGCGCAGGCATCGCCGGCCTCGGCGCCACGAACCGCGGCAGCGCCCCAGGGGTTCACCACCCCGGCGGGTTCACCGCCCCAGCAGCAGCCGGGCGACCGCCAGCCGGTCCTCGTCCAGCCGCTCCTCACCGTCCTCCACGTCCCACAGGCAGGTCTGCAGCACCCGGCCCAGCGTCCAGGCCCGCGCCCGCGCCCGATCCAGGCCCGCCGCCTCGGTCAGCAGGTCGAACCGCCACCGCACGTCCTGCGCGCGGAAGTTGTTGACGATGGTCGGCATCCCCGTTGTACCCGATCTGGGCCTCGATCAGCCCGTCCGGAATCTCCACGACCTCGACCATGCGGCGACGCCATCGCCCTGCGCCCCGGCTCGGCGGCGTCCCCTGCGGTACGCCGCCCGGCCAGGTCGGGCGGCGTACCGCAGGCCGTGCCCCGTGCCCCGGGCCCCCGAGCATCCTGCGGGAGACACGGCCGGGCCGCCCGCAGGGCAAGCGGCAGGGGGCCGCGCATCACGCCCCGCGGCGCGACATCCCGTCCCTGGCACCTCGCGGGGAAAAGGGATAGCAACTCCCCATGACGATCAACGGCGGCATCTCCTTCTGGTACGCGACCCTCCCCGGCACCCCGGACGCCCCACCGCGCGCGCCCCTCACCGCTCATGCCACCGCCGACGTCGTCATCGTCGGCGGCGGCTACACCGGCCTGTGGACCGCCTACTACCTGAAGCGGGCCGCCCCCGAGCTGCGCGTCACCGTCCTGGAGCAGAAGTTCTGCGGCTACGGCGCCTCCGGCCGCAACGGCGGCTGGCTCTACAACGGCATCGCCGGCCGCGACCGCTTCGCCGCCCTCCACGGCCGGCAGGCCGCCCAGCGCCTCCAGCAGGCCATGAACGAGACCGTCACCGAGGTCGTCGACGTCGCCGTCAGGGAGGGCATCGACGCCGACATCCACCGCGGCGGCGTCCTCGAAGTCGCCCGCACCCCCGCCCAGCTCGGCCGGCTGAAGGCCTTCCACGCCGCCGAGCTCGCCTTCGGCGAGACCGACCGCGAGCTCCACGACGCCGCCGCCACCCGCGCCCGCATCGGCATCGCCGACGCCGTCGGCTCCAGCTGGAGCCCGCACGGCGCCCGCGTCCACCCCCTCAAACTGGTCAGGGGCCTGGCCGAGGCCTGCGACCGCCTCGGCGTGGTGATCCACGAATCCACCCCGGTCACGGAGATCTCCGCGGGAAAGGCGGTCACCCCCTACGGCACGGTCCGCGCCCCGCACGTCCTGCGCTGCACGGAGGGCTTCACCGCCGCTCTCAAGGGCCAGAAGCGGTCGTGGCTCCCGATGAACTCCTCGATGATCGCCACCGCCCCGCTGTCCGCCGAGACCTGGGCACGGCTCGGCTGGTCGGGCCGCGAGGTCCTGGGCGACATGGCCCACGCGTACATGTACGCGCAGCGCACCGCCGACGACCGGATCGCGATCGGCGGGCGCGGGGTCCCGTACCGCTTCGGCTCGCGCACCGACAACGACGGCCGGACCCGGCCGGCCACCGTCGACTCGCTCCGCGACCTGCTCTTCTCCTTCTTCCCGGCGCTCACCGGCACGGAGATCACCCACGCCTGGTCGGGCGTCCTCGGCGTACCGCGCGACTGGTGCGCCACCGTCACGCTCGACCGTGCCACGGGGGTGGGCTGGGCGGGCGGGTACGTCGGCTCGGGTGTCGCCACCGCCAACCTGGCCGCCCGCACCCTGCGCGACCTGGTCCTCGGCGAGTCCACCGGGCTGACCGGTCTGCCGTGGGTGAACCACCGGGTCCGCCGCTGGGAGCCGGAGCCCTTCCGCTGGCTCGGCGTGCAGGCCCTCTACGCCGCGTACCGCGAGGCGGACCGCCGGGAGGCGGCCACCCACACCGCGACGACGGCCCCCCTGGCCCGCCTGGCCGACCGCGTCTCGGGCCGCCACTGACGGCCCGAGACACGCTGAAGGCCCCGGACGGTGACCTGTCCGGGGCCTCTGACCTGCAATGGAGCCGCCTATCGGAATCGAACCGATGACCTACGGGTTACAAAGCCGTTGCTCTACCAACTGAGCTAAGGCGGCACAGGGCCACCCCCGAACGCACAGCGTGTGGGGCCGCCATCACTCTACACAGCGCCCGTTTGCCCGAGCCATCACATTGAACCCGCACCCGTGACCGCTCATGCCGCCCGCCGACCGGGTGCGAGCGGGCGGGAAAGCAGGCGGGTCCGACAGATCGCACAAAGTTCGAAGTCACGGCGGAGCGGTGCTGACAGCACGGGCGGCGGCGGGTAGCGTCGGGCGAAGTCCGGATTCTGGACTAGACCTTCCACTCGGATCGTCCGGCACGTTCCTGCCGGTAGAAGGGATTCATCAGCATGGCTTCTGTCACCTTCGACAAGGCGACCCGTCTGTACCCGGGCGGCGACAAGCCCGCCGTCGACCAGCTGGAGCTGGAGATCGAGGACGGCGAGTTCCTCGTCCTCGTCGGCCCCTCCGGCTGCGGCAAGTCCACCTCGCTGCGCATGCTCGCGGGCCTGGAGGACGTCAACGGCGGCGCCATCCGCATCGGTGACCGCGACGTCACCCACCTGCCGCCCAAGGACCGGGACATCGCGATGGTGTTCCAGAACTACGCGCTCTACCCGCACATGACCGTCGCCGACAACATGGGCTTCGCGCTCAAGATCGCCGGCGAGGACAAGGCCACCATCCGCAGGAAGGTGGAGGACGCGGCGAAGATGCTCGACCTCACCCAGTACCTGGACCGCAAGCCCAAGGCGCTCTCCGGCGGCCAGCGCCAGCGCGTCGCCATGGGTCGCGCGATCGTGCGCAAGCCGCAGGTGTTCCTGATGGACGAGCCGCTGTCGAACCTCGACGCCAAGCTGCGCGTGTCGACGCGTACGCAGATCGCCGCCCTCCAGCGCGACCTCGGCATCACCACCGTCTACGTCACCCACGACCAGGTCGAGGCCATGACCATGGGCGACCGGGTGGCCGTGCTCAAGGACGGTCTGCTCCAGCAGGTCGACACCCCGCGCAACATGTACGACCGCCCCGCGAACCTCTTCGTCGCCGGCTTCATCGGCTCCCCGGCCATGAACCTGGTCGAGGTCCCGATCACCGACGGCGGCGTGAAGTTCGGCGACAGCGTCGTCCCGGTGTCGCGCGCCGCGCTGTCCGCCGCGGCCGACGCGGGCGACCGGACCGTCACGGTCGGCGTCCGCCCGGAGCACTTCGACGTCGCCGAGAGCGGCGGCCTGACGATCACCGTGAACGTCGTCGAGGAACTCGGCGCCGACGGGTACGTCTACGGCTCCACCTCCGCCGCCGAGGGCTCGCAGGACCTCGTCGTCCGCGTGGGCGGCCGCCAGGTCCCGGAGAAGGGCTCCAGCCTGCACATCGTGCCGCGGGCCGGGGAGATCCACGTCTTCTCCACCTCCTCCGGTCAGCGACTGTCCGACTAGTCGTACCGGCAAGGGGGTTGGAGGGGCGTCCCGCCAAGGGGCGCCCCTCCGCCGTCGGTTGCCGACGGGATCTCCTCAGGAACCCCGGCAGAGCGGGCCATTCGGGCGGCCCCGTCAACCCGGAATTCGAAAAGCCACGTCGAACCATCCCCCGACAGGGTGACTAAATGTCGCCAAATCTTCACCGAGCGCTACTCTCGCCCTCGTGACCCACACTGCCCGCCGTATCGGCCGTTCCCTCGCCCTGGTCCTGCCCGTCGTCCTGGTCCTGTCCGGGACCCTCGCGGTCACCATGGTCCCCTGGGCGGACACGTCCTCCTCCCAGCTCGTGACCGCGTCCGCCGAAGGCGTCTCGACGCCCGCGAAGCCACGCGCCGCCCACGAGGTGCTGCGCACCCAGCTCGTCGGCGAACTGCAGCAGGGACAGGGGCCGGACGACGTCCTGACCCACCTGCAGCAGGAGGTGAACCGCCGGCCGTCGCTCGCCGAGCACTGCGTGGGGATCGCCCGCGCGCTCGGACGCGCCGCCGTCGAGGCGTACGGCCCGACGAAGGCCCAGTCGTTCGCCCGCCCCGTCTGCGACACCTCGTACGCCGCCGGCGTCGCCTCCATGGGCTGACCCGCGCCGCGTCCCTACGCTGGCCGTCATGACCGACGACCCCCGATCCGCCTCCTCCGCAGCCGCGTTCCCCGCCCCACCCGCCCAGGCAGTCGTCCTGGCGGGCGGCCAGGGTTCGCGGCTGCGTCCGTACACCGACGACCGCCCCAAGCCGATGGTCGAGATCCCGGGGACCGGGCTGCCGATCATCGGGCACCAGCTGGCCTGGCTGGCGGCCGAGGGGGTCACCGACGCCGTCGTCTCGTGCGGGCACCTCGCCGGGGTGCTCCAGGAGTGGCTGGCCGAGGCGCCGCTGCCGCTGCGCGTGACCACGGTGGTCGAGGAGGAACCGCTGGGCCGCGGGGGCGGCCTGAAGTACGCCGCACGGCACCTGCCGGACCCCGGAGGGGCCTGGTACGCGACGAACGGCGACGTCTGGACCCGCTTCTCGCTCCGTGAAATGGCCGCCTTCCATGCCGAGCGCGGGGCGGTCGCGACGCTCGCGCTGGCCCGGCCGCGGATCCCGTGGGGGGTGGTGGAGACCAACGCGTACGGCCACGTACTGGACTTCATCGAGGCCCCGCCGTCGCCGTACCCGGTGAACGCCGGGGTGTACGTCTTCGGGCCCGAATTCGCCGCGCTACTGCCGGACTTGGGAGACCACGAGCGCACCACCTTCCCCCGGCTGGCGCGGGAGCGGCGACTGGCGGGCTTCCCGCTGCCCCAGGGCGCCTACTGGCGGGCGATCGACACGGCCAAGGACCTCACCGAGGCCGCACGCGAGTTGGCGGCGCAGACGGGCTCCTGAGGGCCCGCACCGCCCTCGCGGCGCCCGGCCCTCCGGCACCTTCTCCGCACACGGCCACGCGGCACACGGCCACGCGGCACACGCCACGCGGCACACGCCACGCGGCACACGCCACGGGGGCCCGGCACGCTCACGCGTACCGGGCCCCCGTGTGCCGGCCCCTGGCGGAGGGCTCAGCCGATGAGCCCGCCGATCAGGCCGGGCTGCTTGGTCGGAGCGGTGCCCGAACCGCGGGTGCTGCTGCCCGACGAGGAGGACGGCGACTTCGGCGCCGTCGACTGGCGGGGAGTGCTGCGCGGGGTCTGCTGCTTGCCGGTCGTGCCCCGGGTCGCGGTGGGCGACTCGGAACCCGCGCCCGTCGTCGCCCGGGAGGGCGCCCCCGAAGCGGTCTTCCCGGCCTTGGCCGAGGTCTCGGACGGGGAGGGCGTCGGCGACGCGGCCCGGGTCGGCTGCTGCTGCGCGGGCTGCTGCCTGGCCGGCGTCTGCGGCAGCGGGCGGCCCGGAAGGTAGTTGCTGGGGGCCTCGCCGGGTCCGGGGACGGTGACCACCGTGGTGGACCGGACGGCGCCGCCCAGGAGCGAGCCGACGAGCAGGGTGAGTCCGCACACGACACTCGCCATGATGGCCCCGCGCCGCAGCACCCGGCGGCGCAGCCGCCAGATCTCGGAGCGCGGCCCGAGGGTGCGCCAGGCCTCCCCGGCGAGGCGCCCGTCGAGGGAGTAGACCGGGGCGCCCGCGATGATCAGCGGGCTCCAGGCGGCGAGGTAGATGATGTCGGGCGCGTCGTAGGCCGGGACGGTCTTCCAGCTCACCGTCATCAGCAGGGCGGCGGACAGCAGCGCCCCGAAGCTCGCGGCCAGTCGCTGCCACAGGCCGAAGACCGTCAGGACGCCGACGATGACCTGGATGAAGGCCACGCTGAGGCCGGCCCCCACCGGGTGCGCGAGCGCGAAGTCGCGCAGCGGCTCGGCCAGCGCCCACGGGTGCAGGGTGTGCAGCCAGGTGACCATGGAGCCGCGCTCGCCACCGTCGAAGTAGACGGGGTCGCACAGCTTGCCCATGCCGGCGTAGATGGAGATGAAGCCGAGGAAGACGCGCAGCGGGAGCAGCACGACGCCGAGGTTCATCCGGCGGCCCGGGTAGTAGGACGCCTGACCGCGGTTGTCGCCCGCCGGGCGCCGGGACTCCGGCCCGGGACCGGCCGCCGGTCCCTGCGGCTGCTCGTACGGGAGGTCCCGTACGGCGGCCAGGGGGCGTGTCTCGGCGGGGTCCCCGTAGCTGCGCTGGCCGATGACGGTCGGCGTGGCCAGGGTGTCCTCGGCGAGATCGTGGTCCAGGTCGACGCGCGGGATGACCTGGGTGGCGCCGCCGTCGTGCGCGTCGTGGCCGCGTACGGCCTGGAGCAGTCCGCCCATGGCCGCGGCGGCGTCGCCGGTGTCGGACTTGCCGCTCCAGACCACGGGGGCCCGGCGGCGGGTGGCCCCGGCGGCGGCCACCACGGCGCCGCCCAGGACGGGTGCGCGGCCGGGGGCCTTCGCGGGCTTGGGACGCGCGCTCGGGCTCGGTGCGAGCCGCACGCGGAAGCTGGCGTGGTTGACGATGACCTGTGCGGGGTCGCACGGCACCTTGACCATGCTCAGCGCGGGCTGGTCGTCGAACCCTGACGTTCTGGTGTCCACACTCATCTAACCGAGTGATCAGTGTTTAGGACACTGCCTTGACATCAGGGATCTGTCCGAGACCCGTCAAGATCAAGCCACCCCGCCCGAAACGGGCGGGGTGGCACGCTCACGGGTCACGTTCCCTGAGCCAAGTGGATCAAGGCGATCAGGCGCGCGGCTGCGCGGCACGGCGGCGGGCCGCCTCGTACAGCACGACGCCCGCGGCGACACCGGCATTGAGCGACTCGGCGCCACCCGGCATCGGGATGCGCACAAGGTAGTCGCAGTTCTCGCCGACGAGGCGGCCCAGGCCCTTGCCCTCGGAGCCGACGACGATGACGACCGGGCCGCCGAGCGCCTCCAGGTCCTGCACCTCGTGCGTGCCCTCGGCCGCGAGGCCGACGACGGCGATGCCGGCCTTCTTGTACTCCTGCAGGGCGCGGGTCAGGTTGGTGACCCGGGAGACCGGCGTGCGGGCGGCGGTGCCGGCCGAGGTCTTCCAGGCACCGGCGGTCATGCCGGCGGCGCGGCGCTCCGGGATGACCACGCCGTGGCCGCCGAACGCGGAGACGGAACGGACGATCGCGCCGAGGTTGCGCGGGTCGGTGACCCCGTCGAGGGCGACGATCAGCGGGTCCTCGCCGTTGTCGTAGGCGGCGTCGGTGAGGTCCTCGGGGTGCGCGTACTCGTACGGCGGGACCTGGAGGACCAGGCCCTGGTGGTTGAGCCCGTTGGTCATCCGGTCGAGCTCGGGGCGCGGGGCCTCCATCAGGTTGATGTTGCCGCGTTCGCCCGCGAGCTGGAGCGCCTCGCGGACGCGCTCGTCGTTGTCGATGAACTGCTGGACGTACAGGGTGGTGGCGGGGACGCCGTCGCGCAGAGCCTCGAAGACCGGGTTGCGGCCGACGACCATCTCGCTGGCGCCCTTGGGGCCGCCGCGGCGCGGGGCGGGACGGCGCTTGGCGGCCTGGCGGGCCATGGCGTTGGAGACCCGGAAGGCCTTGTGGCCCTTGCGGTCCTCGGCCTTGGGCGTGGGGCCCTTGCCTTCCAGGCCCTTGCGCCGCTGGCCACCGCTGCCGACCGTGGCGCCCTTCTTGTTGGACGTGCGGCGGTTCCTGCGCTGGCTGTTCCCGGCCATGACCTCTACCTGTTTTCGTTGGTGCTGCGATATGTACGTATGAAGAGTGTGCCGCCCGGACGGCCGGGCGGCACAGTCGGACTGCTCCGGGGTGCCGGGGGCTCAGCGGGCGCCGAGCGTCCAGCGCGGACCCGTCGGGCTGTCCTCGATGACCAGACCGGACTGCTGGAGCTGGTCGCGGATGGCATCGGCGGTCGCCCAGTCCTTGCGGGCGCGGGCCGACTCGCGCTGCTCCAGAACGAGGCGCACGAGGGCGTCCACGGCGCCGTGGAGTTCCTCGCCGCGGTCGGCCTCGCCGGCCCAGTGCGGGTCGAGCGGGTCCAGACCGAGGACGCCCAGCATGGCCCGCACCTCGGCCAGACGGGCGACGGCCGCGTCCTTGTCGTCCTCCGCGAGCGCGCTGTTGCCCTGCCGGACGGTGGTGTGGACGATGGCGAGCGCCTGCGGGACGCCGAGGTCGTCGTCCATGGCCTCGGCGAAGGCGGGCGGGACCTCCTTCGCCGGCTCGACGGGGCCGCCGGCCCTCTCCACGACGCGCTGGATGAAGCCCTCGATGCGCGCGAAGGCGGACTCGGCCTCGCGCAGCGCCTCCTCGCTGTACTCGATCATCGAGCGGTAGTGCGGGGTGCCGAGGTAGTAGCGCAGGACGATCGGGCGCCACTGCTTCACCATCTCGGAGACGAGGACCGAGTTCCCGAGGGACTTGGACATCTTCTCGCCGGCCATGGTGACCCAGGCGTTGTGGACCCAGTAGTTCGCGAACGCGTCGCCGAAGGCCTTGGCCTGGGCGATCTCGTTCTCGTGGTGCGGGAAGACCAGGTCGAGTCCGCCGCCGTGGATGTCGAAGGCCTCGCCGAGGTACTTGTGCGCCATGGCGGAGCATTCGAGGTGCCAGCCCGGACGGCCGCGGCCCCACGGGGTCTCCCAGGAGGGCTCGCCCGGCTTGGCGGACTTCCACATGGCGAAGTCGCGCGGGTCGCGCTTGCCCGTCTCGCCCTCGCCGGAGGGCTGGAGCAGGTTGTCGAGCTCCTGGTTGGACAGGCTCAGGTAGCCGGGGAACGAGCGCACGTCGAAGTAGACGTTGCCGTCGGCCTCGTAGGCGTGGCCGCGCTCGATCAGGCCGCGCATCATCTCGATCATCTCGGGGACGTGCCCGGTGGCGCGCGGCTCGTAGGTGGGCCGCAGGCAGCCGAGGGCGTCGTACCCGTCGTTGAAGGCCTGCTCGTTGTCGTAGCCGATGGACCACCAGGGGCGGCCCTGCTCGGCGGACTTCGTGATGATCTTGTCGTCGATGTCGGTGACGTTGCGGATGAAGGTGACGTCGTAGCCGCGGTGGGCGAACCAGCGACGCATCACGTCGAAGTTCAGGTAGGACCGGATGTGCCCGATGTGCGGGGCCGCCTGCACGGTGGCGCCACAGAGGTAGATCGAGACGCAGCCCGGAACGAGCGGGACGAAGTCGCGGATCTGCCGGGCGCTGGTGTCGTACAGGCGAATAGTCACGGCATCCAGGGTAGTGGGCCTGTAGCAGTGCCCCGCGACCTTTGCGGGCGCGGGGCCGCTTTGTTGCCGAAGATGTGCCGTCTCCGCGGACGTTCAGGCCCGGTTCGTCCGGTACACGAGGGCGGTGGCGATCGCGGCGAGGCCCTCGGCCCGGCCGGTGAGACCCAGTCCGTCGGTGGTGGTGCCCGACACGGAGACGGGGGCGCCCGCGGCGGCGGCGAGCGCCTTCTGTGCCTCTTCGCGCCGCTTTCCGATCTTCGGGCGTACGCCGATCACCTGGATGGCGATGTTGCCGATCTCGAAGCCCTCCGCACGCACGATCCGGGCGGCCTCGGCCAGCAGGGTGACGCCGGCAGCGCCGGACCACTCGGGGCGGGAGGTGCCGAAGTGCGCGCCCAGGTCGCCGACCCCGGCGGCCGAGAAGAGGGCGTCACAGGCGGCGTGGGCGGCGACGTCGCCGTCGGAGTGCCCGGCGAGGCCGTCCTCCCCCTCCCAGAGCAGCCCGGCGCACCACAGCTCGCGGCCGGCCTCGAAGGCGTGCACGTCGGTGCCGATCCCGACGAGCGGGATCAGCGGTGCGTCGGGACTAGAACCCATCGGTGGCCCTCCTGCGGGCGAGTACGGCCTCTGCGAGGACCAGGTCGAGCGGGCGGGTGACCTTGAAGGCCTCTTCGTGTCCCGGGATCACGACGACGGGGACGCCGAGGCGCTCCACCATGCCGGCGTCGTCGGTGGCGCCCTCGCCGGCGACGGCGATGGCGGCGTGCGCCTCCAGGAGCGTGGCGAGGTCGAAGCCCTGCGGGGTCTGCACGGCGCGCAGCCGGGCCCGCTCGGGCGTCGCGACGACCGGCTCGGGCTCGCCCGGTCCGCCGGGCTCGACCTCCTTGACGGTGTCGGCCAGCGGGAGCGCGGGCACCACGGCCCGGGCGCCCCGGTCCACGGCCTCGACGACGGCGTCCACCGTGTCCACCGGGACGAGCGGGCGGGCCGCGTCGTGGATGAGTACGGAGGTGACGTCCTGCGGCAGCGCGTCCAGGCCGGCGCGTACGGACTCCTGGCGGGTCTCCCCGCCGGGGACGACCAGGACCTCGGTCCGCTCGGGCAGCGCCTGCTCGCCGAGCAGCAGCCGCACCTCGGCCGCCTCGCCGGCCGGGGCGACGACCACCACGACGGACACCGCGCGGGAGCGGGCCATCGCGCGGACGGCGTGCACGAGCATGGGGGTGCCGCCGAGGGCCCGCAGGGCCTTGGGGGCCCCGGGGCCGAGGCGCACCCCGCGGCCGGCGGCCGGGATCACCGCGGCGGTGCGGCGGGGCCGCGTTACGTCAGACATCAGTAGCTCCGAGCCAGGTTTCCGAGCCAGGTTTGTGACTTCGGCCGACATGGGTATGGCCTGAAGGGTGCCGGGTGCGACGCCCCTCGCCCCTTCCGTGACGACCGGTCGAGCAGGCCGCCCGGACCCGGCACGCCAGTGATCCAGTGATGGAGTCAGGCGGTCAGGGGTACGCGTACCGCAAGACGGGTACGCGATGAGGTACGGATACAGACATGCCGCAGCGCCCGGCAACAGGTCTCTCGTGGAGGAGGGACCTAGTCATCGGGCACCGCGGCAAGCTGTGCACACCGTGCACGAGGCTTCGCGTCAGGACGCGAGCACCTCGTCGAGGAGGGCCTCGGCCTTGTCCTCGTTCGTGTTCTCTGCGAGCGCGAGCTCGCTGA
Organism: Streptomyces sp. PCS3-D2; assembly: GCF_000612545.2. Taxonomy (GTDB): domain Bacteria; phylum Actinomycetota; class Actinomycetes; order Streptomycetales; family Streptomycetaceae; genus Streptomyces. The sequence goes on along the minus strand of NZ_CP097800.1, from coordinate 4,172,545 downwards.
CCAGGATCTGGCGCGCCTTCGCGAGCATGCGCTTCTCACCCGCGGAGAGCCCGCGCTCGCGCTCCCGACGCCACAGGTCGCGCACCACTTCGGCGACCTTGATGACATCGCCAGAAGCGAGCTTCTCCAGATTCGCCTTGTAGCGCCGGGACCAGTTCGTCGGCTCTTCTGCGTACGGTGCACGAAGCACCTCGAAGACCCGGTCCAGCCCGTCCTGGCCGACTACGTCGCGAACGCCGACGAACTCCGCGTTGTCCGCAGGCACACGAACCGTCAGGTCGCCCTGGGCGACCTTGAGCACCAAGTAGGTCTTGTCCACGCCTTTGATCTGACGAGTCTCAATGGCCTCGATCAGCGCGGCCCCGTGATGGGGATAGACCACGGTGTCGCCAACCTTGAACGTCATGTGACAGGTACCCCTTCCGTGGCTATCCAGGGTAACACGAGAACTGACTGTTATGAATGGCGTTTTCGCAGGTCAGGGCACATCTCGGGGCTTGACAACAGCAACAGGAACGTGCTGCGGAAGGGTTCCGGAAGGGGGTATTCGCAGGTCGGGGGCGCTGCGCGGACCGGGCGAAAGGGCCACGCTACACCCGCTGCACACCTCCACCAGTGTGACGTACGTCCCGTTTTGCCGGGTTGGGAGTCGCGAAACCGAACTGCTCCGTTCGGCTGGCGAGCAGGCGCGCGGGAGCCGGTTCCGGCCCAATCCGAAATTGATCACCGAGTGGCGTTTCGAAGGAATCCCGGAATTGATCAACGGGCGCCGGCCGCACGATATGCGAGCGACCCATGATCGGCGAGGCGAACGGCGAGGCGAACACCGGCCGGAATGCGAGATCGGGGACAACCCCGGGGTCGCGGCCGCGCTGCGGAGGGTCGGGTGCGGGGGCGGGGCGGCGGCTCGGTAACCTAAGCCCGCTGACACACCCTTAGAGCGGCTTCACACCGGCCGCTCCGGGGGTACCTCCCAGCGGTTGCCGGGAGAGCCCACCCGTTCCGTTCGTCCAAGGAGTTGCCGCCGCCGTGAGCCGCAGCCTTCGACGCGGCGCCCTCGCCGCCACCGCCGTCGTGTTCTCGATCGCCTCGCTGGCCGCATGCGGTGCGGGCAACGACGCGCAGACTCTCCAGATCAAGCCGGACAACGCCTCCGCCGCCAAGGGCGACATCGAGATCCAGAACGCACTGGTCATCACCCAGGGCGAGAAGGACCAGAAGGGCCCGGCCGTCGTCTCGGCGACCGTCTTCAACAACGGCACCGAGGCGCAGACGCTCGACGGCATCACCCTTGCGGACGGCAAGGGCAAGGTCGTGCTGAAGCCGGCCGAGGGCTCCGGCAAGATCACCGTGCCGGCCGGCGGCTCCGTGGTGCTCGGCGGCAAGGACAACGCCTCCGCCGTGATCGAGAACGGCTCCGAAGCCGCCAAGAACGGCGACGTGCAGAAGGTCGTCTTCCAGCTGAGCAGCACGGGCGGCGTCGAGCTCCAGGCCTTCGTGGTCCCGGCCGCCGGCATGTACGCGGGCTTCGGCCCGTCCGGGGCCCCGGCCGCGTCGGGCAGCCCGTCCGGCAGCCCCTCGGGCACGCCGTCCGGTTCCCCGTCGGGTGCCGCCTCCGGTTCCCCGTCCGGGTCCCCCTCGGGCGCCGCGGGCGCGTCGCCGTCGGGCTCCGCCTCGCACGCCGCGGGCCACTGATCCGGGCCACGGCGTAACGCCGTACCCGTACGCACCCGGAAAGGGCCGCCGTCCGCACCAGCGGACGGCGGCCCTTTCCGTTTCCGTGCGGGGCGTCCTACGGCTCGAACTTGTAGCCGAGGCCGCGGACCGTGACCAGGTAGCGCGGGGCTCCCGGGTCCGGCTCGATCTTGGCGCGCAGGCGCTTGACGTGGACGTCGAGGGTCTTGGTGTCGCCCACGTAGTCGGCGCCCCAGACCCGGTCGATCAGCTGCATGCGGGTCAGCACGCGGCCCGCGTTGCGCAGCAGCATCTCCAGCAGGTCGAACTCCTTCAGCGGGAGGTCCACCTTGCCGCCGGCGACGGTGACCACGTGGCGGTCGACGTCCATCCGTACCGGGCCGGCCTCCAGGGCCGCCGGGGTGACCTCCTCCGGCTCGCCGCGGCGGCGCAGGACCGCGCGGATGCGGGCGACCAGCTCCCGCGAGGAGAAGGGCTTGGTGACGTAGTCGTCCGCTCCTATCTCCAGCCCGACGACCTTGTCGATCTCGCTGTCCTTGGCGGTCACCATGATCACGGGCACGTTGGAGCGGCCGCGCAGTTGCCGGCACACCTCGGTGCCGGGCAGACCGGGGAGCATCAGGTCGAGGAGGACGAGGTCGGCGCCGTTGCGCTCGAACTCGTCGAGCCCGTCGGGGCCGGTCGCCGCGATGGCGACCTCGAAGCCCTCCTTGCGGAGCATGTAGGACAGGGCGTCGCTGAAGGATTCCTCATCCTCGACGACGAGCACTCGGGTCACGGAAGGACCTCCGGGGCAGGGATGGCTGGAGCGGAAGTGGTTCAGGCTGGGGTCGGGTGGGTGCGGGGCGCGGCCGCCGGGGACGACGCGGCCGCTTCGGGGAGCCGCAGGGTGAAGGTGGAGCCCTGGCCCTCCGAGCTCCACACCGACACCTCCCCGCCGTGCGAGGCGGCCACGTGCTTCACGATCGCAAGGCCGAGGCCGGTGCCTCCCGTGGCGCGGGAGCGGGCCGGGTCCACGCGGTAGAAGCGCTCGAAGATCCGCTCGCGGTCCTTCTCCGGGATGCCGATGCCCTGGTCGGTCACGGCGATCTCGATCAGGTCTCCTCCGGGGGCCGTGACCCTGCGTGCGGCTATGCCGACGCGGGTACGGGCGGGGCTGTAGTTGACGGCGTTCTCGACCAGGTTGCCGAGGGCGGCGGCGAGCTGCCCCCGGTGGCCCCAGACGCGCAGGTCGGCGGTGCCGCCCGCGGCCATGGTGATCTGCTTGGACGACGCCGTATGGCGGCAGCGGTCGATGGCCTCGGCGACCAGCGTGTCCACGCGGACGGGCTCGGCGTCCTCCAGCGGGTCGTCGTTCTGCACCCGGGACAGGTCGATGAGCTCCTGCACCAGGCTGATCAGCCGGGTCGACTCGATCTGCATGCGGCCGGCGAAGCGGCTGACCGCCTCGGGGTCGTCCGCGGCGTCCATGACGGCCTCGGACAGCAGGGAGATCGCCCCGACCGGGGTCTTCAGCTCGTGGGACACGTTGGCCACGAAGTCACGGCGGACGGCCTCGATGCGGCGGGCCTCGGTGAGGTCCTCGACCAGGAGCAGCACCAGGCGGGAGCCGAGCGGGGCGACGCGCGCCGACACCGCGAGGGCCTCGCCCCGACCGGTACCGCGGCGTGGCAGGTCCAGCTCGACCTGGCGTATCTCCCCGTCGCGACGGGTGTCACGGGCCATGTGGAGCATCGGCTCCACGGCAAGCTTGCCGCCGCGCACGAGCCCGAGGGCGTAGGCGGCGGACGAGGCCTTGACGACGGCGTCTCCCTCGTCGAGCACCACGGCGGAGGAGCGGAGCACCGACAGGACGGTGTCCACACCGGGCGGGAGCACCGCATTGATGTCGGGGCGCATGGAGCTCCGGGTGGGGCGGGCCTGGTCGCGCTCGCTCCAGCGGAACGCCAGCATCGCGATGACGCCGGTGCACAGACCGGCGATCGCTGCAGCTGCGGCGACCGCCGCGTTCACGTCCATGGATCCAGGTTAAGCAGGCGCGACGAGACTTCCACAGCCGTTCGGGTGGCGCCTCGAACAGTCGTCGCCCAGAGTTCACCCTGGCGACCGGGCTGATTCACTTGCGGTGCCGGAGTCGGACGCGTTTGCGGCCCACCGTGTCACCGTGGGCAGCAGGCCGCCCCGGCCCGCCCCGGGCATCACCGCAGTAACAGGTCGAGAGAGGGACACGAGACATGCGCGACGCGTACCACGAGGAACTGGACTCGATCGGGGAGGGCCTGGTCGAGATGGCCCGGCTCGTCGGTTCCGCGATCGGACGTGCCACGACGTCCATGCTCGACGCCGACCTCAAGCTCGCCGAGAGCGTCATCGCGGCGGACCAGAAGGTCGACGACCTCCAGCACGACCTGGAGGCCCGCGCCATCGCCCTGCTGGCCCGCCAGCAGCCCGTCGCCACGGACCTGCGGATCGTCGTGACCTCGCTGCGGATGAGCGCCGACCTGGAACGCAGCGGCGACCTGGCCCAGCACGTGGCGAAGCTCGCCCGGCTGCGCTTCCCGGACCGCGCCGTCCCGCGGGACCTGCACGCCACGATCCTGGAGATGGGGCAGCTGGCGCAGCGCCTGATGGCGAAGGCGGCCGAGGTCATCATCACGAAGGACGTCGACCTGGCGCTCCAGCTGGAACAGGACGACGACGAGATGGACCAGCTGCACCGCACGCTGTTCCAGCACCTGATGGACGACCGCTGGAAGCACGGCATCGAGACGGCGGTGGACGTGACGCTGCTCGGCCGCTACTACGAGCGCTTCGCCGACCACGCGGTGTCGGTCGCCAAGCGGGTGGTCTACCTGGTGACGGGCGAGCACGCCGACGAGCTCCAGCAGCCGACCCAGGTCGAGGGCGTCTGAAGCCCGGCACGGCGCCCTGGTGTGCGGCGGTGTGCGACGGCGCCGAGCCACTTCGAGCCCCCGTGCGCCGTTGACGCGCCGGTAGAGCTGGGCATGAATGAGGGCGAGTGCGGTCAGTCGTACGAGTCCCGCATGCCGCGGGGCGCCGCCTCGCCGAGGAGGAACCATGCCCGATTCCCCCGTCCCCATCACCCCGGAGCAGGAGCAGCCGCCGAGGCCCGAGCCGCTCCGGCTCCCGCTGCTCGCGGCCTGTGGCTGCGGCTCCGGCTGCGGCTGCGGCTGCCAGTCCGGCGCCCCCTGCCAGTGCGGTGGCTGACCGGGCCCACCCGGTCCGGCACGCGCAAGGGCCCCCTGCCCGTGGACATTCCGCGGACGGGGGGCCTTTTTTCGCGCCTCCGGGCGGCACCGCCGGGCCCGGCCGCCCCCGATCCGCCGGGCAGGCCCTAGCGCAGGAGCCACTTCCGGGTCAGCGCCATGACCTCCGCGCGGCTGCGGCCGCCGTGGTCGGCGGCGATGAAGTGGGAGCCGATCCGCAGGGAGAAGGTGATCAGGGAGCGGACTTCGACGTCGTCCTCGTCGGCGCAGAACGCGCGGAACAGCGAGCGCAAGTACTCCATACGCCGGCTGTCCGCGCGGCGCAGCCGCTCGGCGACGGCCTCGTCGCGCCGGGCCCAGTCGCGGATCGCCAGGTCGGCGTCGACGCCGACCACCGGCCCCTCCTCGTAGGAGGCGACGATCGTGAACAGCCGGTCCAGCCTGGCCCTGGCGTCTCCCCCGCCGCTCTCGACCAGCTCGATCACCGCCTCGGTGACCTCGCGCTCCCAGGTGTCGAGCATCTCGGTGAGCAGCGCGCCCCGGCTGCCGAAGTACCCGTAGAAGCCGCCCTTGCTGACGCCGAGCGCCTGCGCGAGCACCTCGACGCGGACGGCCTCCGGGCCGCCGGCGGCCAGCGCCCGCAGCCCCTCCTCGATCCACTTGCCGCGCGGTGTGCGGGTCGCACCCATGCCGGTCCCTCCTCGCCACCCCTTCTATACGGTGCCGTATAGAAGGGTGCTAACCTCGATCTATACGGCATCGTATAGAAGGGGCTTGCTCATGAGACTCCCCCGCACCGCCCACACCTCCCGACCCTGGCGGATCCACGAGATCACCGGCGACTTCCGGGTCGAGGACGTGTGGGCGCTGCCGACGCCGGGCGGCCCGGACGACCTCGCGCGACTGGTGCGCCAGTTCACCCGGCAGGGCGCGGGGCACCCCGTCCCCTCCCGCGCGGGGCGCGCCCTCTTCGCGATCCGGTGGAAGCTCGGGGCGCTGCTCGGCTGGGACGCGCCGGCCGACGGCCTCCGCTCCCGGGTGCCGACGCTGCGCGACCGGCTGCCGGCGGACCTCAGGGAGGGCGAGCGCGGACCGGACGTCCCCTCGCTCCCCTTCACCTCCGTCTACCAGACACACGACGAGTGGGCGGCGGAGACGGCCAACAAGACGATGCACGGGGTGATGCACATCGGCTGGGTCCCGGACGGCAACGGCGGTCACCGCGGCCAGATGGCCGTCCTGGTCAAGCCCAACGGGCTGCTGGGCGCGGCCTACATGCTGACCATCAAGCCCTTCCGTCACCTGGGCGTCTACCCGGCCCTCATCCGCTCGATCGGCGCCGAGTGGCAGAGATCCGCGGCGCCCGCCCCGGACTGATCCGGGAAGCGGCCTTTCCGCAGGGAAGGCCCGTATCCGCAGGGACGGCCTGTACGGCGACGCGCCGGACGGCCCCACGACGGCGAGAAGCCCCCTACCCGCTGGGAAGCAGCAGGTAGGGGGCTGTTGCGTGCGTGAGGGCTACTTCTTGCCCTGGTTCTTGACGGCCTCGATGGCGGCCGCGGCAGCAGCCGGGTCCAGGTAGGTGCCGCCCGGGTTGAGGGGCTTGAAGTCCGCGTCCAGCTCGTAGACGAGCGGGATGCCGGTGGGGATGTTCAGGCCGGTGATGTCCTCGTCCGAGATGCTGTCGAGGTGCTTGACCAGACCGCGCAGGGAGTTGCCGTGCGCGGCCACCAGGACCGTGCGGCCCGCCAGGAGGTCCGGGACGATGCCGTCGTACCAGTACGGCAGCATGCGCTCGACGACGTCCTTGAGGCACTCGGTGCGCGGACGCAGCTCGTTCGGGATCGACGCGTAGCGCGGGTCCTCGGACTGCGAGAACTCCGTGCCGTCCTCGAGCACCGGCGGCGGGGTGTCGTAGGAGCGGCGCCACAGCATGAACTGCTCCTCGCCGAACTCCGCGAGGGTCTGCGCCTTGTCCTTGCCCTGCAGCGCGCCGTAGTGGCGCTCGTTCAGGCGCCAGGAGCGGTGCACCGGGATCCAGTGGCGGTCCGCGGACTCGAGCGCGAGCTGCGCGGTGCGGATGGCGCGCTTCTGGAGGGAGGTGTGCAGCACGTCGGGCAGCAGGCCGGCGTCCTTGAGCAGCTCACCGCCGCGGACCGCCTCCTTCTCGCCCTTCTCGGTGAGGTTGACGTCCACCCAGCCGGTGAACAGGTTCTTCGCGTTCCATTCGCTCTCGCCGTGGCGGAGGAGGATCAGCTTGTACGGTGCGTCGGCCATGCGTACGAGCCTAATGGACGCGCGCACGCGCCCGCGCGCGGTGCGCGGCGGCGCCGATTGACGGTGCGGGTCAATTGACTGGCGCCCGGAGCCCACCCCCTCGTAACGTGCACCTCGCGATTGCGACACTTACACCCTCGGGGGGATCCCTTATGTCCGCTGCCCGTCTGAGACGTGCCGCCCGGGAGAGCGTCTCGGGTCTGCCCCGGGCGTTCTGGTGGCTGTGGACGAGCACCCTGGTGAACCGGCTCGGGGCCTTCGTCGCCACCTTCATGACCTTGTACCTGACCCTGGACCGGGGCTACTCGGCCTCCTTCGCGGGACTCGTGGTCGCCCTCCACGGGCTGGGCGGCGTGATCTCCTCGCTCGTCGCGGGCGTGATGACCGACCGGCTGGGGCGGCGCCCCACGCTGCTGGCGGCCCAGGCCTCGACCGCCTTCTCGGTGGCACTGCTGGGCTTTATGGAACACCCGGCGGCCATTGCCGCGGTGGCCCTGCTGGTCGGCATGACCTCGAACGCCTCCCGCCCGGCGGTCGCGGCGATGATGGCCGACATCGTCCGCCCCGAGGACCGCGTACGGGCCTTCGCGCTCAACTACTGGGCCATCAACCTCGGCTTCGCCGTCAGTGCGACCGCGGCCGGCCTGATCGCCGAGTACAGCTACCTGGCCGGCTTCCTGGGCGAGGCGGCCCTCACGCTGACCTGCGCGGTGCTGGTGTACGCCAAGCTGCCCGAGTCCCGGCCCGAGCGCGGCGGGTCCGGCGGGTCGGGGTCCGGCGACTCCGGAGCCGGCGGATCCTCGGACAAGGGGGGCTCGGAAGCGGAGATCGGGCTCGGCACCGTGCTGCGGGACGGGCGGTTCATGGGTGTGGTCGGACTGTCGTTCCTGATCTCACTGATCTTCACGCAGGGGGCGGTCGGCCTGCCCGTCGCGATGGGCTCCGCCGGGTTCTCGCCCTGGGACTACGGGCTCGTGATCGCCGTGAACGGCTTCCTGATCGTCGTCCTGCAGATCCCCGTCACCCGCTTCATCGAGCACCGCGACCCGCAGAAGCTGCTGGTGGTCTCGGCACTGCTGGCCGGCTACGGCTTCGCGCTGACGGCCTTCGCCGGACCGGTGTGGGCCTACGCGCTGACGGTGTGCGTCTGGACGCTCGCCGAGATCGTCAACTCGCCGACCCAGATGAGCCTGGTCGTACGGCTCTCGCCGGTGCACGGGCGCGGGCGCTACCAGGGCGTCTACACGATGTCCTGGGCGGTGGCCGCGCTGGTCGCGCCGCTGATGGCCGGCTTCATGATCGACCGGTGGGGGGCGGACTGGCTCTGGGCGGCCACCGGCGCCCTCGGCACGGTGGCGGCGGTCGGCTACTGGCTGCTGATGCGAGGGCTCTCCGAGGAGGACAGGGGGACGGCCCCGGCAGCGGCCGGCGGCGCCCCCGCTGCCCCGCCGGAAGCACCGCCCGCCGACCCCGCACCGGCTCCGGCCGAGCCGCTCCCCGCCTCGGGGCCGGCGCGGGCGGACCGCCGGGGCCGGGCCGGAGCACGCTGACCGGCCGCGGGCCCGCTCGGCACCGGCGGCCGGGCGGGAGCCCGCCGCTGCGAGCCGGGCGCGGGCCACGGGCCCGTTCGCCGCAGGCTGGGCCCGGGGCCGCGGGCCCGTGCAGGACGAGCAGGGGCCATCGGCCAGGGCCGGTGGGATCAGGCCAGCTGGCCGAAGATCGCGGCGAGCAGGGTCCCGGCGGCGAGGAAGAGGACCGTCAGCACCGCCATGGCCGTCTTCTGCTCCGCCGTCACTCCGGCCTCCGGAATGGCCATGTCCATGCCCATGTCCATGGCCGTGTCCATGGCCGTGTCGGGGCGTTCCGCGGCCGGCTGCGGCAGCGGCTCGCCGCCGGCGCCGAGCGCCCGTACCGTCCCCATCCCGTGCTTGAGGTGGTTGGCGACCAGCCACACGTTGACCGGGTACGCGAAGCCGAGGCCGGCCAGCACCGACAGCGAGAACGTCGCCCAGAAGCGCACGTCACCGACGTCCTGCGCGCCCGGCACGTGGCTGCGCACGATCACGTTCACCGCGACCATGGCGCCCATCACGCAGTTCATCGAGAGCCACTCCGCGTACACCGTCGCCCGGACGGCCCGCGGATAGCTGCCGCCGAGCATGTCGCGCATGAACAGGGCCTGGAAGACGAGCAGCCCGAAGCCGAAGCCCACCACGTACTCAAGCAGGGCGTCGGCCCACGGCGGGAGGCCGAGCAGCGAGGCGACGACGGCCGCGACCATGATGCCGGTCGCGTCGCCGGCCACGCAGTGGATCGTGGAGCCGAGCGCCTGCTTCCACAGCGGCGCCACGAACCGCTCGTGGGTCCACGGTCGCGGTTCCTTGCAGGACAGCACGTAGAGCGCGGCGCCCACCGGGCCGATGTAGAGGGTCACCAGCACCCAGCCCCACTTCATCACCGTGAGCTCGGGGTTACGGGTGAAGGCGTCGTGGGCGACGTAGCCGGCGGACAGGAGAACCAGGGCGAACCAGGTGTACATGAGTGCTTCGGCTGTGTTCCCGCTCATCCCGCCACGGTGCGGGTGCCCGGCCCCGGCGGGGCGGGCCGACACGCCACCCCCCGCCGTTCGGTGCTCCGTGTCAGCCGATCGGAGTGCCGGGGCCGGCCTGATCGCCCTGCGGCCGCGTCAGGTGCTTGAAGGCGTCGAGGTTGAAGGTCGGCTCGCCGCGCGAGACGCGCCAGTCGTACTCGCGCCGGATCGCGCTCGCGAAGCCCAACTCCAGCAGTGTGTTGAACGAACCGTCCGCGGCCTCCAGCACGGTGCCGAGCAGTCGGTCGAGCTCCTCCGGGGTGACGACCCCGAGCGGCAGGCGGGCCGTCAGGTAGATGTCGCCGAGCCGGTCGACCGCGTACGCCATCCCGTACAGCTTGAGGTTGCGCTCCAGCAGCCAGCGGTGGACGCCCGCCTCGTTCTCGTCGGGGTGGCGGATCACGAAGGCGTTGACCGACAGGGAGTGCCGGCCGACCCGGATCGAGCAGGTGGTGCTCAGCTTGCGGGTGCCGGGGAGCGTGACGACGTAGGCGCCCGGCGCCGGGCTCTCCCAGCTCAGTTCCGCGCCGGTCAGCGCGCTCTCGATGATCTCGGCGATCTCGGCGGTGTCAGCCATGGTGGGAGCGTACGCGACGGCGGTGATCGTGCATCGCCGCCGTGTAGACGTCGGCCGTGCCGCTCGCCGCGGTGTCCCAGCCGAAGAACTGCGCGTGCCGCGCGGCCTCCGCGCCCATCCGATCCGTGAGCCCGGGATCGTCGACGAAGCGGCGCAGCCGGTTCGCGTAGTCCGCCGGGTCGTGCCCGGGTACGAGGATGCCGGTGACGCCGTCGTTGACGGCGACGGGCAGCCCGCCGACCTCGGCGGCCAGCACCGGGGTGCCGGTGGCCTGGGCCTCTATCGCGACGAGCCCGAAGGACTCGCTGTAGGAGGGCATGACCAGCACGGACGCCGCGCGGAACCAGTCCGCGAGCCCGTCCTGGGCGACCGGCGGGTGGAAGTGCACGAGGTCGGCTATGCCCAGCTTCGCGGCGAGCTTCTGCAGGCCCTCGGGCTTGGCGAGACCGCTGCCACTGGGGCCTCCGACGACGGGGACGAAGAGGCGGCGGCGCAGTGAGGGGTCCCGGTCGACGAGGACGGCGACGGCGCGCAGCAGGATGTCGGGGGCCTTCAGCGGCTGGATCCGCCCGGCGAAGAGGGGGATGACGGCGTCCTGCGGGAGGCCCAGGCGGGCGCGGGCGGCGGCCCGGCCGTCGCCGACGGTGAACCGGTCGAGGTTCACGCCCGGGTGCACGACGGCCACCTTGGCGGGGTCGGCCTCGTAGTACCGCACGAGCTCGTCGGCCTCTTCGGCCGTGTTGGCGATGAGCCGGTCGGCGGCGGACACGATCTGCGTCTCGCCGATGACCCGGGCGGCGGGCTCGGGGCTGTCGCCCTCGGCCAGCGCCGCGTTCTTGACCTTGGCCATGGTGTGCATGGCGTGCACGAGGGGGACGCCCCAGCGCTGGGCGGCGAGCCAGCCCACGTGTCCGGAGAGCCAGTAGTGGGAGTGGACGAGGTCGTAGTGGCCGGGCCGGTGGCGGGCCCAGGCCTGCATCACTCCGTGGGTGAAGGCGCACAGCTGGGCCGGGAGCTCCTCCTTGGCGAGGCCCTCGTAGGGGCCCGCGTCCACGTGTCGTACGAGCACGCCGGGCGCCAGCTCGACCACGGGCGGCAGCCCTCCGGTGGTGGCCCGGGTGAAGATCTCGACCTCGATGTTGATCGCGGCGAGCCGCCTGGCCAGCTCCACGATGTAGACGTTCATCCCGCCCGCGTCGCCGGTGCCGGGCTGGTGCAGCGGTGAGGTGTGCACGCTGAGCATGGCCACGCGGCGCGGTTTGCGGTGGTGGCCGACGGCCGGCAGGCGCAGCCGGGGCGGCTCGTGGCGGGTGGCGGCACGGGCGGCGGCGAGGCGCCCGCTGAGGCTGCCGCCGAGGCGGGACACGTACTGGCTCAAGGAAGCGCTTCCTCTCGGCTCGGACGGTGCGCGCGCGACGCTCGGACGGCATGACGACGGGGGCGCGTGGGGCGCCCTGCAAGGAGTGCAACCCGGATGGCCGTCCCCCGCATTCCGGGGAATCCGCATTTCCTGCCGGCTCCTCGTGATTCTTGCCGCCTTCCGGGAGCGCAATCCGGTGCGGGGCGCCCGGCGCCGCGCGATTTTCATGGTGTGCGGGCGCTCCGCTTACCCTCGGCCCATGACCTCCCGCACCACCCCGTCACCCAGCCGCGCCCCCGGCCGTCCTGTGGGCTCGGTGACGCGCGGGACGACGAACCCGAACCGGTTGCGCCGGATGGACCGCTGGATCGCGGCCACCCACGGGGCCGTGCTGCGGCGTGCGGGTGATCCGGTGGCGGTGGACCTCGGCTACGGGGCCGCGCCCTGGACCGCGGTCGAGCTGCTGGCACGGCTGCGGGAGACGGCGCCGCGCGTGCGGGTGGTGGGCATCGAGATCGAGCCGGCTCGGGTGGCGGGGGCGAAGCCGTACGAGCGGGACGGGCTGAGCTTCCGACACGGCGGCTTCGAGGTCCCGCTGGAGGGCGGGGAACGGCCGATGCTGATCCGCGCGGCGAACGTACTGCGCCAGTACGACGAGGAGCAGGTCGCAGAGGTCTGGGCGCGGCTGTGCGCGCGGCTGGCCCCGGGCGGGCTGCTGGTGGAGGGGACCTGCGACGAGATCGGGCGGCGGCACGTGTGGGTGGCGCTGGGTCCGGAGGGCCCGCGCACGGTGACGTTCGCGACCCGGCTGGGGTCGCTGGAGCGCCCCTCCGACCTGGCGGAGCGGCTGCCGAAGGCGCTGATCCACCGGAACGTTCCGGGCGAGCCGGTGCACGCGTTCCTGCGCGACTTCGACCGGGCGTGGGCGGCGGCGGCTCCGTACGCCTCGTACGGAGCGCGGCAGCGCTGGATCCGGACGGCGCGGGCGCTGTCCGCCGACTGGCCGCTGGCGGACGGGCCGGTGCGGTGGCGGCAGGGGGAACTGACCCTGCGCTGGGAGTCGTTGCGCCCGCTGGGGTGAATGCGGTGCGGCGGGGAACCGGGGGCGGGTGTGCCCCGTTCGATCCATGGGGGGCAGGGATCGGGGGCCGTCGGGGCAGACAAGATCGAAATGCCCTCCACAAGGCTGTCGGAATTCTTCGACTCGTGGCACCATCCCGATGGCAGTGCGAAGTTACTGATGAATAGTCAGATCTGGTGTCGGATCTGACGCGGGTGCCTGGGGGGACCATGGGGTCGGTAGGGCGACGACGCGCAAGCTCTCTCGCGCTGCTGTGCGCGATGGCGGTACTGACGGCGCCGGGCCTGGCGACGGGCACGGCGTACGCGGCTCCGGCCGTACCGGGCGCGCCGGGCGCGCCGACGGCTCCGGCCGCACCCGGGGCACCGACCGCTCCGCTGCCCGAGCCGGGCGGCGCGTCGCTGGAGCAGGTCCGCAAGGACATCGAGGAGCTCTACCGGCAGGCGGGCGCCGCGACGGACGCCTACAACCTCGCCGAAGCCGAGGCCAAGGCCCAGTCGGACAAGATCGTCGAGATCGCCAACCTGATCGTCGCCGGCAAGGAGCGGATCGCCGTCCTGAAGAGCCGTGCGGGCGCTGCGGCCCGTGCGCAGTACCGCTCGGGCGGCCTGCCCCCGGGCGCGCGGCTGGCGTTGAGCGAGGACCCGAACCAGTTCCTCGACGGGGCCGACCGGTTGCGCCAGGGCGAGAAGGCCGCCTCGGACCTCCTCTCCGAACTAAACCGCACCCAGGCGGACTTGCAGCGCTACGCGGAGGAGGCGAGCGAGCGCTGGAAGACGCTGGAGGACAACCGGGTCAAGCAGGAGGAGTCCAAGAAGCAGATCGAGGAGAAGATCAAGGCCGCCGAGGAGCTGGAGAGCAAGCTGGAGGCCGAAGAGAAGGCCCGGCTGATCCAGCTCGAACAGGAAGCCCAGTACCGCGCGCAGACGGCATGGCTGTCCACGGGCGCGATGAAGGACGTGAACGGCAAGGCGACGGAGGCCGGGAAGCTGGCCGTGCAGTTCGCCACGGCGCAGATAGGGAAGCCGTACAAGTGGGGCGCCGTCGGCCCCGACTCCTTCGACTGCTCCGGGCTGACCTCCCAGGCCTGGCGCGCGGCGGGACGCGGCATCCCGCGCACCTCGCAGGAGCAGCTGCGGCTGCTGCCGAAGATCGCGGTCAAGGACATGCGTCCGGGCGACCTGATCATCTACTTCGACGACGCGAGCCACGTCGGCATGTACGTGGGCGACGGCGCGATGGTCCACGCCCCGCGCCCCGGCCGCAACGTGACGATGGCGGGCGCGGGCTCGATGCCGATCAAGGCAGTGGTCCGCCCGGACGCCTGACCCCTCCCGGGCGGGGTCGGCGGCCACGGGGCCACGCACCCCGCCCCGAGCCCGCCCCGAGCCCGCCCCGAGCCCGGCCCGCAATCGGCCCGCAGCCGGCCCGGCATCCGTAGGCCGGGGCGGGCGGGCTCGGCGGGCTGCGGTCGGCGGGCCGGGCGAAGCCCTGCGTACCCGGGAGGCGGGGGTCCGGCCCCGGAGGTCCAGCCCCGGAGGTCCGGCCCGCCAGGTCCGGCCCCGCACCTGGCCGGGGCAGGCCCGCGAGCCGCAGGCGGCAGGGCGGCCGGCAGGCGCCGGGACCGAGGCAACGCGGTGCGGGCGGGGGACGTCTCGGTACACGGGACGGAATGCGGCCCCGCCGTGACCTTTGTCATCCGGTGAGGCCGTTTTTCCCCCGTGATGACGGCATATGACGGAGACCCCCGCCGAGAACGGCATTCCGTTCGCGGGGCCGGGACCGCTAGGGTCTGCCGGAGCGCACCCTCGGGGGGAGGGAAGGAACCGGAAACGATGCCCGTACCCGTACCGCGGCAGAGGGAGACCCCCGCCACGGAGAGCGGTCAGGCCGTTCTGCATGCCGCCGCACCGCCCATCCCCATCGGTGCCGGTGTCGCACAGGCGACCCCGCAGACCACCGCCCTGACCCTCCTGGTCATCGAGGACGACCCCGCCGGCGGTCTCACCGTCCCCGAGATCCTCGACGCCGACGGCCACCGCATCCGGGTTCGCACCGCCCGCAACCTCACCGAGGCCGAGCGGCTGCTCACCCCCGATGTGCACTGCATCCTGCTCGACCTGTCGCTTCCCGGAAGCGGAACCCGCGCCGGCATCGGGATCACGACCACCGCCACCACCATCGCCACGGCGCCGGCGACCGCGACCGTGGAGCAGCAGCTCGCCGTCCTGCACCAGGTGCTGCGCCTCGCGCCCCACCACGCCGTCCTCGTCCTGACCGACGAGGACGACGCCGAGCGCGCCGCCGAGGCCGTCCGGGTCGGTGCCCAGGACTTCCTCTTCCGCGACGAACTGGACGGCCGCCTGTTGAGCCGCGCCATCCGCTACGCGGTGGAGAGAAAACGGGCCGACATAGCCCAGTACAAGCTTGCAGAATCGAAACTGCGCGCCCAGGAGAACGCCCGCCTGGAGCGCGGCCTGCTCCCCACCCCCCTCCTGGAGGGGTCGGATCTGCGCTTCGCCGCCCGCTACCGCCCCGGCCGCAGCCGGGCCCTCCTCGGCGGCGACTTCTACGACACCGTCCGCACCCCCGACGGCACCGTCCACGCCATGATCGGCGACGTCTGCGGCCACGGCCCGGACGAAGCCGCCCTCGGCGTCGAGCTCCGCATCGCCTGGCGCGCCCTGACCCTGGCCGGCCTCTGCGGCGACGACCTGCTGGCCACCCTCCAGGAGGTACTGGAGGTGGAGCGCCCCTGCGAGGAGATCTTCGCGACGCTGTGCACCGTCGACATCGCCCCGGACGGCCGCCGCGCGGGCCTGTGCCTCGCCGGCCATCCGGCACCGCTGATCTCCCGTCCGGGGCGCCGCGCGCAGCTCCTCCCGTACGAGAACAGCGGCCCGGCCCTCGGACTGCTGCCCCGGGCCCGCTGGCCGCGCCGACAGGTCGAGCTCGGCGGCAGCTGGAGCCTGATGCTCTACACCGACGGCCTCATCGAGGGGCGGATCGGCGAGGGCAAGGAACGCCTGGGCCAGGACGGCATGGTCGAGATGATCAACCGCCACCTGGACCGCGGTCTGAGCGGCGAGGCGCTGCTGGAGGCCTCCGTCACCGAGGCCCGCCGCCTCAACGGCGGCGAGCTCACCGACGACGTGGCCGTGGTCCTGCTCTCGCGCGCCGAAGGCTGACCCGAGTCCGGCTCGGCCCGCCCCTACCCCTGCCCCTGGCGGCAAAGGGCTACCGGCCGGAGACGGGTCTACCGTCCGCCGTTGTAGGGGCCGTACGGCCCGTCACTGCTGCTGCCGCCACTGCGGCGGCCGCCGCCGCCCGAGACCTGCTTGAGGGCCGGCCGTACGTCCACGAAGAACACGATGGTCGCCACCAGGCCCGCGATCTGGAGGAAGAGCAGCCCCAGGAAGGCGTCCACGAGCACGGTGATACCGAGGATCACCAGCCAAAAGGTCTTGCTCTGCTTGTCGGCCGCCCGGTAGGCGTCCTCACGGGCCAGCAGCGCGAACCCGAAGGCCACCACGGCGAGCACCAGCATGGCGAGCCCGAGCAGCGGGATCACCCCTCGATCGAACCCGTCCATCAACATCGCTTCGACCGCCTTCTCCTGCTCGCACTTCGCACGTCGGATCCCACCTCACTCCACGCTACCGGTACCCGCCCCTCCATCAACCACAACGGGCCGGGCCCTCGAAGGGTGCCCGGCCCGTGCTCGCCCCTGCGGGCGCGGTTCAGCTCGCGTCGTCCGCGGCGACGACGGCCTTCTTGGCCGTGGTCTTGCGCGCGGCGGGCTTCTTCGCGGCGGGCCGTTCCTCGGCCGCGGCCTCCGCGGCCGGCTCGGCCTGCACCTCAGGAGTCGGCTCGGGCCGCGGCTCGACGACGACGGCGATGTCGACGATCTCCTCGGAGACCTCGCCGCGCCAGGCCCGTACGGCCTGCTCACCGTGCTCGGCGACCTTGTCGTAGGTCTCCTTGGCGCGCACCGCGTACTCGGCGGCCACCCCGACGCCGCGCAGCGCCAGGTCCTGGGCGCTCTCCCCGATCTTCTTCGGGTCGATCGCGCCGAACACCTCGGCCACCTTCGCGGTGACCGCTTCCTGCACGGCCTTCGGGTCCGTGTTCTTCACGGCCTCGATGCGCGCGGGGGCCTCGGCGCGCAGCTGCTCGATGAGCTCCGGCACCTTCTTCGCCTGCTGGACGGCGAGGTCGGCGGTGCCGGCGGCGAAGTAGAGGGGAGTGGGGTCGGTGAGGGTCTTCTTCAGGTCATCGGCGATGGCCATGTGCTGGTCCTCCCGGATCAACTTCAGTCGGTCTTCGACGGCATCTCGTCGGACGGTGTGCCAGGCCCGTCGGGAACGGCGGGATCGCCGGGAACGGCGGGCGCGTCGAGTGCGTTCTCCTTGCGGAACGACTCGTAGATCTGGAGCAGCACCTGCTTCTGCCGCTCGTTGATGGACGGGTCGGCGAGTATGGCGGCTCGCGTCTCCACCTCGTCGCGGTCCCGCTCGTCCAGGATCCCGGCCTGCACGTACAGCGTCTCCGCGGAGATCCGCAGCGCCTTGGCCAGCTGCTGCAGGATGTCCGCGCTCGGCTTGCGCAGCCCGCGCTCGATCTGGCTCAGGTACGGATTCGACACCCCCGCCGCATCGGCCAGCTGCCGCAGCGAGAGCTGCGCCTGCCGCCGTTGCTCACGAAGGTATTCGCCGAGATGTCCGACGTTGAGCGATGCCATGCTCCAGATCCTGCCCGACCTTGCTAACTTTTGCAAGCAGATGCTTGCAACATCTCCCACCCGCCTCCCGGCCCGACTTGTGACTGCACGCGATAGTTGTCACTTCGCAGCGACGGTTGTCACCACGCTCACATACGGGCACCGCCTGGATCTGTCGGGGCCACTGTCATGGGCACCCCCTATCTTCTGACTGAGCAGTTGGCTCGTGGATGAGGGGTGTGTGGGATGGCATGGGTGAAAAATCCGCGGCTGGAGGCCGGGCGGGAGGTCAGCGAGTTTCTGGACGCGGTCTTTGTGCCGGGGGCACGTCTCGGCGTGCGTGCTGACGACCCGCTCACCTTCATCACCGTGGTCGAGGTGGAGGAGGTGACCACGATCCGGGTTCCCAGCGGTCGGCTGATCGTGGACTCGCCGTGGTCCGACGAGGCGGGGCGTGAGATCGTCGCGCGGATTCCGCCCGGCACGTACCGCGTGGAGGCGGCCTGGACGGAGGCCCCGTACGAGCACGGCGGCGACTACTTCGACGGACGGGAGTGTGCCGCAACCCGACTGCGCGTCGGCGATGACCCGGTGGCAGTCTGGGAGATCGGCATCGGGGTGAACGATGCTATCGGGGACGCCGAGATCGCTGCCGCCGGGTTCCATTCCGACAGCGAGGCCACGGGAGCCATCGCCGACGTCGAGGCGTGGGAAGCGCTGACCGCACCATTCCACCGCTACCGGCGGGAAGTGTCGTCATACGGAGGATCCGGTTCGGACCGGGCCACCGAAGACCTGTGCGACGGCTGGTTTGAGAAGAGCACCGATGAAGCTCTAAACGCTGACCTCATCGCCTTCGGCGTCCCTGAAGGATGGTCCCCCGTCTGGATCGGACGCACCCAGAGCGGCACCGTGGCGTCCATCATCGCGCCAGGTCAAATGGCAACAAGCCCTCTGGCCTGAGCGCGCTGTCTGGAACCCGCAGGTTCCGCCGGGCGCCACTTTCGGACTGGGCACGTTCTCCGGAGCTGGTGACAACACGATTGAGATCAGCCCGGAAGTGACAACCACCGCGTGAATTCAGTGACAGAAAGCGCTGCGATCCCGAGGAGAGGTCCCTGGTCGACGGGCAACACCGGTGACAACTATCGCGAGCAGTCACACCCGACTGTTGTGACTGAGCACGATGGTTGTCACTTGAGCAGGACAACTGTCACCGGGGCGCACGTCGGCGATACCCCTCCGGACGCGCTCCGCTGCCACCGCCCTTGGGGATCGGCCCGCGGGCGATGATGGCACCCATGGCCATCATGCTCTTGGAGCGGTTCATGCTGACGATCCGCACAGGGAACGAGACCCACGCCTCGCGTCGGAGGTAGATCGACAACGCCTGATCGACACGGCCGGCTTGATGGATGAGCGGCAGCATGAGCTCCCGCGCCTGTTCCTCGTCCGAGGCGTCGAGCAGCCGCTCGGCGATTCCGAGCACCGCGCCCATGAGAAACGGGTCCAGCGGTGGGTCGGTGAAAGGACGCGAGCTGTGCTTCTTCCCGGGCCGGTCACGAAGGGCCGCTGCTCGGGCAAGGCGCTCTTCGGCTTCCCGGTCAAGGGCCTCCGCGAGCGCCGGGGTCGCGGCGAAGAAGCGAGCCGCAGGCCAGGAGGGGAATACAAGGCCGAGCAGCGCTCTCAGGTCGGCGAAGTAGTCAGCGGCGCGGATTAGCCAGCCGACGCTCGGGGTCACGGCCGGGCCGGCGGGGTCGAGAAGTCTCAGGAGTCGGCGCTGAAGGCCGAGGAGATGCTCCAGCGTCTGCGGGTCGGGGGCGCTCCCCGGACCAGCCCCGGCTGGCTCCGCGAGCTGCGCGCCGCAGGCCGGCTGGAGGCGCCCGACGGTGCGCGGCGCGATCGTGGTCCGGCACCCACGCATTGCCGTTGACCATCCTCGCGGCGCTACTGCGCGGGGTGAACTTCCCATTCAGCGGCCCATATCGCTCAGCAAGCGAGGAGGTCAGCAGTCGGCCGATACCGCCTCCCGCCGCATCGTGGGCTGAGCTACCGCCGACCACTTGCGAACCGAACTGGTCACCGACGCGCTGAGGGCCGCGTTCCGCACTCGCCGCCCGGCCGGTCCGGTGATCTTCCACTCGGATCGCGGCTGTCAGTACACGAGCCGTGAATGCGCCTGCCTGGCTGCGGAGTTCAGAGTCCGACTCTCGGTCGGCCGCACCGGGCCGTGCTGGGACAACGCGCTGGCCGAGTCCTTCTTCTCCACCGGATCGAAAGCTGGTACAACGTGCAGCGGCTGCACAGCAGCCTCGGCTACCGCAGTCCGGCCGACTACGAGGCCGCCCTCGCGGCCTGACCACCACACCGATGGTGTCCGCCAAAGCGGAACAAGCTCACCTCAGCGACAGCATGCACACCGCAGATGTGAACCAGTTCCTGGACGAGTTCTTCCAACGCCTGCCGCCCGATGACCTGCTCCACTCCGACCCCCACCCCTACAAGATCGCCTCAATGGCCGGCACGGTGATGCGGCGGGTCCGCCGCGGCCTGAGGCGACGCCCTCCCGGGACCCGGGCACCCTCAATGTCATAGCCGTCGTGAAGGATCTCCCACATGGCTACGACTGCTGCTGACTACCTGTGGTTCGAGGAAGACTTCCCGGACCTCGCCGAGTCCTATTGCCTCACCCTCGTGCACAACGTGCCGCCGAACGAACTGCTGAGCAGACTGGGCGGCAAATCCGAACCCGAGGTCACCGGGATCAACGCACTCGTCGACACCGCATACGGGCTCTGGGACTTCAGCACCACGCGGACGTACTTCGGAATGACGACGCTCGGCCCGTGGACCCTCATGATCGAGCCCAACGGCTGGCACGGAGTGAACGAGAAGAAGGCCCTGCCCGCATCAGCGGGCACCCGCTGGATCTCCCACTACGACAACGCGAACGCCAACAACGACGGCTCGTTCCTCTGGGCCGAGGACACCGAACCCCAGCTCCAGTTCGAAATCCGCGATGCCGCCTACCGCACCGGCACCCGCGCCAACGACCTCCTCGACGTCATCCGCCACCTCGGCTTCACCTTCCCCGAAGAGCCCACCAAAACGGACGACGACCTGGCCGTGCCGGCCGCCTTCGCACTCGCCGAGCACATCACCGGCATCCGAGTCACCCCGGACCTCCTCCAGGACACCACCTTCATCTGCGGCACCGCCGACTTCCGCTGAAGGTCAGACACGGCCCCTGGCGTACCAAAACGCGTGGTTATCGCATCTCACATCAGCCAGGGTGCATGGATGACTACTGAGCAAGGTCCCGTTGAACACGAAGACCGATGGATCTTGAACCTCCGCGACTTGCCCGTCACCAGGATCGTGGTGGACTTCCGGCTCACACTGGTCCTCGGCTCCGCCTGGGAGGTCACCTTGGAGGCGCCAGCCAGCCTCTCGCACGGCTCCGTCCGAGCCAACCCGCCATCGGTTCTACATCCGGAAACGCAGGACGTTGCAGCGGCGCTCACCCCGTTCGGAGCACAGATCCGCTCCGCAATCGCCTTCAAGTCCGGCGCCCTCCGACTCTCATTCGACACGGGCACGCACCTGAACTCCGGGCTCTGCGCCTGACGCCGGTACTCCTCGATGAGCTTCCAGAAGGGAATCAACGTTCACAGCGGCACTGTGCCAGGCACCTCTGACAGTGCAGGCTCGACGAAGTATGTTCGAGGAACGGAGGATCCGTAAATCATCATCAAGCTCACCTCGGATGAGGCGCTGGTTCTGTCGGACTGACTGGAGCGGGTGCAGATGACGGACCTCAGCCGTCTCGTCGGCGATGCGGCGGACTACGCCGAACGTCCGGAGGCGGCCCGCAGCAGGCTTCGTCCAGACCTGGACGACAGCGCCATTGACGAGGAAGGTACGGACGCGTGCAGCCCCTCTCCGAGATGACTGAACGCGAGTACTTCGCCAGCGTCGGCCAACGTCCCGGCATGTTCGTCGGCAAGACCTCTTTCCACATGCTGACCGCGTTCCTGACCGGTTATGACCAGCATGCTCTCCGGCACGGTGGGCCCGGACTCACCGGCTGGCACGACTGGCTCGTCGCCCGTCGCGGGCGCGACTGCAACCACGCCTGGCCGGGCCAAATCCTCCACATCGCCCTCCCGAACGGCTGGGACGACGTGTGGAATCTTCCGCCTGAGGACGAACAGCAGGCGATCAAGGTCCTGTTCGAGCTCCTCGACGAGTTCGCTGCCGAGCGTGAAGCAGCACAGGACTCACCGACCTCAGGTTGAGTGAAGCGCCGCACCGAACAGCGTCTCACTCAAGATGAACCACTGCCGATCAACGTCTCGTCATGGTTCACCTCAACCGAGACGGGACCTCTGAACAGGAAAAATAGCCTGGACTCCGAGCACAGAACCGGCCTATCTTCGCGACGGCCCCCGCCCGCCCGGCAGGGGCCGTCCGCATGTCATCCGTTCCCGTGGGGGGTCCACCGTCATGTCCTTCAGCGCGCCCGGCTCACCGCCGCCGCCGCAGCCCCAGCAGCAGCCGGGGCACGCGCAGGCGCAGCCGTACCCTCAGCCCGGCCCGGCCCCGTACCCGGTCCCCCCGCAGCCGCACCCCTACCCCGGCGGGCCGTACCCCGCCGCCCCGCCGGCGCCTCGGGGCGCACTGCGTTCGCCGAACGGCCTCGCGACAGCACTGACCTGGCTGCTCGGCGCCTCGGCCGCGGTCCACCTCTTCTCCGCCGGCACCGGCGTGTACGAGCAGGCATGGCTGCAGGGATTCTCGGGGGACACCCACTTCGACGACCTCGAACTCAGCCTGTCCGGCGGGCTCACCCTCCTCGCCGGGCTGCTCCAGATGCTCGCACTGCCGCCCACCTGCGTCGTCTTCATCATCTGGTTCCACCGTGTGCGGACCAACGGCGCCCTCTTCCGACCCGACGCCTTCACCCTGGGCCCCGGCTGGGCCATCGGCGGCTGGTTCGTCCCCGTGGCCCACCTGGTCCTGCCCTATCTGGTCGCCCGGCAGACCTGGCGGGCCAGCACCCAGCGCGGACCCGACGGCTCCGACCGCACGGCGCCCACCGCACTGCTGACGTCCTGGTGGGTGCTCTGGGCCCTCACCGCAGTCGCGGGCCGCGTCTTCAGCCGGATCTACATGGACGCCGACACCGTGGACGAGCTGCTCGTAGCGGGACAGCTCGGGATCGCCGCGGACCTGGGCACCACGATCGCCGGCGTGCTCGCCGTCCTCTTCGTCCGCAGGCTGACGGCGATGCAGAACACCATGGTGACGCAGGGCCCGTACGCGAAGGCCTGACGGGTTCGGTCGGCCGGGCCCGGAGCCCGGTGGCCACCGTCCCCGCGGAGTACACCACCACCCCGATCGGCACGGCGGCACCGGCCGCCGGGAGCAACGGGCACCGGTACGAGCCGGTACGAGCCGGTACGCACAGACACCGGCCCGGGGCGCGCCGGTCGGGACCTCCGCCCACCCCGCTGCGCCGACCCTCCCCCGGTCCCCGCTCAGGCCGTGCCGACCACCACCGTCGCGGGCAGCTCATCCGAGGTGACCGCCCGGACCGCCAGGCCGGCCGAGGTCAGCGCCGACGCCGTCGACGGGGCCTGCCGGGCACTCGTCTCGATCAGCAGACGGCCTCCCGGGGCCAGCCAGGCCGGCGCCCCCGCCGCCACCCGGCGGTGGACGTCCAGCCCGTCGGCCCCGCCGTCCAGCGAGACCAGCGGCTCGTGGTCGCGCGCCTCCGACGGCATCAGCCCGATCTCCCGCGTGGGCACGTACGGGGCGTTGACCACGAGCACGTCCACCCGGCCGCGCAGCTCCGACGGGAGTGCGGCGTACAGGTCGCCCTCCCACACCCGGCCGCCGTACGGGGCCACGTTGCGCCGCGCGTACGCCAGTGCCGCCGGATCGATGTCGGCGACGTGCAGCTCCACCCCGCCCGGTGACCGCGCCGCCACCGCCGCACCCAGGGCACCCACCCCGCAGCACAGGTCCAGCACCACCGCGCCCGGCCGGGTCAGCGCCACCGCCTCCTCCACCAGGAACTCGGTACGCCTGCGCGGCACGAAGGCGCCCGCTCCCACGGCCATGCGCAGCCCGCAGAACTCCGCCCAGCCCACGACGTGTTCGAGCGGTTCGCCGCCCACCCGACGGGCCAGCAGCTCCGCCAGGTGCGCCTCGTCGCGGGCGGCGCCGGCCAGCAACTCCGCCTCCTCCTCGGCGAAGACACAGCCGGCCGCGCGCAGGGATGCCACAAGTGACGCCGCCACCCCGGTCTTTCGGTTCACCGTCTGCCGCCCGCCTTCCGCGATCCGCAGCCTGCCGTCCGCCTTCCCCTGTTCAGAAGACATCCGGACACCACGGACGACGCGCGGTGCGGAACACCGCGTCCGCCAGCGCGACCGCGCCCGGCCGCTCCTCGGCCAGCCGCCCCAGCGCGGCCAGCCGCACCGCGGACGCGTCCCCCAGGTACAAGGATCCCAGCACGGACACGTCCAGCCGCAGGTCGGCCGCCTCCGTCGTGCGCTCGCACACGCCCTCCCCCGCATCCAGCCGGTAGCGGCCGGCCGCCGGGCCCGTCTCGTCCTCGACCTCCAGGACGAGCACTCCGGGCACCTCGTACCTCCGCGCGCCCAGCGCCCGTACGACGTCCAGGACCCGCACCCACAGGAAGTCGGCGGACGTGACCACACGGGCCGAACGCGGGTCGGGCAGCAGGTGCGGGAGGAGGTCGTCGGGCGCCCGGTAGCCGGTGCGCACCGTCAGGACCCAGTCGATGGAGCACAGGAAGTGCCACAGGGCGCGCTCCGCCTGCGGGGTGAGCGCCAGCAGTTCCCACACCTGGACGGTGTTCTGCGGGACCTTTGCGTCCGTCCAGTGGTCGTCGGCGGTGTAGACGGCCACTCCGGCCACCTCGCCCTCCGCCGTCCGGTACACGGCGTGGAACTTCTGCTTGTAGGGGCGGTGGGACATCTCCTCCGCCCCGGTCGCGAGATTCCACCAGCGTTCGCCCCGGTCCACGGCCCCCGGCACCGCCGCCCGCCAACGGTCGTGCAGTGTGGGGCCGAACCGCCGGTAGTCGGCGGCGTCCACCAGGTCGATCCGCCCGCCGCCCTCGGGCGCCGACCACCGCCGGTCCAGCCCGGTGCGCGGAACGTCGACCTCCCATTCCGTGACGGCCGTGGCGGGCCCGAACCCGTACCGCCCGTAGATCGGGTACTCGGCGGCGATCAGCGTCGCCAGGACGTCGCCGCGCGCGCCGGCCGCGGCGAACTCCGCCCGCATCATGCGGGTCAGCAGACCCTGTCGGCGGTGGGTGGGCAGGACGCCCACGTTGGAGACCGCCGTGGCGGGGACGGCCGCCCCGCCGGGCACGGTCAGCTCCTGCGCGAAGGACCGGAAGGCCCCCACGCAGCGGCCGGTCCCGGTGTCGAACGCGCCCTGGGTACGGGCCCGGTCGTCGTACCGGGCACGCTGCGCGACATCGGAGTCGGTCACCCGGGTCGCGGTCAGGAAACCGGTGTGGACGGCGCGCAGCCAGTCGTGGACTTCGGATTCGGCGATCGGCCGGACGTCAACACTCATAGCGGCCCACGCTAATCGCCCGACCGGCGCGGGTCGCCCGAATTTCCTACGCCAGCAGGTCGTCCACCTGCGCTTCTCCCTCCCGGTACCGCCGGGTGATCTCCGCGCTGCACTCGTCGGCCGTGCGCTGGAGCTGCTGCCGGCGCCGCGAGACCTGCTGCTCGTAGCGCACCAGCCGCCCCATCCCGTCGTGCAGTTCACCGTCCGTGCGGGCCTCCAGGTCCGACAGTTCCACGTCGGCGAGCATCTCCGCCGCCAGCACCCGGTACTCCTCACCGTGCGGGGTGCCGAGCGTGACGTGCCGGGCGGAGGCACTGCGGCTGGAGGGGGCGTCGGCGAGGATGGCGGAGAGCCGGTCCACCACCGGTGCCTCGGGATCCGTCCGCCGGGCCAGCTCGGCGCGCAGGATGTCGATGCGGCCCTGGAGCAGTCTGCGCACGTAGCTCAGATCGGCCTCGTCGCGCTGCGCGTCGCGGCGCAGCGCGCGCAGTTCGGGCAGCCCGAGCGCGGTGGCCGGGGCGGTGGGCCCCTGGTCGTGCGTCTCGGCCGTGCGCTGCGCGGGCGGTCGTACCGCGGCAGCCGCGACGGAAGCGGGTGATGCAGGTACAGAGGTGCCAGAAGTATGCATACGAATCGGGTCCGTCCCCTCGACCGGTGCGGCGCACCCGCACCGCCTGCACGCATCGTGCCACTCTCCGTGGCCCCACTGCAGTCCCACTCCACCCGATCGGCCCCGGACGGGTGCACGGCTGGTACACAGGTGGTATGCGAGCTGTGGTGCAGAGGGTGGACGGCGCGAGCGTCGTCGTGGGCGGCGAGACCGTGGGCGAGATCGTCGGCGAGGGGCTGTGCGTGCTGGTGGGGGTGACCCACGACGACACGCCGGAGAAGGCGGCGCAGCTGGCGCGCAAGCTGTGGTCCGTACGGATCCTGGAGGGCGAGAAGTCCTGCAGCGACAACGGGGCGCCGCTGTTGGTGATCTCCCAGTTCACGCTCTACGGCGACGCCCGCAAGGGGCGGCGCCCCACCTGGAACGCCGCGGCGCCCGGTCCGGTCGCCGAGCCGCTGGTCGACGAGGTCGTGGCGCAGCTGCGTGCGCTGGGCGCGACGGTGGCGACGGGCCGGTTCGGGGCGGACATGCGGGTGTCGCTGACCAACCACGGCCCGTTCACCATCGTCGTCGACGTGTAGGCCCGGACGTCAGGACGCCACCGGGCCGGACGTCAGGGCGCTACGACGACCTCCTGGGCCGCGGCCGTGCCGCCCACCAGCAGCGGCGCGTCGACCGGGACGTTCCGCTTGACCAGGGCGAGGGCAATCGGCCCGAGCTCGTGGTGGCGCGCGGCGGTGGTGACGAAGCCGAGCTGGCGGCCCTCCTCACCGTCGGCGGCGAGCCGGACCGGGGCGCCGTGCGCCGGCAGGACCACCTCGGAGCCGTCCAGGTGCAGGAAGACCAGGCGGCGCGGGGGCTTGCCCAGGTTGTGGACGCGGGCGACCGTCTCCTGGCCGCGGTAGCAGCCCTTCTGCAGGTGCACGGCGGTGCCGATCCAGCCCAGCTCGTGCGGGATGGTGCGGTGGTCGGTCTCCAGGCCGACCCGCGGCCGGTGTCCCTCGACGCGCAGGGCCTCGTAGGCGAGGAGGCCTGCGGCCGGGCCGTGCGCGGCGGCGAAGGACTCCAGCTCGGCACGGGGCAGGAAGACGTCCCGGCCGTACGCGGTCTCGCGCACGACGAGCTCCTTGGCGACCTCGGCGATGGATCCGGCCGGCAGGTGCACCACCGCGAACTCCGCGGTGCGGTCGGCGACTTCGACGCGGTAGAAGAACTTCATCGACTCCAGGTAGGCGATCAGGTCACCCTGGGTGCCGGGCTCCACGTGCGCCCACGTCGTCTCGCCGTCGTCGACGAGGTAGAGCGCGTGCTCGATGTGGCCGTTGGCGGAGAGGATCAGGGCCTCGGTGGCCTGCCCGGCCGGCAGCTCGGTCACGTGCTGGGTGATCAGCAGGTGCAGCCAGCTCAGCCGCTCCGGTCCGGTGACGGCGACGACCCCACGGTGCGAGAGGTCGACGAAGCCGCGGCCGTCCGCGAGGGCGCGCTGTTCGCCGTACAGCTCGCCGTAGTGGGCGGCGACGCCCTCGTCACGGCCTTCGGCCTGGACGGCGCCGGGAAGATGGAGCAAGGGGCTGCTGGTCATGCGACCAAGCCTACGACCCTGCTACGCGTGGGCGGCACGCTCCTTCGCGGCGCACTTCGCGCACAGTCCGAAGATCGCGAAATGCTTCATGTCCGTTTCGAACCCGAAGGTCGTACGGAGCTTCGCGGTGAACTCGGCGGCGACATCGAGGTCCGCCTCGATGACGTCGGCGCAGACGCGGCAGACCAGGTGGATGTGGTGGTGCCGGTCGGCGAGGTGGTAGGTGGGGGCCCCGTGCCCCAGGTGGGCGTGCGAGACCAGGCCGAGTTCCTCCAGGAGCTCCAGCGTCCGGTAGACGGTGGAGATGTTGACCCCGGAGGCCGTCCGGCGCACTTCCGCCAGGATCTCGTCCGGGGTGGCGTGCTCCAGCGCGTCCACGGCTTCCAGCACGAGCTGGCGCTGCGGCGTCAGCCGGTAGCCGCGCCGCCGCAGGTCGCTCTTCCAGTCCGCGCCCGGGGATCCTTCGGTGCTCTCGGTGCTCACCACCCCGTCAGTGTATGTGTGCGAAGGGGACCGCGGTCGAGCCCGCGGTCCCCTTTCACACACGGCCTGTGGTGGTTTCCGCTCAGCGGAAGAAGGCGATGCCGTCGTCCGGCATGTCCGGGAGGTTGCGCGCCATCTCGGCGACCTCCTCGGGCGTGACGACCTTCTTGAGCTGGGCCGACATGTACGGGCGCAGCTCGACGTCCGGGGTGGCCTTCTCGCCCACCCACATGAGGTCGCTCTTCACGTAGCCGTAGAGCCGCTTGCCGCCGCTGTACGGGCCGGAGGCCGCGGTGCGGGCGACCGCGTCCGTGACCAGGTCGATCTGGGGCTTCTGGTCGGCGAGCTCGCCGTACCAGACCTCGACGACGCCCTGGTCGCGGACCATGACGATCTCGACCTTGCGGTCCTTGTCGATGCGCCAGTAACCCGACTCGGACTCCAGCGGCCGCACCTTGTTGCCCTCGGCGTCGAGGACCCAGCTGCGGGAGGTGTACTCCAGGAAGTCCCGGCCGTCGTGGCTGAAGACGACCTCCTGGCCGAAGTTGCACTTCTCCTCGCCGGGGAAGTCGAAGACACCCGCGCCCTCCCAGTTGCCGAGGAGGAAGGCGAGGGGGACGAGGCCCGGGTTCAGGTCGGACGGGATCTGGATCATGTGTGGCTGCTCAGGCGATCTGTGGGAGGGGTTCCGGGGCGGTCAGCTGAGCCGGTGCTCAGCGCTGACCCTGGTACAGCTTCTTGACGGCCAGGCCGGTGAAGGCCATGACGCCGACGCAGACCAGGACCAGCAGGGAGGTGAAGACTGCCTCAAGCACGGGGTGCTCCTCGGAATCGTTTCGGGGCTGTACGGGGCCGGTCCCCAAGCCTACTGGCCCGGGGACCGGCGCACGCTGCGAGGTGGGCCGTACCGGTCCGCCCGGGGCGGTCAGCTCAGCAGCTGGCTCTGCAGGATCACCGTCTGGTGGAAGGGGACGGGGTCCACTTCTCCCTTGCGGGTCTGGACGACCATGCCCAGGACGTCACCCGTCCGCAGGCAGCCGACCTTGGTCTGCTCCTCGCCGGTGACGGGCTTCATCTCCTGGTACACGCTGAGGTCGGTGCCGTCGAAGTTGGCGGCCCCCGGGAAGTCCAGCGCGGTGGTGTTCATCTGCGTGTTCTTGGCCTTGCTCCAGACGTCGTCCAGGTCCAGGGCCGAGACCCCGTTCAGCTGGGCGTTGCTGTCGCAGCCCTTGAAGGCGTCCACGAAGCCCGACGAGTGAAAGCGCAGCAGGTAGACGTGGGTGCGGGTGCCGTCCGGCATCGTCCAGCCCCGGCCGGTGATCTGCCGCAGGCCGTCCCATTCGAGGGAGGTCCTGAGCTTCTCGCGGGCTTCGGGCGTGTACTCCTCCAGGAAGGAGTCGAGCGGCACCGCCCCGTCCTTGTCCGCCTTGACCGCGTCGTCGGCCTTGGAGCCCTGGGGAGCGGGCAGGAGCAGGGCGGAGAGGGGTGCGTAGTGCGTCCCGTCCCTGTTGTCCGGGCCCTGGGGCAGCGGGGCGCCGGGGGGCAGCGCGGGCTGGGACAGCTTCGGGAACGTCCAGCGGCCGTCGCCCTCGGTGGACAGGCCGGGGACGTCGGTGCGGTCCGCCGCCGTGATCCCGTACGCGACCCCCGTGCCGACGGCGGCGAAGACGGCGACGGCGGCGGTCCAGCGCAGGGCCGCGAACAGCACCCGCCGGTCCTTCGGCGGGGCCGGTACCGCCTCCGCCGCCGCGGGAGGCGCGAACGCCTCCGCCGCCGTGGCGGCCTCGGGGGTCTGCGGGGCGGGTGCGGGCTCGGCGGCGGGCGCGGGCGGCGCCGGCGTGTCGGTGCCGGTGGTGGTCTGCTCGCTGCTCACGCGGACTCTCCGGGGGACTTGAGGTGGTCGAGTTGCTGCTTGAACAGGCTGGCGGCGTCCTTCACCGCGAATCCCTCGCTCCCGTACATGCGGAAGCTCACGAGGACGTCCCCTTCGACGGCCACGCAGTCCAGGGCGTCGATCTTCTCCTTCCCGTCCTTCCCCCCGGTGAGCGAGCCGTCCAGCCCGCACTTGGCCTGCGGATACCCCTCCACCTGAGGCGCCCCGCCGTCACCGGTGAGCTCGATGAGCTTCTTGGCGAACTCGCCGAACGAGGCCAACTGCTGCGGATCGGCCTGGATGAGCCGGATCTCGGCGACCGCCGCGCCGTAGCCCTCGCTGCGGGCGTAGCTGCGCCCGGCCATGCCCTTGAGCTTGAGGTCCGCCAGCTCCCTGTCCCGTTCGGACCGCTCGCTGCTGGACAGGCCCGTACGGGCGTCCTTGAAGCTCTGCAACGCCTTGTCGCTCGGCAGGAAGTAGTCGTTGCCCTCGGGGTCGAGGTCGGGGCCGGGCCAGTAGTCGGCGGGCATCGGCATCAGCTTGCCCGTCAGCTCGTTGGGCGGCACGGTCGGCACCGGAGCCTGCGTGCCGCCGGTCGTGTGGTCCTCGGCCACCCAGTACCGGGTCGGCGAGGTCCGGTCGGCGTCCGCGAGCGCGGCCGCGGCGGCGACCGCGCCGCCCGCGAGGACGACGACGGCCACGGCCGCCGAGACCAGCGCGAGCGTCCTGCGGTTCTTCTTCCTGCGCACGGGTGCCGGCTCGGTCTCGACCGCGGAAACGGGTGCGGCCACCGGCTCGGGCGCGGGCGCCGGCACGGATGCGGTCACGGGTTCGGGCGCGGGCTCGGGCGCGGGTGCGGGCGCCGGCACGGGCGCGGTCTCGTTCTGGTGCTCGCTCACAGCCGCTCCATCTGCCGCTTGGCCAGCTCGACCAGGGCCTTCTCGTCGACGCTGCCGCGGTTGTTCGTGTACTCGACGCTCATCACGATGTCACCGCGCCGGACCACGGCCCGGCCCTGCCGCAGCGGGTGGTAGCCGGGCTCCTGGTGGGCCGTGGAGTCGATCCACAGGTGGCCGAAGTCCGCCGGGACTCCCGGGAGCTCCTTGCCCGCGTTGCCTGCGTTGTCCTTGCCGGGCATGTACTGCACGATGTCCGCGTAGAAGTCGTCGGCGCCGCCGCGGTCGCGGAACTGCAGCAGGTTGATCTCGATGAAGTTCCGGTCGTTCTCGGACCACCGGGCGGTGGCGAGGCGGCCGGCCTGCCTGATGAGCGAGCCGACCCCGTGGGAGGGCTCAAGGAAGTAGTCCGCGGAGAAGGTGTCGGTGGACGCGGGACCGGAGAAGCCGTCCTGCGCGCCCCCCGGGAGCTCCAGCAGCTTCTTGGCCAGACCGTCGTCCGCCTTGTGCCAGCGGTTGGCGTTGATCGAGCGCCGGCTCGTCGCGTCGTTCACTGCGGCCGGCTTCGGCCCGTCCATCTTCTGCTGGGCCAGCGGCGGCAGCGGGGTGGGCTCGCGGTGGTACTGGACCGCATAGCCGGTGACGGTGCCGGCGAGGACGCCGAGCACGGCCGCGCCCGCGATGAGGAGCGTCGTGCGCCGCAGCGGCCGTCGTCGCGGGACCGACGTGGCCGATGTATCCGGCTCCGGTGTGCTTTCCTCCTCTTTCCGCTGCTCAGGGATGGTCTGATCGTGTTCCAACGGGGTCCCCCACAAAACCGGAAGCGCGGGTGGGTTACCCGCGCGTACCCCATGACCCTCGGCGTGGTGGAGCGGTTGTACGAAGCCTGGTCACGTTCTTGTCTCGCGGGGATTCAGTCCTCGCGGCGCCGCTTTCCGTCCAGTTCGTCCCACCACTCGTCGGACTTCGGGTCCCCCGAGGGGTCGTCCCACCAGCGGTCGTCCGGGCCGCGCCGGTTCGCGACCACCGCGGCCACCGGCGGGATGACCATGGCGACGACGCACATGGCCACGGCCGCCTCGACCGACCACAGGCGCACGAAGGACCAGGCGGAGACGAAGAGGAAGAGGCATCCGCCCATCAGCAGGAAGTAGGCGCGCCGGCGCCGGGCGTACATGCCTCCAGCGTAGGTCGGCGTGCGAACGGCGCGAAGGGCCGCACCCCGTTCCAGTGGCGTCCAACCCCCGGGGGTGCGGCCCTTCGGCCGGTCGATCAGGTGATCACATGTGCGGTGCTCAGACCGCGATCACCACGTCCGTCACGCCGCCGGCCTCGGCGACGACGACGGCGCGGTCCGCCTGGGCACCCGGGACGAGCGCGCGCAGCGTCCAGGAGCCGGTGGCGGCGTAGAAGCGGAACTGGCCGGTGGCCGAGGTCGGGACCTCGGCGGTGAACTCGCCGGTCGAGTCCAGCAGCCGCACGTAACCGCTGACGGGCTCGCCGTCCTTGGTCACCTGGCCC
Source organism: Streptomyces sp. PCS3-D2 (assembly GCF_000612545.2). Lineage (GTDB taxonomy): Bacteria > Actinomycetota > Actinomycetes > Streptomycetales > Streptomycetaceae > Streptomyces. The sequence goes on along the minus strand of NZ_CP097800.1, from coordinate 4,140,433 downwards.
TGGATCGCGGTCTCACCGGGCTTGAGGGTGGCGAGGTCGGGCCCGCCGATCTGTGCTCCACACATGTTCTCTGTCCTGTCCTGGAGAAGGTCGTATGACGAGGGCGTCGCGTGCCCGGTATTACTTGTTGGGGCCGAGCTCGATCGGCACGCCGACCAGCGAGCCGTACTCGGTCCACGAGCCGTCGTAGTTCTTGACGTTCTCCTGGCCCAGGAGCTCGTGCAGCACGAACCACGTGAGCGCGGAGCGCTCACCGATGCGGCAGTAGGCGATGGTGTCCTTCGCCAGGTCGACCTGCTCGGTCTCGTAGAGCGCCTTGAGCTCGTCGTCCGACTTGAAGGTTCCGTCGTCGTTGGCGTTCTTCGACCACGGGATGTTGCGGGCGCTCGGCACGTGGCCGGGGCGCTGCGACTGCTCCTGCGGGAGGTGCGCCGGGGCGAGCAGCTTGCCCGAGAACTCGTCGGGGGAACGCACGTCGACCAGGTTCAGGGAGCCGATCGCGGCCACGACGTCGTCGCGGAAGGCGCGGATGGAGGCGTCCTGGGCCTTGGCCTTGTACTCGGTGGCCGGGCGGTTCGGGACGTCCTTGCCGTCGACCAGGTCGCGGGAGTCGAGCTCCCACTTCTTGCGGCCGCCGTCGAGGAGCTTGACGTCCTGGTGGCCGTAGAGCTTGAAGTACCAGTAGGCGTAGGAGGCGAACCAGTTGTTGTTGCCGCCGTAGAGGACGACGGTGTCGTCGTTGGAGATGCCCTTGGCGGAGAGGAGCTTCTCGAAGCCCTCCTGGTCCACGAAGTCGCGGCGGACCGGGTCCTGGAGGTCGGTCTTCCAGTCGATCCGGACGGCGTTGGTGATGTGGTTCTTGTCGTAGGCGGACGTGTCCTCGTCCACCTCGACGATGACGACGTCGGCGTCGTTCAGGTGGGCCTCGACCCAGTCGGCGTCTACGAGAACGTCGCTGCGGCTCATGGTGTTCTCCTCCGGGGCAGTGTGCGGCGGGGCGGTGCGGGTTGCGCTGTGCTGCGTGCCTGCGGGTGCGCTCGATTCCCTGCGCGGGGAGGCGTCAGGAGTCAGGAGGCAGGTGCGGTCACGCGGGAAGGGCCTGTCGGGGCCGTCGTCCGGCTGATGGAGCGGTTGCGCTCACACGTCACATGGATCGACAGAGCATGGCGGCGACGCGACACAGGTCTACTGCCCGTCGCTTCGTGAGGTCCGCCTGCTGATGCTTCATAGCCATGGATCGTAGGGACGAATCAGCCGCCCTGTCACCGGTGTGTCATATTCCGAGACAGGATCGTCCGCATCATGGGATGGGAACAGGCTTTCCGGGCGCCCGGACGCCCGCGGGACCTGCCGCCCGGCCCGTCCTTCTGCGGATCGGACCACACCGTCTCACGATCCGGCCATCTGCACGTTCGAGCCGCCCAGGGTGAGGTGCACGCCGGCCTCGTCCGAGGTCAGGGCCGAGAGCCGGAGGCCCGCCGGAAGGCCGCTGTCGATGGTGCGGTCGAAATCGGTCTGCCGCCGCACGAGCCGCTCCAGGCCGGGGATGCCCTCGCCCGGCACCTCCTCGGCGCGCACCCGGACGATCTTTCCGCCCGCGCCGCCCCCGGAGCCCGGTGCGTCCACGAGCGTGATCGTCGAGATGACGCTGCGCGACAGCTTCCGCCCGGCGATGTCCACCGACGCGGCGACCTTCACCTTGCCGGGCGCACCGCCGTAGGAGAGGGTCGCGCCGGTCTGCGAGGCCGCGGTCAGGTCGGCGTAGGTGATGAGCCCGGTGCCGTCGGCGCGCTCGGCCGTGCCGCCGCTGTAGTCACCGTTGAGCCGCACCCCGCGGAAGCTCGCGTCGAGCTCCGAGAGCCGCGTCCTGCGGCCCTCCGCGGCGACCTCGACGCCCGTGAGCTTCAGGTCCACCCTCTCGAACTCGTGGCTGAGGGCCTGGGTCAGGAAGGGAAACCCGCGGATCTCCACCTCCGCGCCGCCGGCCAGGCCCTGCCGGGCCTGTATGCGGTCGGCCAGCCGGTTCTCGGCGTAGCCGACCGCCCAGCGGTCCACGCCCACGAACAAGGCCCCGAGCACCACTGCGATGATCACGACGACGCGCACGATGCGCACGTGCCCTCCCCCTGCCGATCGGTACGTGCGGTCCAGTGGACCATGCCGGTGCGTCAGGAGACCGTCAGCGACGGGGGACGGCACAGGGTCAGCCCACCACCCGCCCGATCAGGTACACCGCGGGGGCGGCGGCCGCGAGCGGCAGCGCCACACCGGCCGTCATGTGCACGAACTTCGACGGGTAGTCGTACGCGGCCACGCGCAGACCGACCAGCGCGCACACCCCGGCGGCCAGGCCGAGCAGCGCCCCGCCGACCCCGACGGAAGTGATCCCGCCGGCCGCGACGCCCGCGCCCGCGGCCGCGGCCAGCGAGACCCCGACCGAGGTGGCGGTGGGCAGCGGCAGCGCGCGGACGAACACCGCGACGGCCACGGCGGCGGCGCCGACCGTGACGGCGGCGGTGTCGGCGGCCAGGTAGCCGGCACAGACGATGGCGAGGGCGGCCGAGGCCACCGAAGCCATCAGCCCGTACATCCGCTCGTCGGGATCGGCCTGGCTGCGCAGCTGGAGCACGAGGGTGAGCAGCACCCAGGCGCCGAGGGTGCCGACGATCGCTCCGGCGCCGTACGCCTCCTCCACCGCGAGCACGGCCGCGTCGGCGGCCAGGGCTCCGGCGAAGGCGAGGGCGATGCCCTGGCGGGCCGGCCACATGCCGTTGAGGCGGAACCAGCCGGCCGCGGTGAGGCCCTGGAGGGCGATCAGCGGCACGAGCAGGGCGAACTGCCCGACGGCGGCGGCCACGGCGAGCAGCAGCCCGAGGGCGGCGGTCAGTATGGCCGACTGCGGGCCGGGGTCGATGATCGGCGACCGGCCTTCGGCACGGGCCTGGGCCGGGTCCACGGCGCGCAGGGTGTTCCCGGCGAGGGTGGGCGGGGACCAGTCGGTGGCCTCGGGTGCCCCGGGTGTCCCGGAGGCGTCCCCGGCGGGAGCGGCGGCTCCCGCTCCGGCCGCGGCGGGAGCCGGGCCCGGGGCCGGGTCGGGGTCGGGGGCCGCCTGCCCGGGGCCGGTGTAGGGCGGCAGGTAGGCGGTCTGCTCGGCGGCGCCCCCCTGCTCCTGGCCGGGACCCGGATACGGCGGCAGGTAGGCCGTCTGCTCCGCGGCACCGGACCCCGCCACAACCTGGCCGCCCTGGCCGCCCTGCGACCAGTCCTGCGCCGGCACGGCCGACGCCTCGTCGCGGAACCAGCCCTGCGGAGCCACCGGCTGCTGTGCCGGGCCGGTGTAGGGCGGCAGGTAGGCGGTCTGCTCGGCGGCGCCCCCCTGCTCCTGGCCGGGACCCGGATACGGCGGCAGGTAGGCCGTCTGCTCCGCGGCACCGGACCCCGCCACAACCTGGCCACCCTGGCCGCCCTGCGACCAGTCCTGCGCCGGCACGGCCGACGCCTCGTCGCGGAACCAGCCCTGCGGAGCCGGCGTCTGCGGCTCGGGACCGGTGCCCGGTGCTCCCCAGGCCGGCCCCTCGGCCGGAGCCTGGCCGAGGCCGTGGCCGTGGCCGAGGTCCTGGCTCTGGGCCGGGTACGGCGGGTAGGCCCCGGCCGGGCCGGGGACGGCACCCGCCCCCGGGCCTGCGGCCTCCTCGCGGAACCAGCCCTCGGGCGCGACCGGCTGCCCGGGCACCGCGCCCAGCGGCGGATGCACCGGCTGATAGCCGGTGTCCCAGGTGTCGGCCTGCCAGGTCTGGGTCCCGTACGGATCCTGCTGCGGCTGCTGCTGCGACTGCTGCTGTCGTTCCTCAGGCGTGCTCATCGGCTCCCGCTCACCCGCCCGCGAACGGCGGGAGCACCTCGACGGTGCCCCCTTCGGTCAGTGCCACGGAGTCGTGCGGGCGCTTGCCCACGGGCTCTTCGTTCACGAGGAAGGAGCAGCGCAGCAGGACCCGGGTCAGCTCCCCCGGGTGGCGTTCCCGCACGCCGTCGAGCGCCTCGGCCAGTGTCCGCGCCGAGTACGGCTCCTCCGCAGTCCCGGCAGCGGCCTTGGCCGCCGCCCAGTAGCGGATGGTTCCGGTTGCCACTGCAGCTCCCATCGTCTCGTCGGCTCTCTGCCGTCGGCCTCCATGATGGCCCCTCCGGCCGCCGCCCCCGGCGTGCCCCGACGCGCCGTCCGTGCGCCGGGGTGGACCGGCACCGGCGTCCCGCATGCCTCCGTTGCGGTGAAAAACGGTGCATACGCAGGGCGGGAACGTGGCAGGAGCGTGGCAGGAACCACAGAGGATGAAGTAAGAGGGCCTCGGTCGGGAAGAGCAGGTGGGCTATTCTGCTGGCGAGAGGATCCGGGCAATGTGGCCCCCGGGTCCTTTTGTGCTTTCAGCACGTTGAACGAACCGAGAACAACGGTGACCGAGTCGGCCCCCAGGGCGCGGGGACGCGAGGACACCGGGCGACACGTACGAAGCAGTACCGCGCACGTCCTCGACGGGACCGAGGAGGAACCGACGTGATGGACCAGCGAACCGTGCACCACCGTCCGGCCCGGGCAGGTGGTCGGTCATGAGCTCGCTCCTGCTGCTCACCAACGCACTGCAGCCGTCGACCGAAGTGCTGCCCGCACTCGGCCTGCTGCTGCACAACGTCCGGGTGGCACCGGCCGAGGGCCCCGCCCTCGTCGACACCCCGGGCGCCGACGTCATCCTCGTGGACGGCCGCCGCGACCTGCCGCAGGTCCGGTCGCTGTGCCAGCTGCTGCGCTCCACCGGCCCCGGCTGTCCGCTGATCCTCGTCGTCACCGAGGGCGGCCTGGCGGCCGTCACCGCCGACTGGGGCATCGACGACGTCCTGCTGGACACCGCCGGCCCCGCCGAGGTCGAGGCACGCCTGCGGCTGGCCACCGGCCGCCAGCAGATCGGCTCGGACGACTCCCCCATGGAGATCCGCAACGGCGACCTGTCGGTGGACGAGGCCACCTACTCCGCCAAGCTCAAGGGGCGGGTGCTGGACCTCACCTTCAAGGAGTTCGAGCTCCTGAAGTACCTCGCGCAGCATCCCGGCCGGGTCTTCACCCGCGCGCAGCTGCTGCAGGAGGTCTGGGGCTACGACTACTTCGGGGGCACCCGGACGGTCGACGTGCACGTACGGCGGCTGCGCGCGAAACTCGGCCCCGAGCACGAGTCCCTGATCGGCACGGTCCGCAACGTCGGCTACCGCTTCGTCACGCCGGAGAAGGTGGAGCGGGCGGCGGCGGAGGCCGCGGCCCAGGCGGCGGCCCAGGTCGCCGCGGAGGCGGCCGCGGAGGACTCCTCGCGGGCCTCCGGGGCGGCCACCCGGTCGGCGTAACGGCCCGGTGATCGTCCGGTCCGCGGGACTCGCTGCCCGGAGATAGGTCACCCCGCGTAGACTGCCGCGCGTGGCCAAGGTGACGCGGGATGACGTAGCGCGACTTGCGGGTACTTCTACCGCCGTCGTGAGCTACGTCATCAACAACGGACCCCGGCCGGTCGCCCCGGCCACGCGCGAGCGTGTCCTCGCCGCGATCAAGGACCTGGGCTACCGCCCGGACCGGGTCGCCCAGGCGATGGCGTCGCGGCGCACCGACCTCATAGGCATGATCGTCCCCGATGCGCGCCAGCCGTTCTTCGCGGAGATGGCGCACGCGGTCGAGCAGGCCGCCGCCGAGCGCGGAAAGATGGTCCTGGTCGGCAACTCCGACTACCGCACCGAGCGTGAGGTCCACTACCTGCGGGCCTTCCTGGGTATGCGGGTCTCGGGCCTGATCCTGGTCAGCCAGGGCATGAGTGAGCAGGCGGCCGGCGAGATCGAGGCGTGGGACGCCCGCGTGGTGCTGCTGCACGAGCGCCCGGAGGCGATCGACGACGTCGCGGTCGTCACCGACGACATCGGCGGCGCCCAGCTCGCCACCCGGCACCTGCTGGAGCACGGGCACGCGTACGTCGCCTGCATCGGCGGCATCGAGAACACCCCCTCGGTCGGCGACCCGGTCGCCGACCACGTCGAGGGCTGGCGCCGGGCCATGCTGGAGGCCGGCCGCTCCGTCGAGGGCCGGCTCATCGAGGCCCCCTACAACCGCTACGACGCCTACACGGTCGCCCTGGAGGTCCTGGCGCGGCCCGACCGGCCGACGGCCATCTTCTGCGCCACGGACGACCAGGCGATCGGCGTGCTGCGCGCCGCGCGCGAGCTGCGCATCGACGTGCCCGAGGAGCTGGCCGTGGCCGGCTTCGACGACGTCAAGGAGGCGGCCCTCACCGACCCGCCGCTGACCACGGTGGCCTCGGACCGCCCGGCGATGGCCCGCGCGGCGGTGGACCTGGTCCTGGACGACGGCCTGCGCGTGGCCGGCTCGCGCCGTGAGCGCCTCAAGCAGTTCCCGTCGGCCCTGGTGATCCGTCGCTCCTGCGGCTGCCGCTGAGGCCCGACCGGCCGGGTCCGCCGGGTCGGCGACGGGCCGCTGCGTCCGAACGTGCTGTACCGCATCGCGCGGGGTTCCGGGGTCTGACGCGGCCCCGCACGGGCGGACGTGCCCTTATATCGGGCATACGCGGTTCTGTCGGGCTTCTCAGGTCGGACTCAGGCGGCTCTCATCCACGGCGGGGAGAGTCGTCTCATGACCGAGAGCTTCCGCCGCGAAGGCGAGTACCCGCAGGAACACCGCCCCCCGCACGCGCCGCTCGGCGAGGACTGGCAGCACGGAGGCAACCGGCCGGCGCACGGGGCCGGAGCCGGGACCGGGGCGTATCCGCCGCCGCCCTCCTACCCGCCGGCCGCGCCCGGCTGGCACGAGGCTCACCGGCCGCCGGTCATCGTGGGCGAGACCGTCCCGGCGGCGGCCGGCGGCGACGGCGACCCGGGCACCCCGCAGGGGCCGGCTCACGCCGCACCGGACCGGCGCGCGAAGAAGCCCGTCGCCCTGCTGGCCGCCGTCGCGCTCGCCGCGGCCCTGGTCGGCGGCGGCACCGCGGCCGCCGTCCAGCAGCTGATGGACCGGCAGACCGCCACCGGCGGTGGGATCAGCGGCACGAACGTCTCGCAGTCCAGCACCGGCACGGTCGCCGGCATCGCCGAACAGGTCAGCCCGTCGGTCGTCCGCATCGACACCCGCACCGGCTCCGGCCAGGGCACCGGCTCCGGCTTCGTGCTGACCGCCGACGGCGAGATCGCCACCAACAACCACGTCGTGGACGGCGCCACCCAGATCCAGGTCACGACGAGCGACGGCAAGAAGTACGGCGCCGAGATCGTCGGCACCGACCCGGGGAAGGACCTGGCCCTGATCAAGCTCCAGGGCGCGAGCGGCCTCAAGCCCGCCGTGCTCGGCGACTCCGGCAGCGTCAGGGTCGGCGACCAGGTCGTCGCCATCGGCTCCCCCGACGGCCTCACCGGCACCGTGACCAGCGGCATCGTCTCGGCCCTGAACCGCGAGGTGAAGGTGCCCACCTCGGACCGGAGCACCCCGCAGGGCCGGCAGCAGGGCGAGGGCGGCTGGCCCTTCTCCTTCGGCGGCCGCCAGTTCAACGGGGACACCGGCTCGAACACCACCTCGTACAAGGCCCTCCAGACGGACGCCTCCCTCAACCCGGGCAACTCCGGCGGCGCCCTGGTCAACATGAAGGGCGAGATCGTGGGCATGCCCTCCGCGATCTACTCGCCCTCGGCCGGCAATTCCAGCGCCGGCAGCGTCGGCCTCGGCTTCGCCATCCCCGTCGACACGATCAAGGCCGACCTGGACTCCCTCCGCAAGGGCGGACCCGGCGGCAAGGGATCCTCCGGCAGCGCCGGCGCCGACTCCTTCGCCGACGGCTTCGGCACGTCGTTCTAGCCCGCCGTGCGAGGCTGGGAGACGCCGTCAACCGCCGGAACCCACCGCCGGACGCCACCGCCGGACCCCGCAGCCGGCCACCACACCTGGGAGACCCATCCATGAACCCCGCCGAAGGCGAAGCGCGGATCCTCGTCGTCGACGACGAACCGGCCGTACGCGAGGCCCTGCGCCGCAGCCTCGCCTTCGAGGGGTACACCGTACAGACCGCCGTCGACGGGCTCGACGCCCTCGACAAGGCGGCCTCGTACGCTCCCGGCCTGATCGTGCTGGACATCCAGATGCCGCGGATGGACGGGCTCACGGCTGCCCGACGGCTGCGCGCCTCCGGCAGCGTCACCCCGATCCTGATGCTCACCGCCCGCGACACCGTCGGCGACCGCGTCACCGGCCTCGACGCGGGCGCCGACGACTACCTCGTCAAGCCGTTCGAGCTCGACGAGCTCTTCGCCCGCGTCCGCGCCCTGCTGCGCCGCAGCTCCTACGCCGCCGCGCAGGCCGGCGGCGCCGCCGACGCCCACCAGGACGCCCTGAGCTTCGGCGACCTGCGCATGGACCTCGCGACCCGCGAGGTCACCCGGGCCGGACGCCCGGTGGAGCTGACCCGTACCGAGTTCACGCTGTTGGAGATGTTCCTCGCGCACCCGCGCCAGGTGCTGACCCGCGAACAGATCCTCAAGACCGTCTGGGGTTTCGACTTCGAACCCAGCTCCAACTCCCTGGACGTGTACGTGATGTACCTGCGCCGCAAGACCGAGGCGGGCGGCGAGCCGCGCCTGGTCCACACCGTGCGCGGGGTGGGCTACGTACTGCGCACCGGCGAGGGCGGGCCGGAGTGAGCCCGCTCGCCCGCTTCCGCGCACTGCCGCTGCGCTCCCGGCTGGCCCTGCTGGTCACCGTGGCGGTGGCGCTGGCCGTCGCGGCGGTGGCCGCGGTGTCGTGGGTGATGGTCCGCACCCAGTTGCGCGACCAACTGGACAGCGCGCTCCGCGCCACCAACGCCGAGGCTCAGGCCAACCAGGTCTACCGCACGCTCGGCTGCGTGGCCGTCACCGGTGCGCTGCCGGAGCGGCCCGCCAACAACCTCAGCGCCCAGGTACAGATCGTGCGGCCGGACGGCAGCCACTGCTGGATCGACGGCCGCAGCACCCTGCGGATCAGCGCCATCGACCTGGAGGTCGCGCAGCGGCGACGCGGGGCGGCGCTCTACGACGCGACCACCTCCGACGGAGTGGCGGTCCGCGTCTACACCCAGCCCGCCCTGCTGGACGGGCGGGCGGCCGCGCTGACCGTGGCCAAGCCGCTCGCCGACGTCGAGAAGCCGCTGTCCACCCTGGCCTGGGTGCTGCTCCTGGTCTGCGGCGTCGGTGTGGTCGGCGCCGGCGCGGCCGGCCTGTGGGTGGCCCGCACGGGGCTGCGGCCCGTCGACGAGCTGACCGACGCCGTCGAGCACATCGCGCGCACCGAGGACCTGACGGTACGGATCCCCGACGAGGGCGACGACGAGATCGCCCGCCTGTCCCGGTCCTTCAACTCGATGACCGCGGCCCTGGCCTCCTCCCGGGACCGGCAGTCACAGCTGATCGCGGACGCCGGGCACGAGCTGCGCACCCCGCTGACCTCGCTGCGCACCAACATCGAGCTCCTCGCGCGCAGTGAGGAGACCGGGCGGGCCCTCCCGCCCGACGACCGGCGGGAACTGCTCGCCTCGGTCAAGGCGCAGATGACGGAACTGGCGTCGCTGATCGGGGACCTGCAGGAGCTGTCTCGGCCGGACGCGGCCTCGCCCGGCCCGCTCGGGGTGGTTCCCCTGCACGAGATCGCCGCGGCGGCGCTGTCCCGGGCCCGGCTGCGCGGTCCGGAGCTGTCCTTCACCTCGGACCTGGAGCCCTGGTACGTACGGGGCGAGGCGGCGGCGCTGGAGCGCGCGGTGGTCAACGTCCTGGACAACGCGGTGAAGTTCAGCCCGCAGGGCGGCTCGGTCGAGGTGGCGCTGCGGGCGGGCGAGCTGACCGTGCGCGACCACGGGCCGGGCATTCCCGCGGAGGACCTGCCGCACGTCTTCGAGCGGTTCTGGCGGTCCGAGTCGGCCCGCGCCCTGCCCGGCAGCGGCCTGGGCCTGTCGATCGTGGCCCGTACGGCGGCCCGCGCGGGCGGCAGCGCCGAGCTGCGGGCGGCGGTGGACGGCGGTGCGGGAACGGAGGCGGTGCTCCGCATCCCGGGGGCGCCGACCCCGCCGCCCTCGGACCCGTCAGTTGTGCCGGATCAGTGAGGCGACCAGGCCGGAGCGGGTGTTGGGGAAGTCCATCGGGACGATCCCGAGCCCGGTCCGGCCGGCCATCTCGGCGCCGTCGACGAAGCCGTGCACCTGCGGGTTGAGCCGGTCGGAGTTCCACCGCGGCGGCATGTACGCCGCGGTGCTGACGTAGTTCACGTAGAGCTTGCCGGGCTGCTGGACGGCCTTGCGGAAGTGGTTCTCGATCCGTCCCCGCTTGGCGAAGGGTTCGGTGTTGTAGTCGTCCTGGATGTCGAAGACGTTGCCGTCGCCGTAGCGCAGGCCGGGCAGGCCACCGTTGTCGGCGAGCAGGAGCACCCTGCCGCGGGCTTGTCCGAGCGCGGGCGGGGCGCCGGTGATGAGGAACAGCGGGCGCCAGCCGCGGTGGTCGAGGTAGTCGTCGAAGACGGCGCGGAAGGTGGCGTCGCTCTCCTGCGAGTACTCCTGCTTGAGGCGCATCAGGACGGTCTCGGAAGGATGTGCGGCGAGGAAGGTCCGGCAGGCGGCGAGGACGTCCCCGAACATGAGGTCCTGGAAGAACGCCGCGTGGTGGATGGCGAAGGATCCGCCCGTGACCCGGCAGCGTATGTCGAGGAAGCGGATGCCGGAGTCGAGCTGCTGGGCGATCGAGGTGTTCTGGCAGGCGACGTAGAGCCCGCCCTTGGTCGCGCCGGAATCGTGCGTGCCGGGGATGGTCATCCGCTGGAGGGCGGTGGAGTCGCCGAGGCCGGCCATCCAGTCCCGGGTGCCGAGTGCCGCCGCCGCGGCGGGTACGACTCCCCGTACGGCGGCCGTTCCGAGGGCCAGCGCTCCGGCCAGGAAGGTCCGCCGCCCCATTGCCGTTCCGGTGCCCATGCCCATGCCCGCCCCTTCGCCGACCCGGTAATGGCCGGATTATGGCGTGCACACGTCAATCTGGCCATCCGTCGGCGGCGGTCGGTCTTCGAGCAGTTCGACCATGGAGCGCAGCCCCTGGAGGAGTTCACGGCCGTCCGGCGCCTGCTCCGGATCGGTCAGGGTCTGCACCATCACCCCGCTGAGCAGCGCGATGTGCATCGAGCCGAGAGCCCGCACATCCTGCTCGGAGACCTCCTCCGGCGGCACTCCGCGCAGGGCCGCGGCCACCGTACGGCGGTTGCGGCGCTGCCCCTCGGCGAGCACCGCGAGCAGTTCCGGCGAGGACTGCGCGTGAACGAAGGCCTCGACGGAGGCGAGCCAGAGCCAGCGCATCTCCCCGAAGTCGCGGATCTTGCGGTCCCAGGTGTCGGCGTACCGCTCCCCCGCGGTCCCGCCCTCACCGGCGAGCCGACCCGATCCCGCGGCCCACTCCTCCATGGCAGCGAACAGGGCCTGGTTCAGCAGGGCCTCCCGGGACCCGAAGTGGTAGCCGATCGCGGCCATGCTCACCCCCGACGCCGTGGCGATGTCGCGCACGGTCGTCCGCAGGTACCCCTTCTCCTCCAAGCAGCGCCGGGCTCCGGCCAGCAGGTCCTCGCGATTTCCCATGCCGGGATCGTAGCCGCGCCGCTTTTTGGGCAAGCGCCCAATACAAACGTATTGCGCGCTTGCCCAACCGCTGGCAGGGTGGAGCCACCGACACGACCCACGGGCCCACGGGAGGCAGGACCATGCGCCAGGAACTGAAGATCGACGACCGGACCCTCTCCTACCTGGACTTCGGCGGCACCGGCCGCCCGCTCCTCGCCCTGCACGGCGGCATGTCCGAGGCCCTCGCCTTCACCGGACTCGCCGCCGCGCTCGGCGACGACTGGCGGGTCATCGCCCCCGACCAGCGCGGCCACGGCGCATCGGACCGGGCGCCCCACTACCGCCGCGAGGGGTACGTCGCCGACGCCGTGGCCCTCCTCGACCACCTCGGCCTCGACGCCCCGGTGCCGCTGCTCGGCTACTCCCTGGGCGGACTCAACGCCTACCACCTGGCCGCCGCCCACCCGGACCGGTTCGCCGCGCTCATCGGCGTCGACGCCACCGTCGAGATCCGCATCCCCGACGGCCCGAACTGGTTCGACTTCCTCGACGGCCTGCCCTACACCGCCCCCACCCGCGAGGAACTCCTCGACGCCGCCGGACCGGCCGCATCCTTCGTCGCCGACGGGCTGCGGCCCCTCCCGGACGGCAGCGGCTGGCGCCTGGCGTACCACCCGCAGGACATGCTCGACTCCCTCCACGCCTGCGCCGGCGACCACTGGGACACCTGGCTCGCGAGCACCTGCCCGGCCCTGCTGATCCACGGCACCGACAGCCAGGCACTCACCCGGCCGGTCGCCGACGCGATGACCACCCGGCGCCCGAAGACCTCGTACGCACCCCTCGACGGCGACCACTTCGCGCCGTTCACGGACCCGGACGGGTTCCACCGGGCCGTCGGGACGTTCCTGGCGGCCCTCTGATCCCTCCCCCCGTCCCGCGTCCCTCACATCCCCGCACCACGGGGGTGCACGGGGAACGCCGAAGGGGCGGCGGGCCGGTGGGCCCGCCGCCCCTTCGGGCACGCTGTGCGCGGGTGTTACTTGATGACGGTGATCCGGTTCGCCGCCGGCGGGGCGATCGGGGAGGACTCCGAGGAGTTCTTCATCAGGTAGGCGTTGAAGCAGTCCAGGTCGGGCGCGCCCACGAGCTTGTTCCGGTGCTCCTTCAGGACCGTGAAACCGTCACCGCCGCCCGCGAGGAACTCGTTCATCGCGACCCGGTAGGTCGCGGCGGGGTCGATCGCGGCACCGTTCAGCCTGACCGAGTCCACGACGATCCGGTCGGCGCCCGCCTTCGTCATGTCGAGGGTGTAGGTGAAGCCCTTCGACACCTGGAGGATCTTCGGGCTCGGGCCGTTGACCGGGCCGCTGACCTGCTGCTGCAGTGCGGTGATCAGCTGCGCGCCGGTCAGGTCCACGACGTTCATCATGTTGTTGAACGGCTGGACCGTGAAGGACTCGCCGTAGGTCACCACGCCGTCGCCCTCGTCTCCCGAGGCCTTGTAGGCGAGGTCCGAGCGGATGCCGCCCGGGTTCATCAGGGCCAGCTGCGCACCGCCCTTGTCCGCCGGGGCGAGCGCCTCCAGCTGGGCGTCGGCGATCAGGTCGCCGAGCGGCTTCTCGGGCTCGGACGAGCCGCGGCCCGCGATGTCGGCCGAGATGAAGCCCTGCGGACGGTTGGCGATCGGGGCCGCCAGGGCGTTCCAGCGGCCGATCAGCTCGGTCATGTCCGGAGCCTTGGGCTGGTCGCGGTGGACGACCTTGTTGACCGGCTTCGGCGAGGTGACCGGCGTACGGACGATGTCCTTGGTCTTCCGGTCGTAGGTGAGGGTGGTCTCGGTGAACAGGCGGCCGATGGAGGCGGCCGAGGTCACCGTGCGCGGGTTGCCCGCGGGGTCCGGGATGTTGCAGGCGTACGCCTGGTGCGTGTGGCCGGTGACCAGCGCGTCGACCGTGGCGTCAACGTTCTTGGCGATGTCCACGATCGCACCCGAGATGCCGGCGCCGGCGCCCGGGGCGTCGCAGTCGTAGTTGTACGCACCGCTCGCGGGCAGACCGCCCTCGTGGATCAGCGCGACGATCGACTTCACGCCCTGCTTGTTCAGCTCGGCCGCGTACTTGTTGATCGTCTCGATCTCGTCGCCGAATTTGAGGCCCTTGACGCCCTCGGCGGTCACGACGTCCGGAGTGCCCTCCAGGGTGACGCCGATGAAGCCGATCTTCACGTCGCCCTTCTTCCACACGTAGGTGGGCGACATCAGGGGGCGCTTGCTCTTCTCGTCCGTGACGTTCGCGGCGAGGTACCGGAACGTGGAGCCGGTGAACTCCTTGCCGAACTCGTAGCAACCGTCGACCGGGTGGCAGCCGCCGTACGCCATGCGGCGCAGCTCGGTCTTGCCCTCGTCGAACTCGTGGTTGCCGACGCTGGAGACGTTCAGGCCCAGCTTGTTCAGCGCCTCGATGCTCGGCTCGTCGTGGAAGAGCCCGGACAGCATCGGGCTGCCGCCGATCATGTCGCCGGCCGCTGCGGTGACGGAGTACTCGTGGCCCTTGCGGGCCTCGCGCAGGCTGGTCGCGAGGTACTCGACCCCGCCCGCGGGTATGGCCTTGGTGGTGCCGTCGGCCTGACGTTCGGTCACGGTGCCGGAGGAGCCCTGCGGAGGCTCCAGGGTGCCGTGGAAGTCGTTGAACGACAGCATCTGCACATCGACGGTACGGCTCTTGGCCGCACCGCCACCACTCGCGGCCCCGGCCGGCAGAGCGGCGGCGACCATCGCCCCGGCCCCGGCCGTGACGGCGAGGGCGGCGAAGGTCAACCGGCGGGTTCGGCGGTGCCGTTGTGGCGTCGCTGACATTTGGTCCCCTTTGTGGACAGCGATACTGCTCGGGAGGTCCGCCGAAGCCTATGGTCAACGCGCGTAGCTCTACCAGGGGGTAACGGGTATCGCGTTGGTTACACGCAGAAGAAGGACCGACCCAGCGTCCGCGCTCCGCTCGGCGGCCGGGACGGTCGTAGGCTCGTTCCATGACTGACGCAAGCGCGGCCCTGGAGCCGGGACGGCAGATTCAGACCCTCGACGAGCTGACGGGGGAACAGGCCGACGCCGTCCTCGACCTGATCGAGGACGCGGCGCGTACGGACGGCACCACCGCCGTGTCCGAGCAGGGAAGGCTCCAGCTGCGCGGAGGAGCACGCCCGGGCATCCGGCACTTCCTGCTCACCGACGGCGGCCGGCTCGCCGCCTACGGACAACTGGAGGACACCGACCCGGTGGAGGCCCCGGCCGCCGAACTCGTGGTGCACCCGGCACTGCGCGGTCGCGGCCACGGCCGGGCCATGGGGATGGCCCTGCTGGCCGCCTCCGGCAAGCGACTGCGGGTATGGGCCCACGGCGGCAAGTCCGCAGCCCGGCACCTGGCCCAGGTACTCGGCCTGACCCTCTTCCGCGAGCTGCGCCAGCTGCGCAGGCCGCTGGCCGAAGGGGCCCCGCTGCCCGATCCGGTGCTCCCGCCCGGCGTGACCGTACGGACCTTCCTGCCCGGCACCGACGACGCGGCCTGGCTGGCGGCGAACGCGGCCGCCTTCGCCCACCACCCCGAGCAGGGCTCGCTCACCCAGCGCGACCTCGACGACCGGATCGCGCAGCCCTGGTTCGACGCCAAGGGCTTCTTCCTCGCCGAACGCGACGGAGAGCTCGTCGGCTTCCACTGGACGAAGGTCCACGCGGCGGAGCAGCTCGGCGAGGTCTACGTGGTCGGCGTCCTGCCCGGCGCCCAGGGCGGCGGCCTCGGCAAGGCCCTCACCGCGATCGGCCTCCAGCACCTGGCCGCCCAGGGCCTGCCGACGGCCATGCTCTACGTCGACGCGGACAACCCGGCGGCCCTGGCCGTGTACGAGGGCCTCGGCTTCACCACCCACGAGGTCGACCTGATGTACCGCACGGAGAGCTGACCCCCCGCGGGGCCCTGGCCGGGGCCCCCGGCCGGGCTCCCGGCCACGGTGGTCGGCCCCGCCGGT
Organism: Streptomyces sp. PCS3-D2; assembly: GCF_000612545.2. Lineage (GTDB taxonomy): Bacteria > Actinomycetota > Actinomycetes > Streptomycetales > Streptomycetaceae > Streptomyces. The sequence goes on along the minus strand of NZ_CP097800.1, from coordinate 4,124,765 downwards.
CCAGCAGCCTCTCCTCTGGTCGCCGGGACGCCGTCGACCCTCGTGCAATCGCTGAGCCGGACACGGTGACGGCGGCGTAGCGTCCCAGTCTCGCGACGCTGTGCACCGACCCCCGGGAACTCCGCCAACGCGCGCAGGCCCGGGGGATGGTGGGGCAGGGACCGGAGGTCACCCACGATGGCCGCGGCCAAGGTGTGGTGCCGCACCCAGCCGGGCGCCGCGCGGCGAGGGGATTCCAGCCCGACACCCCACCGACCGGCAGCCCCGCCCCGGGCGCCGGGCCAGGGCCGTACCCCAGCCGGAGCCGGGAAGCCATGCGCCATTAACCGGGCATTCAGAAGCGCTTGCGACTCTCCCCCAATGCAGCCCCGACTCCGACTGACGGCAGACCCGTCCGACGCGCCTGTCCTGCCGCTTGCGCGGAAGAATGGAGTCATGAGTCACAAGCCCAGCGCCGGTCCCACCGAGGTCCCCGCCCAGCACCCGTCTCACACGTCCGCCTCCCCCTCCGCCGCCGGCAAGGCGGCAGGCAGGGCGACAGGCAAAGCGACAGGCAAAGCGACAGACCAGGACACCGGCAAGGCCCCCGGCCCGGACACCGGCGCCGCGGCCCACGCCCGCATAGGTTCCATCGCCGCGCACCGCCCGCACATCGGCCTCGACCCCGATCTCGACGCCGACCTGGACGCCTACGAGGACAAGGACGGCGGAGAGCTCCCCCCGGACCGCTTCCTCGACCGGGAGCGCAGCTGGCTCGCCTTCAACGAGCGGGTGCTGGAGCTCGCCGAGGACCCGACGACCCCGCTCCTGGAGCGCGCGAACTTCCTGGCGATCTTCGCGAGCAACCTCGACGAGTTCTTCATGGTCCGCGTGGCCGGCCTCAAACGGCGCATCGCGACGGGTGTCGCCACCCGATCGGCCTCCGGCCTGCAGCCCCGCGAGGTGCTGGACCTCATCTGGACGCGCTCGCGCGAGCTCATGGCCCGGCACGCCGCCTGCTTCCAGCAGGACATCTCCCCGGCGCTGGCCGAGGAGGGCATCCACCTGATCCGCTGGCCCGACCTCACCGAGAAGGAGCAGGCCCGCCTCTTCACGCTGTTCCGGAACCAGATCTTCCCGGTGCTGACCCCGCTGGCCGTGGACCCCGCGCACCCCTTCCCGTACATCTCCGGCCTCTCCCTCAACCTGGCCGTGGTCGTACGCAACCCCGTCAGCGGCCACCGCCACTTCGCCCGGGTCAAGGTCCCGCCGATCCTCTCCCGCTTCCTGGAGGCCTCCCCGCAGCGCTACGTCCCGCTGGAGGACGTCATCGCCGCACACCTGGAGGAGCTGTTCCCGGGCATGGAGGTACTCGCGCACCACATGTTCCGCGTGACCCGCAACGAGGACCTGGAGGTGGAGGAGGACGACGCCGAGAACCTGCTCCAGGCCCTGGAGAAGGAGCTCATGCGGCGCCGCTTCGGGCCGCCGGTGCGCCTGGAGGTCGAGGAGTCCATCGACCCCGGCGTCCTGGACCTCCTCGTACAGGAACTGAACGTCAACGCCTCCGAGGTGTACCCGCTGCCCGGGCCCCTCGACCTGACCGCACTCTTCGGGATCGCCTCCCTGGACCGGCCCGAGCTCAAGTACCCGAAGTTCGTCGCCGGCACCCACCGCGACCTCGCCGAGGTCGAGTCCGCGCACGCGCCCGACATCTTCGCCGCCCTGCGGGAGCGGGACGTCCTGCTGCACCACCCGTACGACTCCTTCTCCACCTCGGTGCAGGCCTTCCTGGAGCAGGCCGCCGCCGACCCGGACGTCCTCGCCATCAAGCAGACGCTCTACCGCACCTCCGGCGACTCCCCGATCGTGGACGCCCTGATCGACGCGGCCGAGTCCGGCAAGCAGGTCCTGGTGCTCGTCGAGATCAAGGCCCGCTTCGACGAACAGGCCAACATCAAGTGGGCGCGCAAGCTGGAGGAGGCCGGCTGCCACGTCGTCTACGGCCTCGTCGGCCTCAAGACCCACTGCAAGCTGTCGCTCGTCGTCCGCCAGGAGGGCGACCAGCTGCGCCGCTACGCCCACGTCGGCACCGGCAACTACCACCCCAAGACCGCACGGCTCTACGAGGACCTCGGCCTGCTGACCGCCGACCCGCAGGTCGGCGCGGACCTCTCCGACCTCTTCAACCGGCTGTCCGGCTACTCGCGCCGAGAGACCTACCGCCGGCTGATGGTCGCGCCCCGCTCGCTGCGCGACGGGCTGATCTCCCGGATCGACAAGGAGGCCGCCCACCACCGGGCCGGCCGCCCCGCATACGTGCGCCTGAAGATGAACTCGATCGTCGACGAGGCCCTCATCGACGCGCTCTACCGGGCCTCCCAGGCGGGCGTGCCCGTCGACATCTGGGTGCGCGGCATCTGCGCGGTGCGTCCGGGGGTGCCCGGGCTCTCGGACAACATACGGGTCCGTTCGGTCCTCGGCCGCTTCCTCGAACACTCCCGGGTCTTCGCCTTCGGCAACGGCGGCGAGCCCGAGGTGTGGATCGGCAGCGCCGACATGATGCACCGCAACCTCGACCGCCGTATCGAAGCACTGGTCAGGGTCGCCGACCCGGCCCACCGCGCGGCACTGGACCGGATGCTGGAAACCGGGATGTCCGACGCCACCTCCTCCTGGCACCTGGGCCCGGACGGCGAATGGACACGGCACAGCACGGACGCGGACGGCCAGCCGCTGCGGCACGTACAGGAGACGCTCATAGACGCCCGGAGGCGCCGGCGTGGCTCAGCCAAACCATGACCCGACGGCATGCGCGGGTGACGTGCTCGACGTCTACCTGCGCGCCCAGGCCACGGCCTTCCTGCGGGCGATGCGCCAGTACAGTCCGAGCGCCGTGAGCGGGGCCGACGCCGCGGCGAGCAGTGATGCGGCGCGCCGCCTGCGGGGGGCAGCGCGCCGCATCAGCGGCTCGCTGGCCACGTTCCGGGTGGTGACCGAGTCGGCCTGGGCCGACGGGCTGCGCGCCGAGCTGGTGTGGCTGTCCTCGACCCTGGCCGACGAGCACGCCTACGCCGCCCGGCTGGCCCGGCTCATGGACGCGCTGCACCGGCTGTCGGGGGCCCCGGAGCTCCCGGCCCCGCGCGGCTCGGCCGGCGCGCTGAAGGTGGGATCGGCGCGTGCCGGCGCGCTGCTGGACCGCCAGCTGACCCTGGCCCGTACGCGCGCCCACTCGGCCACCCTCCAGGCCCTCGGCTCGTCCCGCTTCCACGCGGTGGCGGACGCGGTGGCGGTGCTGGCCTCGGAGGTCCCGCTCGACGCCGTGGCGGCCCGCGGACGGGTCGGGGAGGTCCTCGTACCGCTCGCGGCGGTGGCCGAAACCCGCCTGTCGTCGGCGGTCGCGGCGCTGCCGCCGATCAGCGGCGGCGAGGCCGCGCCGAGCCCGTACGACGCCGACCACGACGGCCCCTGGCACGAGGTGCGCCGGCTCCTGCGCGTCCACCGCTACGCGCGGGAGGTCCTCGGCGAGGACGTGACCCGGCCGGCGGCCGCCGGCGAGGCCCTGGACCGCCACCGCGACGCCGCCGAGGCGGCGGCCGCCTCCGCCACCGCGGCCCGCACCCCGCGCATCGCCCCGGCCACGGCCTACGCACTGGGTGTCCTGCACGCCGACCAGCGCCATGAGGTCGAGGCGGCCCGGGCCGCATTCCAGCACCTCTGGCTGAGAGAGCCCGCGGTCACACCGCGGTAACGGCGGGATAACGGATGATTGCGGCTGTGCGCGGACGCCCCGGAACGCACCGGGTCGTCCGCCATGGTTCACCGTCCGTTCACTCGGGCCGGTCGGCTGCTTCACCTGTTCTGCCTAATTTCGGTCGTGCACGGAGACGGCGGCCCGCAGACGCAGCGGCCGGCCCGCGCACCCGACGTAGTAGTCCTCTTCGCACGCCGCCCGGTACGGAACGGAAAGCGGCCGGCGGCTTCTGGAAGGAACATCCGAAAGTGAAGCTTCAGCGCAAGAACATGCTTCGTGCCTCCGCCCTCGGTGCGCTTGTCGTGTCCGGCGCCCTGGTCCTCACGGCGTGCGGCTCGGACGACAACACGAAGACCGGCGACGGCGCCACCAAGGCCGCCGCTCCGGCCGCCGGCGACATCAAGTGCGACGACGCCAAGGGCAAGCTGCTGGCCTCCGGTTCCTCCGCGCAGAAGAACGCGGTCGAGCTGTGGATCAAGAACTACATGGCCGCCTGCTCCGGCGTCGAGGTCAACTACAAGTCCTCCTCCTCCGGTGAGGGCATCGTCGCCTTCAACCAGGGCACCGTCGGGTTCGCCGGCTCCGACTCGGCGCTGAAGCCGGAGCAGGTCGAGGAGTCGAAGAAGATCTGCACCGGCGGTCAGGGCGTCAACCTGCCGATGGTCGGCGGCCCCGTCGCCCTCGGCTTCAACGTCTCCGGCGTGGAGAAGCTGAACCTCGACGCCGCCACGGTCGCCAACATCTTCAACGACAAGATCAAGAAGTGGGACGACGAGGCGATCAAGAAGCTGAACCCGGGCGTCACGCTTCCCTCCACCGCCATCCAGGCCTTCCACCGCTCCGACGACTCGGGCACCACCGAGAACGTCACCAAGTACCTCAAGGCCGCCGCCCCCGACGCCTGGCCGCACGACCCCGCGAAGAAGTGGGCCGCCCCGGGCGGCCAGGCCGCCTCCGGCTCCGCCGGTGTCGCCGCGCAGGTCAAGCAGGTCGACGGCGCGATCGGCTACTTCGAGCTCTCCTTCGCCAGCGCCCAGGGCATCAAGACCGTCGACCTGAACACGGGCGCCGCCGCCCCGGTCCCGGCCACCGGCGACAACGCCTCCAAGGCCATCGCCGCCGCCAAGATCTCCGGCACTGGCTCCGACCTGGCGCTGAAGCTCGACTACACCACCAAGGCCGAGGGCGCCTACCCGCTCGTCCTGGTGACCTACGAGGTCGTCTGCGACAAGGGCAACAAGGCCGAGACGCTCCCGACCGTGAAGTCCTTCCTGAACTACACCGCCTCGGACGCGGGCCAGAAGGTCCTCCTGGAGAACGGCTACGCGCCGATCCCGGCCGAGATCAACGCCAAGGTCCGCGAGGTCATCAACTCGCTGAGCTAGTCCTGAGCTCCAGGAGCCGGTCCTCCCCTCCCCCGTCCGGGGACGGGGAGGCCGGCCCCGGAGCCCCTTCCCCTCCCACCCGGGGGAATCCGGTGCACCGCCGCCAGGGGGCTTGCCCCCACACAGACCGGAAAGACCATGGCTTCCACCACACCCACCCAGATAGACACGGATCCGCCCGTCTCCACGAGCAAGGGGTCCACCGGCCGCGCCGGTGACAAGATCTTCGCCGGGCTCTCCAAGGGCTCCGGCATCACGCTCCTGGTGATCATGGCGTCGATCGCCGCCTTCCTCACCTACCGCGCCTCGATCGCACTGTCGAAGAACGAGGGGAACTTCCTCACCACCTTCGACTGGAACGCGTCGGCTAACCCGCCCGTCTTCGGCATCGCCGTCCTGCTCTTCGGCACCATCGTCAGCTCGATCATCGCGATGGTCATCGCGGTTCCGATCGCCGTCGGTATCGCCCTCTTCATCTCGCACTACGCGCCGCGCAAGCTGGCCGCTCCGATCGCCTACGTGGTCGACCTGCTGGCCGCCGTGCCGTCGATCATCTACGGCATCTGGGGCGCCCTCTTCCTCGTCCCGCAGCTGGCCGGCCTGAACCTCTGGCTCGACGAGTACATGGGCTGGACCTACGTCTTCGACAAGACCCAGGTCGGCGTCGCACGCTCGCTCTTCACCGTCGGCATCCTGCTCGCGATCATGATCCTGCCGATCGTGACCAGCGTCAGCCGCGAGGTCTTCCTCCAGGTCCCGCGCATGAACGAGGAGGCCGCCCTGGCCCTCGGCGCGACCCGCTGGGAGGTCATCCGGATGTCGGTGCTGCCCTTCGGCCGCTCCGGCGTCATCTCCGCCTCGATGCTCGGCCTCGGCCGCGCCCTCGGCGAGACCATGGCCGTCGCCACCGTCCTGTCGCCGAGCTTCCTCATCTCCGGTCACATCCTGAACCCGGGCGGCGGCACCTTCGCCCAGAACATCGCCGCGAAGTTCGACGAGGCCAACGAGTTCGGCCGCGACGCCCTGATCGCCTCGGGCCTCGTACTCTTCCTGCTCACCCTGCTGGTCAACGGTGCAGCTCGCCTGATCATCGCTCGCCGCAAGGACTTCTCGGGGGCGAACGCCTGATGAGCCACGCACTCCAGGACCAGCGGCCCACCCGGGCCCCCAAGTCCGCCGCCCCCTCCAGCCTCACCCGAGGCGGCCTGCCCCGCTGGGCCCCGGCCGGCATCGCGGCCCTCGCGATCGCCCTCGGCTGCGGCATCGGCGTCGTGTTCGACCTCCACAGCAGGATCCAGTGGGGGCTCATCGCGGCCCTGCTCTTCATCGGCATCACGTATGCCGCCAGCGCGCTGATCGAGAACCGCCGCCAGGCCAAGGACCGGATCGCGACCTCCCTCGTGTGGGTCTGCTTCGTCCTCGCGGTCATCCCGCTGCTCTCGCTGATGTGGACCACCATCAGCCGCGGCGTCACGCTGCTGAGCGGCAACTTCCTCAGCCACTCCATGAACGGTGTGACCAGCTTCGACGAGGGCGGCGGCGTCTACCACGCCCTGCTCGGCACCATCGAGCAGATCGCCCTGGCCACCCTGATCGCAGCCCCCATCGGCCTGCTGACCGCCGTCTACCTCGTCGAGTACGGCAAGGGCAAGCTCGCCCGGGCCGTCACCTTCTTCGTCGACGTGATGACCGGTATCCCCTCCATCGTCGCGGGGCTTTTCATCCTGACGACCTGGAACCTGATGCTCGGCTTCGGCCCCTCCGGCTTCGCCGGCGCGATGGCCCTGTCGATCCTGATGATGCCGGTCGTGGTCCGCTCCACCGAGGAGATGCTCAAGCTCGTCCCGAACGAGCTGCGCGAGGCCGCCCTGGCCCTCGGTGTGCCGAAGTGGCGCGTGATCCTCAAGGTGGTGCTTCCCACCGCCATCGGCGGCATCTCCACCGGTCTGATGCTGGCCGTCGCCCGCATCGCCGGTGAAACCGCCCCGATCATGCTGCTGGTCTTCGGCTCCCAGCTGATCAACGGCAACCCCTTCGAAGGCGCCCAGTCCTCGCTCCCGCTCTACATTTGGGAGCAGTACAAGGTCGGCAGTGAGGCCTCCTACGACCGGGCATGGGCCGCAGCGCTCGTCCTGATCGCCTTCGTCATGATCCTCAATCTGGTGGCCCGCGGCATCGCCCGCTGGAAGGCCCCGAAGACCGGTCGCTGACGCGACTGTATGAAAGCGAAGTGACCCCCATGGCGAAGCGAATCGACGTCAGCGGACTGTCCGCCTTCTACGGCAACCACAAGGCCATCGACGACATCTCGATGACCGTCGAACCCCGCTCGGTGACGGCCTTCATCGGCCCCTCCGGCTGCGGCAAGTCCACCTTCCTGCGCACCCTCAACCGCATGCACGAGGTCACCCCCGGCGGTCGCGTCGAGGGCAAGGTGATGCTGGACGACGAGAACCTGTACGGCGCCGGCGTGGACCCCGTCGCGGTCCGCCGCACGGTGGGCATGGTCTTCCAGCGCCCGAACCCCTTCCCCACCATGTCGATCTTCGACAACGTAGCCGCCGGCCTGCGGCTGAACGGCAGCTTCAAGAAGTCCGAGCTGACGGACATCGTGGAGCGCTCCCTCCAGGGCGCCAACCTCTGGAACGAGGTCAAGGACCGCCTCAACAAGCCCGGCTCCGGCCTCTCCGGCGGCCAGCAGCAGCGTCTGTGCATCGCCCGCGCCATCGCGGTCGAGCCCCAGGTCCTGCTGATGGACGAGCCCTGCTCGGCCCTCGACCCGATCTCCACCCTGGCCATCGAGGACCTGATCGGCGAGCTCAAGGAGCGCTTCACGATCGTCATCGTGACGCACAACATGCAGCAGGCCGCCCGCGTCTCCGACCGCACCGCGTTCTTCAACCTCGCGGCGGTCGGCCAGCCCGGCAAGCTCATCGAGATCGACGACACGGACCGGATCTTCTCGAACCCGTCCATGCAGGCGACCGAGGACTACATCTCGGGCCGCTTCGGCTAGAGCGAGATGTGCAAGCGTCCTGCGGTGCTGCATGGCGGTGCCACCGCAAGGGCGGAAGAAAGAAAGAGGGCCGGCTCCCCCTGGGTGGGGGGAGCCGGCCCGCTTTCGTGTCCGGCGCAGCCGCGGCTCAGCGGGTCACGGCACGAGGACGGCGCGTCGCGCATCCCCGCCCGTCTGCCCCGGGACGCCCGGCACGCCCTAGCCGAAGGCCAGGTTCACGACCCAGAAGCTGATCGCGGCGACCAGGGCCGCAGCCGGCATCGTGATGAACCAGCCCAGGATGATGTTCTTGGCGACGCCCCAGCGCACCGCGTTCACGCGCTTTGTCGCACCCACACCCATGATCGCCGAGGTGATCACGTGGGTGGTGGAGATCGGCGCGTGGAAGAGGTAGGCCGAACCGAACATGATCGAGGCACCGGTGGTCTCCGCCGCGAAGCCCTGCGGGGGATCCAGCTCGATGATCTTGCGGCCGAGCGTACGCATGATGCGCCAGCCACCCGCGTACGTACCCAGCGACAGCATCACGGCACACGCGACCTTGACCCACACCGGGATCGGCGCGTCCGAAGTCTGCACGTCCGCGATGACCAGGGCCATCACGACGATGCCCATCGTCTTCTGCGCGTCCTGCAGACCGTGGCCGAGGGCCATCGCGGCCGCCGACACCGTCTGCGCGATGCGGAAGCCGTGCTTGGCCTTGTGCGGGTTGGTCCGGCGGAACATCCACAGGATGACCACCATCACCAGGTAGCCGACGACCAGGCCGACGACCGGCGAGACGAACATCGGGATGACGATCTTGTCGACCACGCCCGACCAGATCACCTGCGTGCCGCCGGCCAGGGCCGCACCCACCATGCCGCCGAAGAGGGCGTGCGAGGAGGACGAGGGAAGGCCGAAGTACCAGGTGATCAGGTTCCAGACGATCGCGCCGACCAGCGCCGCGAAGAGGATCCACATGCCCGTGGAGCCGTGCGGCGTCTCGATCAGGCCCTGGGAGACCGTCTTGGCCACCCCGCTGCCCAGGAAGGCTCCCGCGAGGTTCATCACCGCGGCCATCGCGAGGGCGGCGCGCGGGGTCAGCGCACGCGTGGAGACCGAGGTCGCGATCGCGTTCGCCGAGTCGTGGAAACCGTTCGTATACGTGAAACCGAGCGCGACACCGATGGTCACGACCAGAGCGAAGGTGTCCACGAGGTTCAGGACTCCTTGACCGCGATGGTCTCCACCGTGTTCGCGACGTGCTCGAACGCGTCGGCCGCCTCTTCGAGCACGTCGACGATCTGCTTGAGCTTGAGCACCTCGATGGCGTCGTACTTGCCGTTGAAGAGGTGGGCGAGCAGCTTGCGGTGGATCTGGTCCGCCTGGTTCTCCAGCCGGTTGACCTCGATCCAGTACTCGGTGAGGTTGTCCATCGTCCGCAGGTGCGGCATGGCCTCGGCGGTCAGCTCGGCCGCCCGCGCCAGGACCTCGATCTGCTGCTCGACACCCTTGGGAAGCTCTTCGATGTTGTAGAGGACGACGAGGTCGACGGCCTCCTCCATGAAGTCCATGATGTCGTCGAGCGACGACGCCAGGGAGTAGATGTCCTCACGGTCGAACGGCGTGATGAAGGAGGAGTTCAGCTGATGGAAGATCGCGTGGGTCGCGTCGTCCCCCGCGTGCTCCGCCGCCCGCATCCGTTCCGCGATCTCGGCCCGGGCGGACGCGTCCGCTCCGAGCAGTTCCATCAGGAGCTTGGAGCCCGTGACGATGTTGTCCGCGGATGCGGCGAACATGTCGTAGAAGCTCGTCTCCCTGGGGGTCAGACGAAATCGCACGTGAGGTCCTCGGGGTGCATCGGATTCGGTCAGGCTGATGCTAGGCGCATCCCCCTGCCACGGCTAACCGGCCATTCCTCAGTGTCCTCCATCAGGCAGAGTGAGGACCACGGGCCCCTGCCCGTCGGGCGAGAGCCCGTTATCCTATACCCATGAGGGGTATCCAACCCCCTCGCTCCGGACCACGGGAGGACCTATGACGACCATCGAGGCGGAGGGCTCCGGAGCCGTGTCCGGTACGGCGGCCACCCCGGGCACCCCCCACGACGCCGGGGCCGTCCACGGCTACCACCACCAGAAGGACGAGCACCTCAAACGACTGCGCCGGATCGAGGGGCAGATCCGCGGCCTCCAGCGCCTCGTCGACGAGGACGTCTACTGCATCGACATACTCACCCAGGTCTCGGCGAGCACGAAGGCGCTCCAGTCCTTCGCGCTCCAGCTGCTGGAGGAGCACCTGCGCCACTGCGTCGCCGACGCCGCGGTCAAGGGCGGGGCCGAGATCGACGCCAAGGTCGAGGAGGCCACCAAGGCCATCGCGCGGCTGCTGCGCACCTGAGGCGACCGGTCCCACCGCCGGCGTTCCCGCGGCGGGGCCCGCCCGCGGCGACGCCCCGGGGGCGGTGGGGCGGGGGGCGTGAGGCGGTTCGGGGCCGGACGACCCGGCTCGTCCGGGGCCGTCGCGGACGCCGCGAGCCCCAGACACGGCCCAGTGCCGTGGCCGGAAAGGTTCACCGCCTCACGCTCCCCCCGGCACGGCACTAGCGGCCCAGCAGGACCTCGTCGATGCGGTCCAGGCTCAGCCGGTCCTCGGCGGCCGCGGACGCGGCGATGATCAGCTCACCGCACAGTTCGATCTCGGCGAGCGCCACGTGGTCCTGCACCGTCGTACCGCCTGCGGGAGTCACGCGTGTCACCTCAATCTGCCACCGGCCACCGGCCGTCATCGGTCGTGCCGCACCTCGTGCCGGCGCCCGGCTTCTCAGCGTAGGGAGGACGCTCGTCCCCCCGCATGACACGGATGGACCATTTCCGGATACCCGGCCATGGCCCGATCGCGCGGCTCCCGGACCGCCCGCCCCACTAGTCCGCGATCTTTCCGGCGTAAATGTCCCCGCTCGCGGGCAATACGACGGTCACCGGCGTGCCGAATCCGTACAGCAGCGTGGTCGATGACACATCGATCACGCCATTGTTGACGTAGCTGAAGCGGTGTCTGACCTTCCGCAGCCGGCCCTCGTCGTCCAGGTACGCGTCGAAGGGCACCGTGTCCTCGCTGAACCCTTTCGCCGCCGCCGCCAGCGCCCCGCGCATCTCCGCCGACGCGCTCACCGCGGCCCGCCCGATGTCGGTGGTCCCCCGGTAGTGCCGCACCCTGGTGCCCGCCACTTCGGTCTCCCCGACGTACGTCACCTCCTGCGCGACCCGCAGCAGCTCGGCCGCGAGCAGCGGATCGGTGGCGCCTCCGGTGACCAGGTTCCCGTCGGGCAGGGCCGTCGTGTCGATGCGCACCCACTTGTCGGCGGGGACGCCCGCGCCGCGGTTCTTCATGTAGAGCGCGCCCGGCACGAGGAGCTCGGTGATGGGCCGGTGCTCGTCCTCGCCCTTCACATCGGCCGGAAGCAGCACCAGCAGCTGCCCCATCCGCTTCTTGAAGTCGACGCCGCCCTCGCCCCGGATGGTGACCCGGGTCCCGCCCGTGGCCATCTCCATGGCCGTACGGGCCCGGGCGCTGCCGGTGCGCGCCAGCACGTCGGCAGCGCCGCGGACCACCGAGGCCGCCTCCGCCGGGGACCGGTCGTCGCTTCCTTCGCCGCCGGCGCACCCGCTCGTCGCGGTCACCGCCAGGGCGACTCCGGCGGCCAGCACCACCTCGGCCACGCGCCCGCGCAGCCGCCTCTGCCGGTGAACCACCATCGCCTGCCAACCCCCAACGCATGAAAGCCGCTTGCCCGAGGTCCCCACCCGCTCCCCTTAACGAGGCCCGGGGTATCCCGTCACGGTGCACCCTCCCCGCCCACCGCCGACCCCGGGTACCGTGGAGAAGTGGAACCGCACATCGACGCGACACCGGTCCCTGCGCTCGACGCCCTGCCGCTCCCGCGGCCGCAGTCCCAGCCCCAGCCGCCGACCACCCACACCACTTCCACCGCCGACCGCGGATCCTTCTGCCTGGCCGTCTGCTCCTGCGGCTGGAAGGGCCCCGCCCGCCGCTCCCGCGACCTCGCCCGCAAGGACGCCGCCGGCCACGAGGCCACCGGCGCTTGAGTCTCCTCGCCCGTTCGGACGGCCCGGCTGGCCACCGAGCGCCGCAGCGGATGCCCTTGACTCATGCCAGGTTCCGCAGCCCGCCTCGCGGCCCTTCTCTGGGCCCTGCTCATCGCGTTCGCCCCGGCCGCAGTGGCCTGGGCCAGACCCGTGGGCTCGGCCGACAGCCCCGCCGACGTGGCCCTCGCCATCGGGCTCACCTCGGTGGCCGCCCTGGCCACCGGACTGTGGCTGCGCTCCCGCTACCGCCGCGGGAGCGACACCGACACGGGTGACCGGTGACCCCCCGGCCCCGCCCGCGGGCGGTCCTGATGTGCTTCGGGGCAGCCGCGCTGTGCCTGCTGACGGCCGCGCTGCTCGCCGTGTGGGACTCCTACGGGACGGGCTGAGCCGTCCCTGACTCCCCGGCAGGCCCCTTCGCGCGGTGGAGGGGGTGTCAGCCGGTCGCCCGTCAGGCGGCGAGGTCCTCGTCCTGCGGGCGCCGCCCCGCGGGCGGGGTCCGGTTCTGCGCGAGGTCGACCGGCAGGGGCCGCGCCCGCCCCCCGGCCCGTACCAGCCGCCCGAGGCGCCGGGAGCCGGCCACCGCCCGGACCACCGGGTCCAGGAGGGCCAGTGCGAGCGGCGCGAGGACGAGGACCACGGCCGTGCCGAGCGCGAGTCCGCCGATCACGTCGGTCGGGTAGTTGACGCCCATGTAGACGCGGCAGACGCCTTCGACGAGGGCCAGCCCGATCCCCAGGATCCCGAGCTTGCGGTGGGCGACGAACAGGCCGACCCCCAGGGCCATCGCGACGGTGGTGTGACCGCTGGCGAAGGAGTACTCGGTGTTGCCCAGGCCCACGCCCCAGCCGGGTTCGAGGACGTGCAACCCCTCGTGCAGCTCGAACGGGCGTCGACGGCCGACGAGTTCCCGCAGCGGTACGTTCACGAGCAGGGCCAGGCCGGCGGCCAGCGGGGCCCACACCAGCGCGGTGAAGGATTCGGCGGCGGCCGCCTCGTCCTGCCTGCGGGCGCCGCGCCAGCACCACAGGACCAGCAGCACCATGGCCAGGAGGATCCCGTACTCACCGGCCAGACTCACGGCCGTGTCCACCCACGCGGGGGCTCGCCGGGCGGCTCCGTTGACCTCGTACAGCAGGCTGACATCCACGTTCGGCCCACCTGTTGTGAGTCCAGCCATGGTGACGCGGCCCCTTGCCCTTGCCGTGGTTCCCCTGCGGACGCACCCAGGTGTGCGCCCTTCGACACCCTCTTGATCAACCCCCGCGTTCATGGAACGCACGCCCCTGCGACGGGGTTCCACTCTCCACCGAATGATCACGGCAACGTTATCGAAGAGTGACTGGCCGTCGCAGCTCAGGGCCTTCGCATCACGGAGAGTTGCTAGGAGGGCCGGGCCGCACCGGACCACCCGGGAAGGGACTCCGCTCCGTCCTTCGTCACGCGGGTCGCCCCGAAGTAGTCGGGAGTGTCGATCCTGTCGAAGCGGATGACCGCCCCGGTGTACGGGGCGTTGATCATATATCCGCCGCCCACGTAGAGCCCGACGTGCCGAATCTCCCGCGAATTCGTCAGATCATCGGAGAAGAACACCAGGTCTCCGGGGAGGAGTTCGCCGCGCGAAGGGTGCGAACCGGCGTTGTACTGGTCATTGGCCACGCGCGGCAGCTCGATCCCGACCGTCTCGTACGCGGCCTTGGTCAGTCCCGAGCAGTCGAAGCGCCCACCCTGGTCGGGCGTCCCGTTGCCGCCCCACAGGTAGGGCGTGCCCAGCTGCTTCTGGGCGAAGTAGATCGCCCCGGCGGCCTGTTGCGAGGGAGCCACCCGCCCGACGGGACGCTCGAAGCTCTTCGCCAGGGTGGTGATGGCCTTCACGTACCCCTGGGTCTCCTTGTACGGGGGCACCCCCCCGTACTTGATGACCGCGTAGGCGCCGGCGTTGTAGGCGGCCAGCATGTTCGACGTCGGGTCACCCGGAACGCTCCGCACGTCCTTGGCCAGCTGGCAGTCGTACGAAGCGGCCGACGGGATGGCGTCGTTCGGGTCCCAGATGTCCCGGTCGCCGTCACCGTCACCGTCGATGCCGTGGCCCGCCCAGGTGCCCGGGATGAACTGCGCGATGCCCCGCGCGTCCGCCGGGCTGACCGCTCTCGGGTTCCAGCCGCTCTCCGAGTACAGCTGGGCGGCCAGCAGAGGCGGGCTGATCGCCGGGCACAGGTTGCCCCACTTCTCCACCAGTGCCTGGTACTTCGCCGGCACGGCCCCCTTCGTCAGGCCCACGGCGCGGCCGCCGGCACCCGAACCCACGAGCCCCGCCGCCGCCGAGTACGTCCCCACGACGAGGAGCGTCACGAAGGTCAGACACAGCCCGATACCGATCCCGCCGGCCATCCAGAATCTGCGCACCCGTCAACCCTCCCCCATCACGGTCACTTCAACGTGCGATTCGGCCGTGTCGCATGTCCTACTACCCCACTTGGAAGCCCGAGCAGGCGGCGCTCGCACACTTCTCGGCCCATCCTCGACGCGACAGCGGACCACCGTCCAGTACCCGGGGTCGGCGGGCGGGGGCACGGCGGGCCGCGCCCTGCCCCCGCTGTGCATCGAGAGGTCGCGCCCGGGGCGAAGGCAACCGCCGGCACCGCGGGGGCGCGCGTGAGGCGCCGATCAGCTTCGCCGTGCGGTCCGGGCCGCTCCCCCCGATGCGCCGGACCGCCCGCCCCGCTCCCCCGCTAACGGGGCGCGACGTACAGGCTCTGCGCGCTGCGCCCGATGGGGCCCTTCTCGTCGTGGAGCCGCGCGTCCGCCAGGCCGATGCCGGCCGCGTCCACGCTCGTACGGGCCTGCACGCACGCCCACTCGCCCACCGGATGGCGGTGCAGATGGACGCTCAGGTCGCTGTTGACGAAGACGTAGCGCCCGAAGTCCATCACCGCGCTGATCCCGTTGCCCGAGTCGGCGGCGATCAGCACCCGGTCCAGCGGCCGGACCCGCTCCCCGGCGATCAGCGGCACCTTCATCCGCATCCAGCAGGTGCCGGGCCCCGGTTCGACGAAGGCGCCCTCGGTGAACCGGGTCTCCATGGCCGAGTGGTAGCCGGTCTCCCACGGCACCGGGAAGAACGGCGTCACCTCCACCTCCCCCGGCGCGGGCAGCTGCGGTCCGCCCACCACGGCCGGTACGGACTCCTCGGCCACCCGGATCCGCAGGGCCCGCGCCAGCATCACCGGTGCGGCGCCCACCGGGGCGATCGCGGCCTCGACCACCTCGGTGCCGCGGCCGGAGCGCAGCACGCTGGTGGTGACCTCCAACTCACCGATCGGCACCGGGCGCAGGATCTCGTACGTGATCCGGGCGATCCGCATGTCCGCCCGCGCACCCGGCCGTTCCTCGACGGCCCGCCCGAGCAGCGCGGCCGGCGGACCGGCGTGCTGCGAGCCCGGGTCCCACGGCCCGCGCGTGTACTCGGTGGCGGCGAACCGTCCGGCATCACGTCGTTCGAAGAACCCCTCGGCACTGCTCATACCCCGAACGCTACCGACAGGTAACCAGCGGCGCCAGCCCCGCACCGACCCTCAGCGGGCGAACCCCAACCCCACCCCCAGCCCCACCAGCACCGACCCGATGGCCCGGTTCAGCGTCTTCTGCGCCTTCAGCATCCGCTCGCGCAGACCGGAGACGGAGAAGAACACCGCCACCGCCCCGAACCAACCCAGGTGCGCCGCCGACATGAACAGCCCGTAGCCCGCCTGCTGCCACAGCGGCGTACCCGGATCGACCACCTGTGTGAAGGTCGACACCACGAACAGCGTCGTCTTCGGGTTCAGCACGTTGGTCAGGAACCCCGACCGCATCGCCCCCAGCCGGGTCAGGCCAGGCTTCGACTCCAGGTCCACGGTCACCTCCGCCCGCGCCCGGAAGGTCCGTATCCCGATCCACACCAGATAGGCCGCGCCCGCCAGCTTGATCACGGTGAACAGCGCGGTGGAGGAGGCGATCAACAGACCGACCCCCAGCATCGTGTACGAGACGTGGACCAACACGCCCGCCGCGACCCCGGCGGCGGCGAACAGCCCGGTGGGCCGCCCGTAGAGGTAGCTGTTGCGGACCACCATGGCGAAATCGGCGCCGGGACTGATCACGGCGAGCACGGTGATGACGGCGACTGCGATCACTTCTGTCATGCGGCGATGCTCTCCCCGCCCTCCCCCGCGATCAACCCGCTTTCGCCCGCCCGGCAGCCCTCCGCCATTCCTCCGCCATTCGTCCGCCATTCCTCCGGAGTCCGTCCCGCGCGGCCGGGTACCCGACCGCGCCCGAGGCCGGGAAGGCTGGGAGACCGAGGGCCGGGGGGACCGTGGACCGGGCGACAATGAAGGCGTGTCCACGACCCCGCCCAGACCGCCCGGCCCGCCCCATCCGCCCGGCCCGCCCAGCCTGCCGCTCCTGCAAGCCGACTGCGCGAACTGCTTCGCGCTCTGCTGCGTCGCCCTGCCGTTCGCCAGGTCCAACGACTTCGCCGTGAACAAGCCCGCCGGAACCCCTTGCAAGAACCTCCGGCAGGACTTCCGCTGCGGCATCCACACCCGGCTGCGCGACCAGGGCTTCCAGGGCTGCACCGTCTTCGACTGCTTCGGCGCGGGCCAGCAGACCTCCCAGGTCACCTTCGGCGGCCGCGACTGGCGCACCCATCCGGGGGTCCGGAGCGAGATGTTCGAGGTGTTCCCGGTGATGCGGCAACTGCACGAACTGCTCTTCTACGTGGACCAGGCCCTGGGTCTCCCCGACGCGGCCCCGGTCCATCCCGGCCTGCGCCGCGTGCTCGCCGAGACGGAGCAGTGGACCCGCGCCGACGCCGAGGCCCTCGTCACCCTGGACGTCGCGGCCCTGCGCGGCCGGGTCAACACCCTGCTGCTCGAAACCAGTGCACTGGTGCGGGCCACGGTGCCGGGCCGCAAGAAGAACCATCGCGGCGCCGACCTCATGGGCGCACGCCTCTCCGGCGCCGACCTCCGCGGGGCGAACCTCCGCGGCGCCTGCCTGATCGCCGCCGACCTCTCCCGCGCCGACCTCCGCACGGCCGACCTGATCGGTGCCGACCTGCGCGACGCGAACCTGCGCGGCGCGGACCTGCGCGGAGCCGTCTTCCTCACCCAGCCCCAGGTGAACGCGGCCCAGGGCGACGCGCAGACCCGCATCCCCACCACCCTGGCCCGCCCCGCCCACTGGACCTGACCGGACAGCCCGCCCCGGCCCCGCAGGCCCCCGTACCGGCCCCCGTACCGGCCCGCCGGCTTCCGAGACGCGGGGCGGGGGCGGGGCGGGCGGAGCCGGGACCTCGGTGCCCACCTCCGCGACGGCGCCACACGCGGCAGGCGGCGGCAGGCGGCAAGCGGCAGGCGGAAGGCGGCACGGCAGACGCCGGGATCCGCCGAGCCCGCGGCAGGCGACGGGTTCAACCGGCCGAAGGCGGCATCTCCTTCATGCGGTCGACGACACCCCGCGTCATCACGGCAGTGGTGAACACCACCGTGCCCTCCTTGATCAGCCCGTCCTCGCCCGAACTGCCCCGCACCTGGACGACCCGCTCGCCGAGATACTCCAGCGTCTCCCGGTCGAAGATCCACTCCTCCCGCTGCCCGCTCTCCTCGTCGAGCCGGGCGACGGCGATACCGTGTCGGCCCTGGGCGTCGACCGCGTCGTCCACGGTCACCACGCCGGGGATCTTCGCCGCGGTCCGGTAGAGCGCGGCCGTGAGCTCGGCCGGCGGATAGCTGCCCCGCAGCAGGTCGCCGATCGTGGTGAAGGCCTGCTGATCGGGTCCGCGCCCCTTGCCACGCGTCTCCTCGTAGATCTTCTTCAGCAGCACGTCGGGGTCGGTGGGCAGCCCGGCGAGGTAGTCGTGGCTGGGCGCGTTGAGGTTCGGCTGCATGGGCCGGCCCCCCTCCTTCGGCCAATCCAGCGTCATGCCCTGCGCAGGAGTGGCTCCGGGCTCGATCAGCCAGCCCTTGAGACCGTCGGGGGAGTTCCACGTGTGCCGCAGGTGCAGTTCTTCACTGACGAGGCTGCTCTTGTCGTCGACGACCCGGACGTAGGTGTTGGCCGTCTTGACGCCGACATAGACGAACTGGTCCGGGCGCACCTTCACCCCGGGGCCCGCGGAGGCGGCCGCGAGGGAGATCCGGTCCAGGAGCTGCGCCGTCCCCTTCGCGTCGGCGGCTCCGATGCGGGTGGTCATCGCCGGACCCGTGGCGATCGTGGAGCCCGTTCCGTCCGCCGCGCCCCGGTCCACGTAGGTGAGGAAGCCCGCGGCGAGTGCTCCGGCCAGGGCGAAGGCCGCAGCGGGCACGAGGAACGACCGCCGCAGGAAGGGATTGCGCCTCGCCCTGCGGTCGGGGTCGACAGCTCCGGTGGCTGGCTCGCACGGCTCGGCGGCTCGGAGGTCTTCGTGGATCTGGGCCATCAGTCGCTCCTTGTGGAACTGGTGGCGGCCCGAGGGGAGTTCCCTGTCGACGAACGACAGGGGGAGGGAACTCCCCTCCCGGCCGGCCGGGTGGGGCCCGGAAAGGTCGGCGTTCATCAGATTCCCTCCTGTGCGGACCGGACCGGCTTCGCGCGGTCGTCATATGTCTGTCGGGACCGAGCCGCGAGTTCCCGACTGTTCTTCTTCATTTCCGCGTCGGCGAGTTTGCGCAGCTTCGTACGGGCCCGCGACAGCCGCGAGCGGACGGTTCCCACCGGAATACCGAGGGCCCGTGCAGCCTCGGCGTACTCAAGGCCCTCGCACAGGCACAGCAGGAGGACCTCTCGCTCCGGTCCGCGCAACGCACCCAGCTGCGCCAGCGTTGCCGCGATCTGCTGCCGGTCGTCCAGTCGGCCGGCCACCTCCTCGGCGTGGTCGGGCACGGACGCCGCCGCCGCTGCCGCCGCGGCGGCAGCGGCGGCCCTGAAGCGGCGATTGCTGCGGCAGTGGTTGCGGGCCAGGTTCGTGGTGATCCCCAGGAGCCAGGGCCGGAGGGATCCGCCCTCCGGATCGACCGTGCCGCGCAGCCGCCACGCCTCCATGAAGGCCGCCGACATGACGTCCTCCGCGACAGCCCAGTCCCCCGTCATCCGGAAGGCATGGTTGTAGAGGGTGCGGGAGTAGCTGTCGAACAACTCCGCATAGGCGTCCGGATCCCCGGACCGCACCCGAGTTCGCATCTCTGTGGTCACTCCTGTCGGCTGTCCGGCACCCACGACCGAGTTCCCGTGACCCGCGTCACAGCCACCGCACAGCCCACGAACACCCTACGAACCCCACCACCCCCCAGAAACGCCGCCCCGGCGGGCGACGCACCCGTGCCGCCCACCCCCGACGCCCCCGACGCCCCCGACGCCCCCGACTCCTCGACTCCTCGACGCCCCAGCAAGCCGCAACACCGCCCCCAGCCCGCCCCGCCTGCGCCCCGAACGCCCAGCCCGGCGGTCCGGCAGCCACAGCTGCCCCCGGCACGACCGCCCCGCATCGCGCCCCCGGCAGGGACACGGCCCCCGAAGGGCCCGCCGGCCGGCCATCCCAGCCGTACCGGCACCCGACACCGCCCGCCCCGCCCGACCGGCGGTCGGGCCGGCCTCGCCGACCCTCCCGACGAGCGATCAGACAGCGGCCCCCTGGCCGCCGGCCACCCGCGCCAGAAAGCCCCGCACCGCGGCGAAGTACCCCTCCGGATCCCCCTCCCGCACCGCGTGTCCCGTCGGCAGTTCCACCAGCCGCACCCCCGCCCTCCGTACCGTCATCTCCCGCGCGTGCTCCGCCGACAGCACACCGCTCCGGTCCCCCCGCACCAGGAGCGTCGGGCTCTCCACCCGCAGCCAGTCCTCCCAGTGGTCGCCGTTCAGCGCCTGCTGCGACGCCACCATGTCCTCCACCTCGAACGCGGTGCCCCACCCGTCCGGATGCTCACGCAGCGACCCCTCCAGATGCGGCGCCGCGCTCCCCACCCCGGCCAGGAACCCGGCCCGGGTCGCGGCCCGGCGCGGCCAGGCGCGCGCGAACGACAGGTCGCCGTCGACCACCGCCCCGATGTCCTCGACGATCACCGCCCGCACGAGATCGGGCCGCCGCGCGGCCAGCTGGTAGGCGTTGACCCCTCCCAGCGAATGCCCCAGTACCACCGCCGGCCCCAAGCCCACGTGCTCCAGCAGCGCGGCCGCGTCCGCGACGTACCCGTCCCGCGTGTACTCCCCCGCCCCGTCGGAATCCCCGTGCCCGCGCTGGTCCGGCGCGATCACCCGCCACGCCGGGCCCACCTCCCCGGCCAACCGCTCGAATCCGGTCCCCGCCCCGAAGTGCCCGTGCAGCGCCAGCAGCGGCACGCCCGGCCCCCCGAAGTCCGTGTAGGCCAGGCGCCGCCCGTCCCCAGTCACCATCACCCCCGGCAGCGGTCCCAGCTTGTCGATCACCCGCTGCCGCAGCAGCTGGTACTCCTCCCAGCGCCGGCTCAGCCGCCCGCCCGGCCGTTTCACCACCCGTCCGGGCGTGACCGTCTCACCCCGCCGGAACTGGTCCCTCGTCAGGTCGACGCGGATGCCCCCGGGCAGCAGGTTCCACCAGTGGTAGCCCTCCTGCCGGCCCTCGTGGAATACCTCGCCCAGCACCAGGTCCCCACCCACGAGGTCCTGCACGACCAGAGCGGTGATGTCACACTGCCCCCAGGCCGGATTCTCCGAAGTCCACGGCACCCTGCTGATGTCGGTCGGCTCGGTGGTGTCGGCGGACCATCCCGCCCTGATGGCCGCCTCGAGATCCGCAAGAGTCCAGGTAGTCGTCATCCCTCCAGCCTGCCGCAGCCCACTGACAACGCCGCGGCCCCGGCGGTTCGGGGGACGAGTGCCCGCGGCACCGCCCGGGTGTGCGGTTCGGCGACGGCGGACACGAGGTCTCGACGACGGCCCCGGCAGGGGCGACCACCTCCGCACCGCCCCGCACACGGAACCCATCCGCCGCTCCCCGCGTCGTACCACCTGACGTCGTGGAGCTTCGCCCGCAACCCGGGGTCCGGCCGGATGGCTGACGGAATGTCGGACACATGTCAGCGGGTCGGCCCAACGACACGCGGCCCCGCTGCTCCGAACGGCGGCCCCTGACCCCGCCCCCCGTATGCCGAGAGGACAATCATTGCCCGGCGTCACCCCCCGTGATACACAGAGTGACCGCACGTTCTTGCGTACGGACGGCAGCCCGACCCAGGTCAGAGCGCGGAACCCGGTCGCGGGCCGCGAGATCGGGTAAAGAGAGCCGACAAGTCGACGACGACGGCTGTTTCATCAGCGAAGATAGTGCGTGACCCCTGCCATCGGGCAGCGGGCATCCGGAACTACCCATACAGGGGCGGTGAGTTACATGATCCTGGCAGCCGAAAAGGGCGACATCACCACCATCATCGGCGGAATCGCCCCGAACTGGGGGCCGTTCGGCAGTCTCGGCAACGAAGCGAAGGTCATGATCGAGGTGGTCATGGCCGTGGCGATCCTCCTCTGCCTCGGCATCGCCATCTGGGGCGCCGCCAAACAGCGCATCGGCGCGACCGCCCTGCGCGACACGTTCAGCGCGGAACAGGGCAAGGGCCTGATCGTGGCCGGCCTCACGGGCGTGTTCATCATCGGCTCCCTCGGCACGCTCTTCACGATCGTCTACGGAATGGCCGTCTGACCCGACCGACCACCGGTGGCCCCGACCTGATGAGGACTCACCGCACCGCATCCACGCGGGAACCAGCGCTACCGTCGTACGACGCGGAGGGGGCGGAAACCCAATGAGCAACGACGACCGGTACGGCGGCGCGGCCGGCCACGGCGAGATCGGCGGCACGGGCCAGACCCGCACCCGCCTTCCCGAAGCCCCCGCCGACCCCTACGGCCCCGCCCGCCGCACCTCCCGCGCCCCCCGCAGCCTGGTCACCGTGGTCGGCGTGGTGGTTCTCCTCGTCGCCGCCATCGCCTTCGCCAACCAGACCCCCGACACCGCCGACGACCGCCCCGCCGACGACGCCCCGGCCGCCGCCTCCACCGCCGCCACGGGCACGGACCCGGTCACCGGCAAGACCGCGGGCATCCCGAAGGGCTTCGCCCACGACGAACAGGGCGCCCAGTCGGCGGCCGCCAACTACGCCGTCGCCCTGGGCTCCGACGGAATGTTCAATCCGGCGCGGCGCCATGCGATCGTGGATGCCATCGCGGAAGAGAGCAGCCGCACGAGACTGCAGGCCGCCTTCGATGCCGACTACTCCGCGGGCCTGCTCGCCCAGATCGGTCTCACCAAGGACGGCTTGGCACCCACCGGTTCCACGTTCGTCAACCGCACCGTCCCAGCCGGCGCCACGGTCAAGACCTTCTCCTCCGGAGCCGCGTCAGTCGACGTGTGGTGCATCGGCATGTTCGGCCTGACCGGCGACAAGTCCACGCGTCCCGTCACCAGCAGCTGGTTCACGATCTCGATGGCTCTCAAGTGGAACGGCTCGGACTGGAAAGTGGTCGAAACCTCGCAGAAGGATGGCCCCACGCCGGTCACCGGCGACGTCCCCGTCTCCACCTCTGACGAAATCGGCAGCGCGGTCACCGGATTCGGAGGGTTCACCTATGCCCGGTAGCAAGCGACCCTCGCTCCGAAAGATCGGTGCGATCACCGCGTCCGTCCAGACCGCGGTCGTGCTCCTCGCGGCACAGGCGATGGCCGCGCCGGACCCGACCCAGACTCCGGCTCCCTCGCCGACCGGGAGCAAGGACCCGTGCTCGCTGATCGCCGGGCCTGCCAGGGAGTACTGCGAGCGCGGCGAAGGCGGAGCCCCCCGTACGGGCCTCGGGCCCAGTGACCCGGCCGACGCCCTCAACCCCCTCGCCTCCCTCGCCAAGGGCTGCGCCGACGCCGCCGCCTGGATCGTCACCAAACTCAGCGAAGCGGTCAACGGCAGCGCCAACGTCGACTTCACCAACGCCGCCTTCCTCAAGCAGTACGCCGTCGTCTTCGCCGCCTCCACCATCCTCACGCTCGTCCTGTGGCTCTTCGCCGTCGCCAAGCGTGCCGTCCGCGGCGTCCCCCTCACCACCGCCCTCTCCGAGGCCATCGGCTTCCTCTGGCTCACCGTCCTGGCCTCCGCCTTCACCCCCCTGATCCTCTACACCGTCGTCTCCGCCACCGACGGCGTCACCGAGGTCATCGCCTCCGCAACCGGCGGCCAGACCGACGTCTTCTTCGGCTCCTTCTCCGAGGCCCTCAAGAAGGGCAACGACATCGGCGGCGGCCCGATCATGCTGATCGTCGTCTCCCTCGTCACCGTCCTCGCCGCCGGCATCCTCTTCCTCGAACTCTTCATCCGCGCAGCCCTCCTCTACGTCGGCGCCCTCCTCGGCGTCGTCGTCTACTCGGGACTCGTCGACCGCAACCTCTGGGGCCACGTCCGCCGCTGGGCCGGCATCATGATCGCCGTCATCCTCGTGAAGCCGGTCATCGTCATCGTCCTCGGCCTCGCCGGCGCCCTCACCGGGGAACAGGGCCCGAACGCCTTCTCCGCCGTCGTCACCGGCCTCTCCATCATCCTGCTGGCGATCTTCGCCTCCGCGATGATCTACCGCTTCGTCCCCGGCTTCGGCGACGAGATCGCCTCCGCCCGCTCGAACCGCAGCAAGGCCACCGACGGCGCCCAGGCCGCCGCCGTCATCAGCTCCCCGGCCTCCCTCGTCTCCCAGGGCATCAAGACCCACAGCAGCCGCGGCGCACACCGCGGAGGCGACCGCGGAGGCGAAGGCGGCGGCAGCGCGCCCCGCCCCGCCAACCCCCTCTCCGGAGGCGTGGCCGCCCACAGCAGCCGCCCCACCACCGGCGGCGGGGGCGGCGGCGGATCTGTCCCCTCCGCCGCACCCCCGCCCCGCACGAGCTCGAGCACGAGGAACACAGGAGGTGACGGGCGTTGACGACCCAGTCCCACCAGCTGCACCCGGTCGCGCCCCGCCGCACGTATCTCATCGGCCGCGCCCGGCCGAACGCGATCGTCGGCAAGAACCGCGAGACCGGCGAGATCGCCCTCATCATCACGGGGGCGTTCTTCGGCATGATGAGCGGACTGCTCGTCCCCGACCTCACCCTGCGCATCGTCAGCCTCGTCGGCTTCCCCGCGCTCGCGCTCGCCGCCGTGTACGTCCCGTACAAGGGCCGCACCTTCTACCGCTGGTTCGAGATCAGCCGCAGCTACAAACGCACCCTCCGCCGCGGCACCACCTACCGATCCGGCGCCATGGAAGCCGGCGTCCGCGCCGCCGACGGCCGTGAGGTCGAGGTCGGCCCGCCCCCCGGCATCGGCCGCATCAACTGGCTCGCCGCCCCCTTCGGCCCCGACGAGATCGCCGTGCTCCTGCACGCCGACCGCCGCACCGTCACCGCCGCCATCGAGATCGAGGGCCCCGGCGTCGGCCTGCGCGACAGCGAGGACCAGGAAGCTCTCGTCGACCGCTTCGGCACCCTCCTCAAGCACGTGGCCAACGGCGACGGCTTCGTCACCCGCCTCCAGATGCTCGCCCGCACCCTGCCCGCCGACCCCGACGCCCACGCCAAGGACGTCGCCCAGCGCGGCGACACCCAGGCCCCCGTCTGGCTGCGCGACTCCTACGACCAACTCCAGTCGATGGTGTCCACCTCCTCCGAGCAGCACCGCGCCTACCTCGTCGCCTGCATGCACTACACCCGCGACCTGGCTGCCGAAGCCGTCACCATCGCCCGCGCCGCCACCCCCCGCAAGGGCCGCAAGCTCGACCGGGACGCCGGCCTCGCTATCGTCATGGCCCGCGAGCTCACCGACATCTGCGCCCGCCTCGCCGAGGCCGACATCCGCGTCCGCCAGCCCCTCGGCCAGGGCCGCCTCGCCTCCCTCGTGCACTCCATGTACGACCCCGACCACCCCATCGACCACATCCAGGCCATGACCAAGCGCAACGCCTGGCCGGCCGAACTCGACGCGGTGGAACCCACCTACCTCCAGGCCAAGACCCGTGAGTCCTCCACCCGCGCCCCCTGGTGCCACGCCACCGCCTGGGTCAAGGAATGGCCCATGACCCCCGTCGGCGTGAACTTCCTCGCCCCGCTCCTCGTCCACACCCCCGACGTCATCCGCACCGTCGCCGTCACCATGGACCTGGAACCCACCGAGGTGGCCATCGAGCGCATGCTCACCGAGAAGACCAACGACGAGGCCGACGCCTCCCGCGCCGCCAAGATGAACCGCACCGTCGACCCCCGCGACATCGCCGCACACGGTCGACTCGACCAGAGGGGTGAAGATCTCGCCAGCGGCGCTGCCGGAGTCAACCTGGTCGGGTACATCACGGTGTCCTCGCGTTCACCGGAGGCCCTCGCCCGCGACAAGCGCACCATCCGCGCCTCGGCCGGCAAGTCCTACCTGAAGCTGGAGTGGTGCGACCGCGAGCACCACCGCGCCTTCGTCAACACCCTGCCGTTCGCCACCGGCATCCGACGCTAGCTGGAGGGAAAGCCGCCCATGCGAGATCCCATGACAGCGCTGACGGACGCCTTCACCAGCTTCCTCTTCGGCAAAGTCGAAACCACGCGCCTGCCCGTACGCACCTCCACCGGGCAGGCGCAAGCCGTCTACCTGCCCACCGCGGCCCCCGGCCTCGGCGACTCCGGCGTCATCATCGGCCGCGAGGTCTACAGCGGCAAGGGCTACATCTACGACCCCTTCCAGCTGTACGGCCAGCAGCTCCCGGCCCCCCACTGGCTGGTCCTCGGCGAATCCGGCAACGGCAAGTCGGCCCTGGAGAAGACCTACGTCCTGCGCCAGCTCCGCTTCAAGGACCGGCAGGTCGTCGTCCTCGACGCCCAGGGCGAGGACGGCGTCGGCGAATGGAACCTGATCGCCCAGCAGCTGGGAATAACCCCCATCCGCCTGGACCCGATCGCCGCCAACGACTCCGGGATCCGCCTCAACCCCCTCGACCCGGCCATCACCACGACCGGCCAGCTCGCACTGCTCCGCACCATCATCGAAGTGGCCATGGGCCACGGCCTCGACGAACGCGCCGGCTTCGCCCTCAAGGTCGCCCACGCCCACGTCGTCGACAGCATCCGGGACCGCCAGCCCGTCCTGACCGACATCGTGGAACAACTGCGCCACCCCGAGGCCGAGTCCGCGCTCGCCATGAACGTCGACATAGACGATGTCCGGGCCTGGGGCCTCGACGTGGCACTCGTCCTCGACCGCCTGGTCGACGGCGACCTGCGCGGCATGTTCGACGGCCCCACGACCGTCGGTATCGACCTCGACGCGCCACTGATCGTCTTCGACCTCTCCCACATCGACCGCAACTCCATCGCCATGCCCATCCTCATGGCGATCGTCGGCGTGTGGCTGGAGCACACCTGGATCCGGCCCGACCGCAAGAAGCGCATCTTCCTCGTCGAGGAGGCCTGGCACATCATCAACAGCCCCTTCGTCGCGCAGCTGTTCCAGCGCCTCCTGAAGTTCGGCCGCCGCCTCGGCCTCTCCTTCGTCGCCGTCGTCCACCACCTCTCCGACGTCGTCGACGGCGCCGCCGCCCGTGAGGCCGCGGCCATCCTCAAGATGGCCTCCACCCGCACCATCTACGCTCAGAAAGCCGACGAGGCCCGCGCCACGGGCCGCGTACTGGGCTTGCCCCGCTGGGCCGTCGAGATCATCCCGACCCTCACGCCCGGCATCGCCGTCTGGGACGTCAACGGCAACGTCCAGGTCGTCAAACACCTGATCACCGAAGCCGAACGCCCCCTGGTCTTCACCGACCGCGCCATGACCGAGTCCTCCGCCTCGGCCGGCCTCCCCGCGGACCTCCTCGCCGCCGAGCTGGAAGCGGAGGAACGCGCCCTGTCCATCGAACGCAGCCGCGGCAGCGGCAGCCCCGGATCCGCGACCACGGTGGCCTGACCATGCACGACGCACGACGTACGGATCCCTCCACCCGCGGCGGCGGGATCCCGGACGGCCTGCTGGTAGCCCTCCTGGCCTTCCTCCTCGGCCTGGCCGTCCTCGTCTGGACGGCCACCGGCCTGGCCGCCCTCTTCGCAAGGGGCTCCTGGCCCGACAGCGTCACCTTCACCCGGACCCCGGCGGCCGTCCGCGCCCTGACGGCGCAGCCTCACGACATCCCGGCGGCCTGGCCCGACACCGACCCCGCGGCCCTGTCCGGCTGGGGCCTGTTCTGGGGCCTGTTCGTCAGCCAGCTGCTGGTCCTCTTCGTCCTGACGGTGTTCGTGATCGGTGTGGTGGCCCGTACCAAAGCGCGCCGCGCTCGGGCCCGGCAGGCCGCCCGGACCCCCGTACCGCACGAGCCGCCGTCCCTGCCCCCGCAGTCCAAGGAGGCGCCGGAGCCCGTCACCCTCCTGGCACCCGCGCCCGCGCAGCCGACGCCGGCCGCCTCCCGTCCCGCCGCCGCACCGTCCGCGGCGCCGGTCCCGGCAACAGCCCCTCCGGGCCCGCCGGCGACCCACGCCGGCCCGACCGACGAGGCCTACCGCTACGGCTTCGGCTACGCACCCCGGCCGGCACCCGCCCCCGTCGCCACCGCCCCTGCCCCTGCCCCTGCCCCGCACGACAGCACGCACAAGATCGCCTACGGCGGTCCAGACGACCGGCTGCGCGCCGCGGCAGCCCGCATCGGCGAAACGGAGGGGGCCGCCCTGGTCGTGACCTCCTCCCCCGCCCTCTGGGCCGAGACCAAGGACGCCCGCGCCAAACTCGGCCCGGTCCTCCTCTACGACCCCTCCCACCTGTGCGACACCCCGGCCCGCATGCACTGGAATCCCGCCGAGGGATGCGCCGACCGCGACACCGCCGCCGCCCGCGCGGCCGCCCTGCTGGCCCCCGTACGCCCACAGGCCCGGATGGACACAGCCGTGGCCGACACCGCCGAAACGCTCCTGCGCAGCTGGCTCCAGGCGGCCGACCTCGACGACCGGCCGTTCAAACAACTCCACCGCTGGGCCCAGGGCGCCAGCGCCCAGGACCCCGTACGCATCCTGCGCACCCACCCCCAGGCCGCGGCCGGCGCAGCCGGCGAACTGGAGAGCGCCCTCACCGCGCACCCGGAACGCCGGGAGCTCGCACTGAACCTGACGGCTCGTGCCCTCTCCTGCCTGACCTCCATCCACATCCGGGAGGTCTGCAACAAGAACCGAACGGATTCGCTCACTCTGGCTTCGTTCCTGGCCGAGGGGGGAACCCTGTATGTGGTGGGTGAAGCTCTGGAGGACCCTCGCACCCACCCGGGTGCGATGCCGTTGCTGACCGCACTCGCCTCTCACGTGGTCGAGCACGGCCGCCGCATGGCCGCACGGTCATCCCACGGTCGGCTCGACCCACCACTCTCCCTCGTGCTGGACGACGTGGCGGCCGTGGCCCCGATCCCCCGGCTCCCCGAGCTGCTGACCGGCGACACGCTCCCCGTCCTCGCCCTGTGCCGCAGCCGCGAGCAGGCCCGCTCCCGTTGGCCCGGAGCCGAGTTCTAAGCAGTGGCAGGCCGCCGGATCACGTACTCCAGTTCCTTGGCAGCCGGGTTCCCGGGCACGGGCAGCACGGTCCCCGTCGCCTCGAAACCGTACTTCCGGTAGAAGGCGCCGGCCCGCGCGTTGTCCTCGTGCACGAAGAGCCGTACGTGTTCCAACGCCGGCTCCTGCAGCCCCCAGGCCCACTCCAGCGCGGCCGCGAACAGGGCCTCGGTGAGTCCGGTCCCCCGCTGCTCGGCCCGTACGAACACACCCACGATGTGTCCCTGCGTCCGTTCGACGGACTGGTCGAAGAAGTCGACGGTCCCGCCCTCCTCGACGAGCACGGACACCGTACCCACCCACCGCCCGTCGGCGGCTTCCGCGACGAACTGCCGGGCCACCCGCCCGTGCGACGCCCCCTCGGCCCGCCTCTGCCAGAACTCGTCGGGGTGCCCCTCGGCCTGCTCCACCGTCTCCAGGAAGGCCACGGGTGCCACCGGGTCCTTGAGCCCGGCGATCCTCAGCTCCTTGACCTTCTCCCAGTCGTCGGCCCGCACCGGGCGTAGCACGTGCTGTTCGTCCATGGGCGGAGAGCCTAACGACCCGGCCTCCGGACTTCACCCGTGATTCCGCTCGGCAGCGCCATCATCGAGCAGCGCTCCGTCCGGCCCTCGCCACGCCTCGACCTGAGGTTGCGAAAAGGCTCACTGTTGGTGAACGCGGAAAAGCCCCGTACCAGAAGGTACGGGGCTTCCCCATAAAAATTGTTCGGCGGCGTCCTACTCTCCCACAGGGTCCCCCCTGCAGTACCATCGGCGCTGAAAGGCTTAGCTTCCGGGTTCGGAATGTAACCGGGCGTTTCCCTAACGCTATGACCACCGAAACACTATGAAATTTAGAACGCTGGCATGTAATCACAGCCGTTCGTTATTTCAGAACTAACACAGTGGACGCGAGCAACTGAGGACAAGCCCTCGGCCTATTAGTACCAGTCAGCTCCACCCGTTACCGGGCTTCCACATCTGGCCTATCAACCCAGTCGTCTACTGGGAGCCTTACCCTCTCAAGGAGGTGGGAATACTCATCTTGAAGCAGGCTTCCCGCTTAGATGCTTTCAGCGGTTATCCCTCCCGAACGTAGCCAACCAGCCATGCCCTTGGCAGGACAACTGGCACACCAGAGGTTCGTCCGTCCCGGTCCTCTCGTACTAGGGACAGCCCTTCTCAATATTCCTACGCGCACAGCGGATAGGGACCGAACTGTCTCACGACGTTCTAAACCCAGCTCGCGTACCGCTTTAATGGGCGAACAGCCCAACCCTTGGGACCGACTCCAGCCCCAGGATGCGACGAGCCGACATCGAGGTGCCAAACCATCCCGTCGATATGGACTCTTGGGGAAGATCAGCCTGTTATCCCCGGGGTACCTTTTATCCGTTGAGCGACGGCGCTTCCACAAGCCACCGCCGGATCACTAGTCCCGACTTTCGTCCCTGCTCGACCCGTCGGTCTCACAGTCAAGCTCCCTTGTGCACTTACACTCAACACCTGATTGCCAACCAGGCTGAGGGAACCTTTGGGCGCCTCCGTTACCCTTTAGGAGGCAACCGCCCCAGTTAAACTACCCATCAGACACTGTCCCTGATCCGGATCACGGACCGAGGTTAGACATCCAGCACGACCAGAGTGGTATTTCAACGGCGACTCCACACCAACTGGCGTTGATGCTTCAAAGTCTCCCACCTATCCTACACAAGCCGAACCGAACACCAATATCAAACTGTAGTAAAGGTCCCGGGGTCTTTCCGTCCTGCTGCGCGAAACGAGCATCTTTACTCGTAGTGCAATTTCACCGGGCCTATGGTTGAGACAGTCGAGAAGTCGTTACGCCATTCGTGCAGGTCGGAACTTACCCGACAAGGAATTTCGCTACCTTAGGATGGTTATAGTTACCACCGCCGTTTACTGGCGCTTAAGTTCTCAGCTTCGCAACCCCGAAAGGTCACTAACCGGTCCCCTTAACGTTCCAGCACCGGGCAGGCGTCAGTCCGTATACATCGCCTTACGGCTTCGCACGGACCTGTGTTTTTAGTAAACAGTCGCTTCTCGCTGGTCTCTGCGGCCACCCCCAGCTCAGAGTGCAAGACTCATCACCAGGAATGGCCCCCCTTCTCCCGAAGTTACGGGGGCATTTTGCCGAGTTCCTTAACCATAGTTCACCCGAACGCCTCGGTATTCTCTACCTGACCACCTGAGTCGGTTTAGGGTACGGGCCGCCATGAAACTCGCTAGAGGCTTTTCTCGACAGCATAGGATCATCCACTTCGCCACAATCGGCTCGGCATCAGGTCTCAACCTTCATGAGGGACGGATTTACCTACCCCTCGGCCTACACCCTTACCCCGGGACAACCACCGCCCGGGCTGGACTACCTTCCTGCGTCACCCCATCGCTTACCTACTACAAGTCTGGTTCGTCGGCTCCACCACTTTCCATTCCCCGAAGGGTCCGGAACGGCTTCACGGACTTAGCATCGCCTGATTCGATATTGGGCGTTTCAAAGCGGGTACCGGAATATCAACCGGTTGTCCATCGACTACGCCTGTCGGCCTCGCCTTAGGTCCCGACTTACCCTGGGCAGATCAGCTTGACCCAGGAACCCTTAGTCAATCGGCGCACACGTTTCTCACGTGTGTATCGCTACTCATGCCTGCATTCTCACTCGTGAACCGTCCACAACTAGCTTCCGCTGCTGCTTCACCCGGCACACGACGCTCCCCTACCCATCACAGCCTCCGTTGGGAGTATTGCTGCAATGACACGACTTCGGCGGTACGCTTGAGCCCCGCTACATTGTCGGCGCGGAATCACTTGACCAGTGAGCTATTACGCACTCTTTCAAGGGTGGCTGCTTCTAAGCCAACCTCCTGGTTGTCTCTGCGACTCCACATCCTTTCCCACTTAGCGTACGCTTAGGGGCCTTAGTCGATGCTCTGGGCTGTTTCCCTCTCGACCATGGAGCTTATCCCCCACAGTCTCACTGCCGTGCTCTCACTTACCGGCATTCGGAGTTTGGCTAAGGTCAGTAACCCGGTAGGGCCCATCGCCTATCCAGTGCTCTACCTCCGGCAAGAAACACACGACGCTGCACCTAAATGCATTTCGGGGAGAACCAGCTATCACGGAGTTTGATTGGCCTTTCACCCCTAACCACAGGTCATCCCCCAGGTTTTCAACCCTGGTGGGTTCGGTCCTCCACGAAGTCTTACCTCCGCTTCAACCTGCCCATGGCTAGATCACTCCGCTTCGGGTCTAGAGCGTGCAACTCAAACGCCCTATTCGGACTCGCTTTCGCTACGGCTTCCCCACACGGGTTAACCTCGCTACACACCGCTAACTCGCAGGCTCATTCTTCAAAAGGCACGCAGTCACGAGATACAGCAAGCTGCATCCGACGCTCCCACGGCTTGTAGGCACACGGTTTCAGGTACTATTTCACTCCGCTCCCGCGGTACTTTTCACCATTCCCTC